>JAFUIK010000036.1 GCA_017473955.1 Ruminococcus sp. | reverse complement strand
CTACTCACGAGGGCGACACAGGTTCTCCTGAGGTTCAGATTGCTCTTTTAACAAAGAGAATCAACGACCTTACTGAGCACCTTAAGGTTCACAAGAAGGACCATCACTCCCGTCGTGGCCTTTTCAAAATGATCGGTCAGAGACGTGCTCTCCTTGATTATCTCATCAAGGTTGACATCGAAAGATATCGTTCTATTATTGCTAGACTCGGTATCCGTAAGTAAGCATACCCCTTAGGGCAAACGGCATACCGTTTGCCCTATGTTGCGTTTTAAACAGGGATTTTACATTTGTTATTTAGCGGTAAAACGAGCAGATTATGGTAAACTACGCTTGCGATTTTGCCTTTTAATCCGTTGGTTTTATTGCTAAACGATACAGTGTAAATCCCTGAGAAATATAAAAATTTTCAGGAGGTTTTTATTATGGCAAACTCAATGATGACTTTTGACAAGTTCAGAGTTTTCGAAACAGAATTTGCAGGCAGACCACTCGTAGTTGAGACAGGTAAAATGACTCAGCTTGCTAACGGTGCTTGTTTAGTACGTTACGGCGAGACTGTTGTTCACGTTGCTGCTACTGCCGCAGCAAAGCCAAGAGATGGTATTGACTTCTTCCCTCTTTCAGTTGACTTTGAGGAGAAGCTCTACTCAGTAGGTAAGATTCCGGGTAGCTTCTTAAAGCGTGAGGGCAGACCTTCCGACAAGGCTGTGCTCGTTTCCCGTGTTATCGACAGACCTATCCGTCCGCTCTTCCCTAAGGATATGAGAAACGATGTTTCTATCGTTTGTACAGTAATGAGCGTTGACCCTGATTGTATGCCTGAAATTGCTGCAATGGTTGGTACTTCAATCGCACTTTCAATTTCTGACATTCCTTGGAACGGCCCAATTTCTTCTGTTTCTGTTGGTCTTGTTGACGGCGAAATCGTTATCAACCCAAATGCAGAGCAGAGAGCTAACTCAGATATGGCTACAACTGTTGCTTCAACAAGTGAGCGTATCGCTATGATTGAGGCTGGTGCTAACTGCGTAAGCGACGAAGTCATGTACAACGCTATTATGGCTGGTCACGAAGCTAACCAGCACATCATCAATTTCATCAAGGGTATTCAGGCTGAAATCGGCAAAGAGAAATTCTCTTACCCATCAAACGAGCCTGACCATGATATGTTCGAGGCTATCAAGGCATTCTCAGAAGAGGACATCAAGGTAGCTTTAGATACAGACGACAAGACAGTAAGAGATGAAAGATTAAAGCCTATTTACGAAAAGGTTCACGAGCACTTTGACGAGATTTACCCAGAGTGTGAGGCAAAAATCGACGAGTGTCTCTACAAGACTCAGAAGTTCATCGTTAGAAGATGGTTACTCGACGAGCAGAAACGTGTTGACGGCAGAGGTATGAACGATATCCGTCCACTCGCATCAGAAGTTTCACTTCTTCCACGTGTTCACGGTTCAGGTCTTTTCACACGTGGCCAGACACAGGTTCTTACAATTGCTACACTCGGCCCTGTTAGTGACGCTCAGTTACTTGACGGTATCGACGATGAGGAAACAAAGAGATATATGCACCACTACAATTTCCCAAGCTACTCTGTTGGTGAAACAAGACCTTCGCGTGGCCCAGGCAGAAGAGAAATCGGTCACGGTGCTCTTGCAGAGCGTGCTTTAGTTCCTGTTATTCCATCAGTTGAAGAGTTCCCATATGCTATCAGACTTGTATCTGAGGTTGTTTCTTCAAACGGTTCAACATCACAGGGTTCAGTTTGCGGTTCTACACTCGCACTTATGGACGCAGGTGTTCCGATTAAGGCTCCTGTAGCTGGTATCTCTTGCGGTCTTATCACTGAGGGCGAGCGTTGGATGACAATGGTTGACATTCAGGGTTTAGAGGACTTCTTTGGCGATATGGACTTCAAGGTAGCCGGTACACACGACGGTATCACAGCTATCCAGATGGACCTTAAAATTTCAGGTCTTCTCCCAGAAATGGTTAAGGAAGCTCTTGAGAAAACTCACGTAGCAAGAAACTACATCTTAGACGAGATTATGCTCAAGGCTATTGCACAGCCACGTGAAGAGCTTTCAAAATATGCTCCAAAAATGCTCACAACAACAATCCCTGCTGACAAGATTGCCGAGGTTATCGGTAAGGGTGGCAAGGTTATCAAGGAAATTCAGGCTGAATGTGAAGTTAAAATCGACATCGAAGAGGACGGCGAGTTCGGTCAGGTATTCGTATCAGGTATCGACGCTGACAAGTGCAAGCGTGCTCTTGAGATTGTTAAAACTATCGCAACCGACCCAGAGCCTGGTGCTATCTTCCTTGGTAAGGTAACAAGAACAATGGACTTCGGTGCATTCGTTGAAATCGCTCCAGGTAAGGAAGGTCTTGTTCACGTTTCTCAGCTCGACGTTAAGCGTACAGAAAACGTTACTGACGTTGTAAACGTTGGCGATGTTATCCGCGTTAAGGTGCTTGAGATTGACGACAAGGGCAGACTTAACCTCTCAAGACGCGATGTTTTAATCGAGGTTGACGGTCTTACACCTGAAAACGACTTAAACGAAGACAGACCACGTCGCAGAAATAACGACAGACGTGGTGGCAATAGACACAACCGTCACTAATTATAAAAGTCAATATGGCATAAATTAAGGGACAACCGTGCAGGTTGTCCCTTTTTTATATACAAACGAAAACGGAGAGGCAGCTTTGACCCCTCCGTTAATAATTACGATATTAAGTTAAACAATTCTAATATTAAGCGTGTCTGTTCCGCCTGTTGGTACAACCTTGTTGGAGCTGATAACAATAACGGTATCGCCCTTTTTAACAATACCTGTTTCTAAGGCTTTTTCGATAGCCTGTGTGTTAATGCCGTCAGCATCCTGCAACTCTTCGCCCAAAACTGCTGTAATACCCCAGTTAAAGCTGAGCTTTTTGCACACTGACTCACTTGTAACAACAGCGATAATCGGACACTCAGGACGCCAATGAGCCATAGCACGAGCGACAGCTCCTGTCTGGCTTTCCGCGATAATAGCTTTAGCACCGACATTTTGTGCTGTGTGTTTAGCAGAATAACAGATGTTGTCGCGGAAATTAGCACCGATTTTGAATTTACCGATAACGTTCTTCAAATCCATTAAATCGTGGTTAGTTTCAGCCTGTCCGCAAATATCCGCAAGAGCTTTTACAGACTCAACAGGATAGTCACCTGCTGCTGACTCGCCCGAAAGCATAACAGCACTTGTACCGTCATACACAGCGTTTGCAACGTCGGAAATCTCGGCACGAGTTGGTCGGATATTTGTTGTCATAGACTCAAGCATCTGTGTCGCTGTTATTACATATTTACCCGCAATAACGCATTTACGGATAATCATTTTCTGAATTTGCGGAAGCTTTATAAACGGAATTTCAACACCCATATCACCACGAGCAATCATAATACCGTCTGACACCGCAATAATACGGTCGATGTCATTTACACCGCTCTGGTTCTCAATCTTTGCGACAATCTCAACATCTTCATAACCTAAAGAGTCAATGAAGTCACGCATTTTCAAAACGTCGTCAGCAGTACGAACAAATGAAGCCGCTACAACGTTGACACCCTGCTGTAAGCCGAATTCGATGTCAGCTCTGTCAGAAGCACTGATATATGGCATATGGATATCATAACCGGGGATATTGATGCTCTTTCTGTTAGAAAGCTTGCCACCGTTTAAAATCTTACATACAATCGCGTCCTTTTCGGTAGCTACAACTTCAGCGATAATCTTTCCGTCATCAAATAGAATCTGTCTACCAAGGCTTGTCTTGTCCTTTTTAAAAATATCAACAAGCTTAGGATATGAAATAGAAACACCGTTTTCATCACCCAAGCCCTGCTTTGAATAAAGGCGGAATTCCTGACCTTCTTCAACCATAACAGAGTTTTCAGGGAACAAGCCTATTCTTATCTCAGGACCTTTGGTATCAAGAAGCATAGCAACATTCTTGCCTGATTTTTTTACAGCTTCCTTAACCCTATCAAAACGAGCCTTTTGCTCATCATATGTTCCGTGTGACATATTAAAACGTGCAACGTTCATACCTGCGTTAATCATCTTGGTCAGAATTTTAACATCATCACAGGCAGGACCCATTGTACAAACGATTTTTGTCATTCTCATAAAATCACCCCTGCACTTATTTTGCATACAAATATATATTACCACATATTCGCTGTTTGTAAAACAAAATTTATATTAATTTAAAACTTTTCTTTTGTCTTTCAAATTAACCAGTACAATACCAATACAAATCAGCAGCAAGCTTACTATATAAAGCGGGCTTAGTATCTCTGTTTCACCTAAGATGATATATGACCACAAAGTGCCGAAAACAGGAATTAAAAGATTGTATATCATAATATTCCCTGCATCGTTATACACAAGCAAGGCTGTCCACAACGAGAACGAACACGCAGACACAAAGGCCAGGAACACAAGATTAAACACTCCCTGTGTTGTAAACGTAATTGAACCTGAAAAACACAATGATACTGCTATGAGTATAAGACCGCCTAAAAACAACTGCCATGCGGTAACCTCGAAAATTTTGCCTTTTGAAACAATTTTGCCGTACAAGCTACCTGTTGCACTGCAAAAGGTAGCAATTAAAACAAAGCCCTCGCCTAAAAAAGTAAACGAGCCTTCGAAAAAGCCAAGGTTCACTATAAGTACACCGAGCACACCGAAGATGCATCCGACTATTTTCTTTAGCGTAATCTTCTCAGTTTTAAAAAACAGCGGAGCTAAAAGCACTCCTAAAAATGCCGAGAAAGCCGAAAGCACCGAGGTTTTTGTAGCAGATGCATAACCCACACCGATGTAATTAAAAGTGTAGTGAAAAACTGTCAGCAGTAACGAATAGATTAAAATTTTTGGTGCACGCTCTTTTTCTATATCAAAGACATTCTTTTTTGTAAACAAGCAAACAATAAAAACCATTATGCCTGCTATAAAAAACCTAAGCCCTGCAAATAGCAATTTATCAGGCACAGAGCTTATATTCATATCGCTATAACCAAGCTTTATAAGCGGATATGCTGTGCCCCACAGCATAGTACAAAGCACGGCAGTTAACGCACATATATATTTGTTAGAGAAAAACTTTTTCATATCTTACCCTTTAAAAAGCCACAGCGTACTTGCTGTGGCTCTTTTCTTATCTGTCAATCATATTTGTATATGGTTTTTCTTCGCTGATGCTCATATAAGCAGGACGGATAATCTTAGATACATTCATAAGTTCCTCAAGTCTGTGAGCACTCCAACCTGCAATTCTTGCAACAGCAAAAATTGGTGTATACAACTCAGGCGGTAAGCCTAAAATCTTGTACACAAAGCCTGAGTAGAAGTCAACGTTAGCGGAAACACCTTTGTACATCTTACGCTTTTGAGCGATAACCTCAGGGGCTAATTTCTCGATTTTTGCATAGAGATTATATTCTTTCATCTTGCCTTTCTCACGTGCTAACTGTTCAACGAAGCCCTTGAAAACTCTGGCTCTTGGGTCAGAAATAGAATAAACAGCGTGACCGATACCGTAGATAAGACCAGCTTTATCATAAGCCTGTTTATCGACAATCTTCTCAAGATATGCTCTTACCTCATCGTCATCCTTCCAGTCCTTAACATTCTTTTTGATGTCCTTCATCATACCCATAACCTTTTTGTTAGCACCGCCGTGCTTAGGGCCCTTTAAGGAGCAAAGAGCCGCCGCGATTGCTGAGTATGTATCAGTACCAGAGCTTGTAACAACGCAGGTAGTAAAGGTTGAGTTATTACCGCCGCCGTGCTCTGCGTGTAAAATAAGCGAAAGGTCAAGCACCTGTGCTTCAAGAGCGGTGTACTGCTGGTCAGGACGGAGTGTCTTTAAAAGCAATTCTGCTGTTGAAATATTTTTGTCAGGGTTGTGAATATATAAGCTCTCACCCTTTGTGTAGTGATTATATGCGTGATAACTGTAAACCGAGAGGAGTGGGAATACAGAGATAATCTGCAAGCACTGTCTTAATACATTCTCGATTGACGTATCCATCGCATTCTGGTCATACGAAGCTAATGTCAACACAGAACGAGCAAGTGAATTCATCATATCCTTACTGCTTGCTTTCATAATAACGTCACGAACAAAGTGCTTAGGAAGCACTCGACAATCGGACAGAAGCTTTACAAAATCCTTGTACTCCTGCTCATTAGGGAGCTTAGAGAAAAGGAGAAGATAAATAGTTTCCTCAAAGCCAAATCTGTTGTCGGCAATACAGCCCGAAATAATGTCCTCAACGTTTATGCCACGATAGAAAAGCTTACCATCAGTAGGAACAGGCTTTCCGTCAACGATTTTGTTCTGTCTGATTTCACAGATATCTGTAAGACCCGTTAGAACACCCGCACCGCTTAGGTCACGCAGACCGCGTTTAACGTCAAACTTAGTGTATAAATCTTTATCAATACTGCCGTTAGCCTCACATACCTGTGCTAACTGCTTTATTCTGTCATCTGAGTAGTGGTATGCCATAGATACCTCCTAAATTCATAATTTTACCTATTTTATATTATATAGCATTTTAACGCTTTAGTCAAATACACCGCTTGATAGATATCTCTCACCTGTGTCAGTAAGAAGTGCCGTTACGGTTATGTTGCTACCTTGGGCTTTCAAGTACTTTGTCGCAGCACATAAACACGCACCCGACGAGATACCTACAAGCACACCCTCGGTTTTTGCTATAAGGTTCGCCGTTTCATAAGCCTCTTCGTTTGTAACGGTGATAATTTCGTCGTAAATTGAAACATCCAAAGTCGCAGGTACAAAGTTTGCACCTATGCCCTGAATTTTGTGCGGGCCCGATTCACCTTTTGATAACAGTGGTGACGAATAAGGCTCGACGGCAATAACTTTTATATTACTGTTTTGCTCTTTCAGGTATTTGCCAACACCTGACACCGTACCACCTGTGCCGACAGTTGCAACAAAAGCATCAATTTTGCCGTTACACTGAGCGTAAAGTTCAGGGCCTGTTGTTTCATAGTGAGCCTTTGGGTTAGCCATATTATCAAACTGACCAAGTATCACCGCGTTTTCGGTGTTTTCCTTAATTTCAAGAGCTTTTTTAACAGCACCGTCCATACCGAGCTTGCCATCAGTAAGGACAATTTCTGCACCATATGCCGAAAGCAACATACGTCTTTCAACGCTCATAGTTTCGGGCATAGTGAGCACTACCTTGTAGCCTTTTTGTACAGCAACTGACGCCAGTCCTATACCTGTATTGCCTGAAGTCGGCTCAACAATTGTACTGCCCTCTTTTAAAATTCCCTTTTCTTCAGCATCAAGTATCATATACAGAGCAACTCTGTCCTTAGCACTACCACCTGCATTAAAGCACTCAAGCTTACAGAGTATCTCTCCCTGCTCTACACCCACAGCTTTCATATATCGCGAAAATCTCACAACAGGAGTATTACCGATTGTATCCATTACGCTTTCATATATCTTCACTAAAGCCAGTCCTTTCGTTTTGTAGCCTATAATATAGTATTTTACACATTGAAAAGATATTTGCAAGCAAAGTAAAAAAAGTTATATAAATGTTCATATTTCGGGTCACAGAAAACAAAAACTCCTGCACTTAGTACAGGAGTTAAATGTTTTAATTAAGTCGGGGCACTTAGGCCCTCCTAAATTATTATTCAATTGGTGCTATAGCACACGGACGACCAGTGGTCGCCCCTACATTAAGCTTTGTCGATTGAACCGAAGAGTTCCATCTTCTCTTTTACTGTAGCCTTGATTGCCTCAAAGCCAGGAGCGAGTAACTTTCTTGGGTCGAAGCCCTTGCCCTGTAAATCCTTACCGTCTTCGATGTACTTTCTTGTAGCATCAGCGAATGAAAGCTGGCACTCTGTGTTAACGTTAATTTTTGAAACGCCTAAAGAGATAGCCTTCTTAATCATATCAGCAGGGATACCTGTACCGCCGTGAAGAACTAAAGGCATATCGCCAGTCTTCTGCTGGATAGCATCGAGTGTATCAAATGAAAGGCCAGCCCAGTTCTCTGGGTACTTGCCGTGGATGTTACCGATACCTGCTGCGAGCATTGTGATACCTAAATCAGCAATCATCTTGCACTCGTCAGGGTCAGCACACTCACCAGCACCAACTACGCCGTCTTCCTCGCCACCGATTGAACCAACCTCAGCTTCGAGTGAAAGACCGAGCTCGTCACAAATAGCAACTAATTCCTTAGTTTTCTCAATGTTTTCCTCGATTGAGTAGTGTGAACCGTCGAACATAACTGATGAGAAACCAGCCTCGATACAAGCCTTAGCACCGTCGTATGAACCGTGGTCAAGGTGGAGAGCTACAGGAACTGTGATGTTGAGTTCCTCAAGCATACCGTTAACCATACCAACGATTGTCTTGTAACCGCACATATATTTACCGGCACCCTCAGAAACACCGAGGATTACAGGAGAGTTGTTCTCCTGAGCTGTGAGCAGGATTGCCTTTGTCCACTCAAGGTTGTTGATGTTGAACTGACCTACAGCGTACTGGCCAGCCTTTGCTTTTGTAAGCATTTCTTTTGCATTTACTAATGGCATTGTAATTCCTCCAAAATCTAATTTGATTTCAATGAAAAACACTTTCATTCATTATTTATTATACATCAAACTGATAGCAAATAAATCTTTTCGGGAAATAAACGTATTTTCTGTAGTTTTATTTAACAATGTTTATTGTTTTTCGAGCTAATTTGGTTATATAATTGAAAAAGTTCAAATTTTTTCAATTATTTTTTAAAAGTTTGAAACTAAATCGCGTTTTCAAGCGTTTTATTTATAGAGGGGAAAGTCTTAAGCAAACTTCACTTTGCTTTTTGCAAAATTTCACTCGCCTAAGGGCGAATTTCACATCTGCCAAGGGCAGATATTTAACTGCAATGTTAGAAACATTGCACAGAGGGGGGATTATTATGGCTGATATGTCATTCGCAGGGCTTAGTTACGAGCAAGTCATTGCTAAGTACAACCAGACTGTTGTGGCAGTATGCGTTATGCGACTCAAAAACTGGGCTGATGCAGAAGACTGCTTCCAGAACACTTTTATCAGCCTGTACAAAAACTCCCCTACATTCAGCGATGAAGCTCACCTTAAAGCGTGGCTTATCAGGGTAGCTATCAACGAATGTAACTCTTACATACGCAAGAACAAAAAGTTTTTATCGTTTGATGACAGAAAGGATACATCGGTCGATTTTCCGTATGACACATCGGATATGTCGTGGGCACTTGTGGAACTTGAGCCTAAGTACAGAGATGTGCTCTATCTTTACTACTGCGAAAAGTACAAGATTGACGAAATCGCCGAAATTCTAAGCCATAACCCCAACACGGTAAAAACTCTTTTGAAACGCGGAAGAGAAAAGCTAAAGAGCATTTACGGAGGTGATGGTATATGAATAACATAAACTTTGACAGCCTTACTAACATAAAAGCTCCTGAAGCTTGGATTGAAAACGCACTTAATATACCTTCTACCGTAGAGAAGAAAAAGCCGTTGCTATTCTTTAAGCACAGCAGAGCAATCGCAGCTGTTGCGTGTCTGGTACTAGTTAGCGTTGTGAGCATCACTATTTATCTCAAACACGACAGACTTGTTGTGCCAATCGACCCGAATTACACAGAAACTCTTGCATCCGTTTGTAATGATGCGACAGATGCTACATCGGATAAAAACGAAACTTCAAGCAATCAGGAAAACACAGTTGTGCTTGAAACTCAACCGTATGAGCTGATTGAGCCTACAGAAGGTGGTTCACCAAACTCACAAAAACCGACTCAAAAGCCGATTGTCGGACCAACATTACCAAACGACCCGCCTGAAAACACAGAACCATCACAGCCACAATTCGAAGTTCCGACAGAGGCGGCATCTCACCCTAAGCCTCCAACCCCAACAGTGGCTCCTACCGTAGTGCCGCAGGATCCAACTAACACACAACCACCTATCGACCCACCTCCGTGTATAGAACCATCAGATCCATCGTGGGAAGTACCTACAGTATCACCGACAGAGGCCCCACCTAGTCCTAGTGAACCTGAATTTGGTAGTATCAGCTTCTCAGCACAGATAAGAACATCACTCGTATCGGGTGATAATCTGGTGTATTGCAGTGTTTACGACAGCAACAACCATCTAATAGGCGATTCAAACTTGTATTCAGCACAGCACAAAGCGTACATCATCGGCTATTCAGACGGCAAGGCTATTTTATCGTACAGATTACCTGACGGCCTTATCACAGAGCACGGCACGTACAGCTACTATTTCTATAACAGGTACGGCGAGACTCTGTATTACAACACAAAAACTATTTAACCAAGAGGAAAAAGCTATGAAAAAACTACTAGCAATTTTACTGACAATGCTTATGCTTTTGTCAACTGTAGCTATTACAGCAAACGCAGCTATTCCGCCACAGCTTTACGGCGACGTTGACTATGACCAAGATGTTAACATTATGGACGCAACTGCTGTCCAACAGCATCTCGCAAATATCAATATACTTAGAGGAACCGAAGAAGCGGCTGACGTTGACGGCGACTGTAAGATAACCATTATCGACGCCACAACTATCCAACTATATTTAGCGAATGTTATCACCGAATTTCCTGCAGGAAAATATTACTTTCTAGACAAACGATTAGAAGATGTAGTCCCAAGCTTTCTCTCGGGAAAAGCATTAGTAGGTGTTCCGGTTGATTTTGAGGTGTATGGTTACGCATCTCCAGACCCTTCTAAGGCACGCCTTTACGTTAACAACGAACTCGTCGACACAGCTATTGGCGAAGACTCAACACTCACCTACACATTCCCACAGGTCGGTGTTTACGAAGTTTCAGTATCCCTCACTGACAAATGGGGTTATTACGCAGGTGTATGGACTACTGAATATGAAGTAGTTGAACCTGTTGCAGACACAACAAAGCCATATATCTCAAACATTGCAATCACAGGTACTCATTACTTAGAGCCTACTATTACTGTCAGTGCGATATACGGCTCAAGTGACTACACTTACAGCTATTATATTACTGAAGAATACAAGTATTATAATGAAAACAACGAGCTTATAACTACAAGCAGAATCGTCTATTCAAAGGAAAATATCAAGGAAAACTCTATTACAATTGAAGATTATGATATTATTGAATACTTCGCTTTTTATGATGTTAAAGTTGTTGTTACCGACTCAAACGGCAACACCGCCGAAGAAACAACATCATTTAGATGTGAGCCGATTCCTCCGGCATAATACTTAGCTTGAAACTGCAGACTCCCCTCTGCACAATTCAATATTATAATCCCCAAAAGGCTGTCGACCTGAAAAATCAGGTCGACGGTTCTTTTTTGCTTGATAAAATCAGCATAAGGTATTATAATAATCCCATATATGTTATGGAGGGATAAATATGCCATTTATCGACGCAAGATTTTCAACACCTGTTGACAAAGCTAAAGAAGAAGTTATTAAGAGTAGACTCGGCAAAACTATGAGCCTTATCGGCAAGAGCGAGGCTTACCTTATGGTGCAGATAGAAAGCGACTGCAATCTCTACTTCAAGGGCAACAACGATGAGGACTCTGCTTTCTTCGAAGTAAAGTTACTCGGCAAATCAACAAAGGAAAACTACGAAGCTGTTACAAAGGCTCTGTGCGAAATCGCTTCTGAAGAGCTTTCTATTCCTACAAACAGAGTTTACGTTAAGTTTGAAGAGGTTGAGTATTGGGGCTTTGACTCCTTTATGTTTTAAGAGGTAAATATGAAAAGCTACAGAAAAGAGCTGTGGTTTAACATCCCTGCTCGCAGAAAAATTGTTAACATCACAAGTGATGTGCAAAAGGCTATAAACGAAAGCGGTGTTAAAGAGGGCTTAGTGCTCGTTAATGCTATGAACATCACAGCGTCCGTTTTTATAAATGATGACGAAAGCGGACTGCACTCTGACTACGAACGCTGGCTTGAGAAATTAGCTCCTGAAAAGCCGTATAACCAATACTCTCACAACGGCTTTGAGGACAACGCCGACGCTCACTTAAAACGCACAATTATGGGCAGAGAGGTTGTTTGTGCCATAACAAATGGAAAGCTTGATTTCGGCACTTGGGAGCAGATTTTCTACTACGAGCTCGACGGAAAACGCAACAAACACGCTCTCATTAAAATCATCGGAGAATAAGAGGTAATATATATGAAAATTGTTGTACTTGCAGGAGGACTGAGCACTGAGCGTGACGTTTCAATTACATCAGGCTCAAAGGTTTACACAGCCCTCAAGGAAAAAGGCCACAAGGTTATTTTGCTCGACGTATTTATGGGCATCGAAGAAAAAGTGGACAGCATTGATGAGCTATTCGAAAATGGCTATGATTTCACAAAATCCATCACAGGCGTTTCAACTGAAATTCCTGATTTAGATAAAATCAAAGCTATGAGAAAAGATAAGTCGGATTCAATCTTCGGCGAAAATGTTATCGACATTTGCAGAGAAGCCGACATATGCTTCTTGGCACTTCACGGCGGTATGGGCGAAAACGGTCAGCTTCAGGCAGCTTTAGATATGCTCGGCATCAAATACACAGGTGCAGGATATTTGGGCTCTGCTATCGCTATGGATAAAGGCATCACAAAGGCTGTGTTCCTACATGGCAACGTTCCGACACCTATGTCTAAGCTCTATACAAAAGACGCACTTGATAACGGAGAACTTGACACTTGGGTTGATTTCCCTTGCGTTGTTAAGCCTTGCTCGGCAGGTAGCTCTGTAGGTGTTTCAATTGTTCAAACTAAAGACGATTTTCATAAAGCTATGGTTGATGCGTTCAAATACGAAGGTCAGGTACTTGTTGAGCAGTACATAAAGGGCAGAGAATTTTCAATCGGTGTGCTCGGCAACAAGGCTCTGCCTATTATTGAAATTATTCCAAAAACAGGCTTCTACGACTATGTAAACAAGTATCAGGCAGGAAACACAGAGGAAATCTGCCCTGCAGTACTTGATGAGGCTACAACTAAATTATTACAGGATGAGGCTTGCCACGCATTTGAGGAGCTTCATTTACAGAGCTACGCAAGAATCGACTTCCTGCTTGACGAAAATGACGGCAAGATTTACTGCTTAGAAGCTAACACTCTGCCAGGTATGACACCAATCAGCCTGCTCCCACAGGAGGCTAAAGCTGATGGTATGGACTTCCCTGAGCTTTGCGAGAAAATCGTTGAGCTATCACTTGAGAAGTATAATTAAATATTTGTGCTACGCATTTCGGGACGTCGAGGTCGCCGTCCTCTACGATAATAATTTGGTGATATTATGAAACCTATTACAATTAAAGAAATCACAAAAAGCTGTAACGGTCAGCTTTTTGGCGACGAAAATATTCTTGTTACTTCTATCGTTACTGACAGCAGACAGGTAAAGTCAGGCACAATGTTTGCTGCGATAAAAGGCGAGCGTGTTGACGGTCATCGCTTTATAGAACAATGTATTAATTCAGGTGCAGTGTGTGCATTGGTTGAAGAAAAACCACAGTGTGACTGCAACTATATTTTAGTAGACTCAACACTCAACGCACTAAAGAAAATTGCTGAGTATTACCGCTCACTCTTTAGTATTCCATTCATCGGAATCACAGGTTCTGTGGGCAAGACTTCGACAAAAGAAATGATCAGCTCGGTTTTATCCCAGAAGTTTTCTGTGCATAAAACACAAGGTAACTTTAACAACGAGCTTGGTGTACCGCTGACACTGTTCAAACTCGAAGAAGAGCACGAAATTGCTGTTATCGAGATGGGCATTTCGGGCTTTACTGAAATGACAAGGCTCGCTGCTATGGTGCGTCCTGACATTTCGGTAATTACAAACATCGGCTACTGCCACCTTGAAAATCTTATTGATTTAGATGGAGTTTTAAAAGCTAAAACCGAGATGCTTGAATTTTTAAACCCTGATGGCAAAATGTTCTTCTGCGGCGATGACGAAAAGCTCTACACTGTTAAAGAGCACAACGGCATTAAAACAAGCTTTTACGGCTTTGATAATAGAAACGAATACAAAGCTGAGATTATCAGCACTGATTTAAACAAGGGTATATTATGCAAGCTCTACCTAAAAAACGGTATCATTGAGTGTGTTGTTCCATCTGTTGAAAGCCATATGGTATCAAACGCTTTGTGTGCTGCTGCAATAGGCGAACATTTAGGAATGACTATGGAGCAAATCAAATGCGGTGTTGAGTCTTACAAAACTGTAGGCTCACGCAGTAACGTTATCCGCAAAAACGACATCACTATTATTGATGACTGCTACAACGCTAACCCTACATCTGTCAGGGCTTCTGTTACTTCACTTGCTAAATTTGAGGGTAGAAAAGTTGCTGTTATCGGCGATATGAAGGAGTTAGGCGAAAAAGAAAACGAGCTCCACTATCAAACAGGCAAGTTCATCAACGACAAGGGCATTGATGTTGTAATCGCTGTCGGAAAGCTGTGTTACCATCTTTTTGACGGTGCTGACAAAAACGGCTGTTATTTTGAAACTGTCGAAGAATGTTGCAACAACATCACAGACATAATAAATAAAGGTGACACTGTTCTTGTTAAAGCGAGTCACAGTATGCACTTTGATAAGATTGTCGAAAAACTCGACAATCATTTCGAATAAGAGGTAACTATGAGATTTATATCTTTTAACGTTAACGGCTTGAGAGCGATTATGAACAAGGGCTTTTTGGACAGCTTCAACGCACTTGATGCCGATATTTTCTGCTTACAGGAAACAAAGTTGCAGGAAGGTCAGATTGACTTTGCACCAAAGGGATACCACTGCTACTGGAACTATGCCGAGAAAAAGGGATACTCAGGAACTGCGATTTTCACTAAGAGTGAGCCGCTTTCCGTTTCCTACGGCTTAGGAATAGAAGAACACGACCACGAGGGCAGAGTTATCACACTGGAATATCCTGACTTTTACTTCATAACCGTTTACACTCCAAACGCTCAAGACGGCTTAAAGCGACTTGATTACAGAATGAAGTGGGAGGACGATTTCCTTGCTTATATCAAAAAGCTTGACGAAAGTAAACCCGTTATCTACTGCGGTGACTTAAACGTCGCTCATAAGGAAATCGACCTTAAAAATCCAAAGACTAACCGCAAGAATCCCGGCTTCACTGATGAAGAACGTGGTAAGATGACAGCTGTGCTTGACTCAGGTTTCACTGACACCTTCCGCTACCTCTACCCTGATATGGAGCAGATTTACTCTTGGTGGTCATACCGCTTTAAGGCAAGGGAGAAAAACGCGGGATGGAGAATCGACTACTTCATTTGTTCTGACCGTTTAAACGACAAAATTAACGACGCTAAAATCCACACAGATATTTACGGCTCGGACCACTGTCCTGTTGAGCTTGATATCGAGTTATAACACATATTACAATAATACCGACTGTTGAGGAAGTTTTTTAGGAAATTGCTTCAACAGTCGGTTTTTGTTAACAATCAATTAACATATATTTCACATTTTTAGCTAGATACCTTAATATACGGATGCTATGATTTTGTCGCTTTAAGCAAACACGAAGGATGTGATTAATATGAAAAGAAAAATCATAGCACTGGTACTTGCACTTACTATAGTATTATCGCTTGTACCTATGACAACGATGTCGGCATCAGCAGAGATATCGGCTCAAACCTTTGAGACTTGGGCAACAAACCAGTTATACACAAGATGCTTGTCAACAGCAGGAAGCGTTATACAGACAATCGGGGAAGCCTCGGGCAGTACATACATCGGAGAGTTTACCTCTTTCATAAACTGTACCTTCTGTGGTGGCAGTAGCGATGATACCTCAGAACAGCTTGCTCAATTACAAGCAACCTGCAACGACATTCTGGATACAACAAAAAAGGTTGAGTCCGTTGCAAATGACATCAACGCTAAAATGGCAAATGATAAAATCACAGCAAACTCAAGCTACTGTGACAACGCATGGGAAAGTCAGGTGATGGATTACATCACAAAAGCAGACGAGTCATCATACGACTTTTACAATGTATACATCGCATACCGAAGCTATCTTAATTATGCGGCTAATCCTTCTTCTATCCCAAGTGGCAAAACTCTTGATTATTACGAAAACAGATTTATCGATGAAATTATCAATTACTATATGGGAAAAACAAACGCCAACTTTGCAAGCGAAAAGGAAATATATACAACTGATACAATAGACGTATGTTTTACAGGTATTATCAATTCAATACTTAACACAATGGACCCAAAAACAACCTCTGTCGGTATGGGCAAAAGATTCATAGACCTTGCCGCTCAATACGCTTACTACGCTTATCCGTACAGCAGTGAACAAGCCGAGTTCGTTGACTACGCTACCCAGTATCAGGTGAACACTGTTACTTATCTTTTGATGATTTATCAGGACTTTTTGGCTCACCGTGCTGACTATTTCGAGAATAACAAAGATAACAATTTAACACAAGCCTATGATAACATTTGGGAGTGCTGTTATGAAAAGCACTATGAACCGACACTTGATAAATTCACTGCATCTATACAGAGCTTTTTAAACGGCGACATTTATCTTAAGGAAATCGACGCTCACACAACACTTGACAAATATGTTCGAGGAGACTCTGCGACCATTTACTACGACAACGAAAAAGAAAGCTTCACACTGACAAACAACAATTATAAAACCGAGCATCGTAACCGCTACGTTAAATGCACAACAGAGTATTACTACAATTCCGATATTACTTCTTACCCTGAATTTACAAATAAGAATATGTCTTTCTACAAAAACGCTTCAGTTACAGTAGAGGATAAAAAAATGGTATTCACACCGTTTTATGTTCTTAACAGCGACTCGCTTGATGACTGCTATGAATTTTTGAAAAGCTTCGATTTGAATGATGAAGATGTACACGGCGAAATAAAACTAACCGCCTTTTACGACACTCACTATCTGGATGTAGATTACTACAACTTAAAAGACGGCAAGTTTTGTGACGGAGTGAACACTTATGTTCCTGTGTCAGATGTAAGCCAGCTAAAAGGCTTGATTAACGAAACCTACTATACAGCAAACAAGTGTACTCCATACTCATACTTTTCATCATTTATAGACAATAACTCAAATAATCCTGTTTATCTTCTTTTAAACGGCAAGCCTACCATCAGCAGACCCGAAAATACAACACACTATACAAAATTTCCTGTATTCAATATGAACACTCAAAGAGAATACAGCACAGACTGGACCGCTGAAATGATGAGCCTTTATAATTTGCAGTCAGACAGAAAAGACAGTGAAAATATGACAAACTCAATGTACACGCTTATTCTCATTCCGCAAAGCGATGTGACAAAAAGCAAGGTGGACACACACCTAATCGGCGAGGGCAAAATCACTGTAGATGGCCTTGAAAATGACACAGCAAATGCAGGCGACAAGATTAAGGTTAGTGTCACAGCTCCTGAAAATCACAGTATATTAAAAGTAAGCGTTACATACCACAACGATAACAAGCCTAATGATACAAAGGTTATTTACGAAGGTGTACACACAAACGAGCTTACCTTTGAGTTTTCTGTACCATACTCAAATATCACCATTACGGCAGAAACAGCACAGATTCCCGACTCACTTGATACTGACGAAAACGGCAGCTATTTAGTAAGCAGTTACTCAGACTTGCTGAAGATGGCTAAAATGGTTAACAGCGGATACCAGAAATACACAAGCGGTGACTATATACTCACAAATAACATCAAAGCTTGTGACAATGGTTTTTTGTGGTCAACTCCTATCGGTGCAGAAGGTTGTCCTTTTTCGGGCACGTTTGACGGTAAAGGCTACACCATAACCGACTTTGTATGTGACCCTTACTCTACCGAAAGCAACTTCTCGTTATTCGGAGTTGTTGAGGACGGAAGTATAGAAAACTTTAATCTTGTTATGGCAACTTCTACAGCCTGTGAGCGTCACTACTGTACAGGTACGATTTGCGGTTACATTCAAAACGGCTGTATTTCAAACTGTACAGTGAGTGGTAATTTCAATGTGACTGCCGATTATGCCGGCGGTATTGTCGGAATTGCCGACAGCTCAATTATCAAAAACTGCGAAACTAAGCTTGATATTCAAGCTGACAAATACACTATAATCGGAGATATCTGTGGCAACAATACAGACTCCGAGATTGTCGATTGTGTATCCGACAACAAATTATTTGTATTTCCGTTTTAACCATTCATAAAAGCAAAAACCGACTGACAAAATCAGTCGGTTTTCTTTAATAAAGTCTTTTTTGTATGATACAATGTAACTTTTATTTCCTGAGAACAGTCTTTGTGCCCAATAAATGTACAGTTAAACATTGTATCACCACTGATATTTTAAGGGAATACCCCTTAAAAGTCAATAAGGCATATTCCCTTAGGGCATAATTGCCATTAGAGGTGATTATGTTGTTCAAGAGGATTAGAGATTTAAGAGAAGATAGGGATATTCCGCAACGCGAAATGGCTGAATATTTGCAGATACATCAAACAACATATTCCGATTATGAGTTAGGAAATTTGAATGTACCTGTCGATATCTTAATCAAGCTCGCAAAATACTATGACACAAGCATTGATTATCTTGTTGGTCTGACCGATAACGATAAGCCATATAAATAACACAAAAACCGACTGACAAAATCAGTCGGTTTTCTTTATGTGTATTCAGTTATGTTTATTCAACTACTACAACGCCGTCTTCTTTCACTTTCACTGTCATACCTGTCTTAACATAGTTTAAAAACTCGTCGCCAAGATTGTCGATAACAGGCATTGTGATGTCATCGAGCCACACATCAGCTAAAATAGCTCCTGCGGCGGCAAGGGAGTCAATATGGTTAGTAAACAGCATACACGCAGGCTGACGCTTCATTGCACACGCACAATACAGTACCATACCGCCTGTTGTTGAACCGATAGTCTGTGGAAGCACCAATGCGTTTCCTGCCAGCTCCTCGCCATAAATATCGCGGTTGTTCTGGTCGTTACAGGTAGCCTTTTTGTCACCAAACTGGAGAGCTTTCTGTAATGATGCGAGGGTGTTAAAGCCTTCTCTTGTTACAACTGCTTTTGCAGTACAGGTACCGGGAGTTACAACTCTGCCTTTAAACTCTTTCATCTTAGTTACCTCCCTTTGTAATTTGCAGTAAAATCTCATCATCAGTGTAATAACGAGCTGTTGTATATGTTCTTAATTTATTTGAAGATGTGATGACAGGCATCTTAGCACAAAGCGGGTTGTTCATATACATAAGCGGACAGATATATGAAGTAATAACACCTGTTTTCTTTAAACGCTCTGCATACTCTGTTTTGTTGAATTCTTCGAGCACTTTTGGAGCGGCGGTGAAAACTGTAGGTATAACAACCTTTTTGTTTGAGTACTTCTTGAGGGCTTCTTCTACTCTGTCTGTCCAGTCCTTTAACTGCTGTAAGCTCATATGTGGACAACCCATAAAGCACAGCTTTGGCTTAGCGTTCTTGTCCTTCCATATTACAGGGTAGTTGTTCTTTACTCGCTCAAGCTCCTCATCTGTGATAACATACTCTTTTGCGTTTTCTAAGATGAGTGACTCGCCCTGTTCTTTAGCCTCAGGAGTGAGGTTATCGATATGGTAAAGACCGACAGCACCGTTAGAAGCTGTTGCCGCACCAAAGTCCTTTAAGTATGTGCAAGCCTCGTCTGTAAGCTCCTCGCCAATCCACTTATCAAGACCGATAACGTATGGAACATCTTCCATAACCTTCATACCGATTGCTGAACCTAAAAGCTGAGCCTCTGGCTTTTTAGTAGTTTCGATTTTTACAACCCAGCTAGCCTTTCTGCCTTCGTCTGTTAAAAGTCCGAAGTAAGGCACACAGCCTGCGATTGAACCCATAATATCCATAATACCTGAGTTACGGTTGCATCGTGCACCAAGCACAGAGTTAGCATATACTACAGCTGAGCTTTCTGCCCAAGATAAAATATCGCCCTTTTGAGGCTTGTTGCCGACCTCGTCCATATAACAAGTACAGGTAAAAGCATCCTTGTCCATAAGTCCGAGTTTATTAAGCTGGCCCTCGTAGAAATCCTGCTTTGAGTACATAAACTTGTTAAAAATCAGGTTCTGCAAGAAGTTCGCTGGAACGTTTTTATCAAGCGGACGTGGGTCTACTGAGAATGTCTGCTTTGAAATCGCTCCTGATTCGATCAGCTTGTCCATAAGCTCATAAACAGGGGTAATCATTTTTAAGCCGAATGATGTAACAAGGTGGTTGTGCTCACTTGTTACTTCTATCATTTTTTCTGCACCAAATGCTTCACCGTACATCACAAGGGTTTTCATAACTTTTGCTAAAGTTTCGCCCTGTTTGCCATCAAGCATTTGCTGTTGTTTTTCAGTTAATATCATAGCTTTGCTCCTTTATATTTTCACCTTAGAGTTTCATACATACGTCCCACGCACCCCAAATTACGGTTCTGAGGTTGCCGACCTTATCTGCATCACCGATAACGTGGATATGCTTGCCTTTTTTAGCAAGTGGCGACGGATTATAACCGACAGACATAACTACAGAATCCGCGTTGATTTTGAACTCCTTGCCGTCCTTATCCTTAACCGTTACACCATCATTTTGAATTTCAGTAAGTGAGGTTTCAAGATACACAGGAACCTTGTTTGTCTTAAAGAAATCACGGAGATAGCTGGTATTTGCAAGGCAGATGCCCTTTGTTGTGATAAGGTCGTCCTGCATCTCAACAATTGTCGGCTTCTTGCCGTTTAAATAAAGCTCGTAAGCAATCTCGCATCCTGTAAGACCACCGCCGATAACTACAACATTATCGCCTACTTCTTTGTTATTAAGTAAGAAGTCGATAGCTTCTACAGCTTTTTCGGCACCCTTTACAGGAATATTCTTAGCTTTAGCACCTGTTGCTACGATGATTTCATCAGCATCAAGGGATTTAATATCAGTAATTTCCGTGTTCATTTTAACATCAATCGGATACTTGCTGAGCTCACGGATGTACCAAGCGATTAAGGCTCTGTCCTTTTCCTTAAATGACGGAGCAGATGCGGCAATAAACACACCGCCTAATTTGTCTGACTTTTCGTATAAAGTGACCTTATGACCGCGTTTTGCTAAAAGAATAGCCGACTCCATACCGCCGATACCGCCGCCGATTACGGCGATATTCTTCTGCCTTTTGGCAGGAGTAACCTTGTACTTCTTAGACTGCATAGTCTGAGGATTTAAGGCACAGCGTGAAAGACCCATTGTATCAGTCAAATCCTGAGTGTTTGCGTGACCCTTTGATGATGAGAAGTTGAAACAGCCTGCGTGACAGCAGATACAAGGTTTGATTTCCTCCACTCTGTCTTCAATAAGCTTTGTAATCCACTGTGGGTCAACAAGGAACTGTCGTGCTACACCGACAGCATCAATTTTGCCATCAGCTACAGCCTGAGCACCGACTTCAGCGTCCATTCTGCCTGCACAAACTACAGGGATATCAACAAACTTCTTTATGTGAGCAACATCATCAAGGTTGCAATTCTCAGGCATATACATCGGTGGATGTGCCCAGTACCAGCTATCGTATGTACCATTGTCTGCATTGAGCATATCGTAGCCTGCATCCTGCAGATACTTTGCAGCTTTTTCGGACTCTGCCATAGCTCTGCCCACTTCAACATAATCTTCACCAGGCATAGCACCCTCGCAGAAGCCTTTCATCTTTGACTCAACAGAGTAACGTAAGGATACAGGGTAATTCTCGCCACAAGCTTCTTTGATTGCTTTAACAACCTCCACTGCAAAGCGATAACGATTTTCAAAGCTTCCGCCGTATTCATCGTCACGCTTGTTGAAAAACTCGATAGAAAACTGGTCTAAAAGGTAACCCTCGTGCACAGCGTGAACCTCTACACCGTCAACACCTGCATCCTTACACAGCTTTGCGGTTTTTGCAAACGCTTCGATAATCTCGTGTATCTGCTCAACTGTCATCTGAGGGCACTCGATATCGTGTGCCCAACGTGATGGCTGAGGAGATGGGCAAGCAAGCTCGTGAGATGTGTCGATAATAGGCTTAACTATAGCACGTGTGAATTTATTTTTATGCAGTGGTGCTACAAGCTCGGTAATCGCCCACGAGCGGCCCATACCTGCTGTCAGCTGAATAAACAGCTTTGCACCTGTTTTATGAATCTCATCCATAAACTCTTTGAGCTCAAGGAACATCTTTTCGTTTTGCCACAGCCATTTGCCCCAGAAAGTATCTCGAAGCGGTGCAATACCCGGGATAATAAGACCTACGTTGTTTTTAGCTCGTTCTAAAAACAGCTTTGCCGCTTCTTTGTCAAAATGGCAACCTGTCAGCTCGAACCATCCGAAAAGCGATGTACCACCCATAGGGCACATTACGATTCGGTTTTTGATTTCAACGTCCCTTATTTTCCACGGAGTAAACAAGGCGTTGTACTTTTCGTTCATTTTCTACACTCCTTTTTATATGGTCGATTTTTACATTTACAAGTATAAATTATAGATGTTGAAATGTCAACGTCTTAAGTTTCTATTCCATAAAGTCGCTTTGCATTCTCGGCTGTAATATCAAGCAACTGCTGAATACCAATACCCTTTATCTCTGCAATTCTTGTCGCAGTATACAGAATATTTGAGGAGTCGTTTCGTTTGCCACGATTAGGCACAGGTGACAAATATGGCGAATCGGTTTCCAAAAGTAACCTTTGAAGCGGTACATACTGGGCTACTTCTACCGGAACACGTGCGTTCTTATATGTAACGGTACCTCCCAGACTGATGCTCATTCCGAGCTTGAGCACCTCTTTAAGCATTTCGACGCTTCCCGAAAAACAGTGGAGCAGTCCTTTAGGCTTATACTTTCTAAGATACTCCATAACATCCCCGTGTGCTTCTCTATCATGTACTACAACAGGCACATCGAGGTCTTTAGCAAGCTGTAGCTGTTCATTAAACACACGATGCTGTAAGCTTTTCTCAATGTCCCAGTGGTAATCAAGACCAATTTCACCCAAAGCTACCGCCTTTTCGTGCTTTAACATCAAAGCGATTTTATCGAGATAATTCTCAGGCATATCCTCTAAATTTTCAGGGTGAAAACCAACAGTAAAATACATAAAATCATATTTTTCTGCAAAACCTCTGGCAATTTCTGCTGTCTTTAAATCGACTGAAGCATTTACTATTCCGCTTACACCTTTTTGCGGTAAGCTCTCGAGCAGTTCAAATCTGTCCTCGTCAAACCAATCGTCATCATAGTGTGCGTGTGCATCAAAAATATTGTTCATATATTCTCCTATAAATAGCAAAAAGGGACGGCAAAACCGTCCCCCATTCCACTTTTATTAACTTATACGGCTACCAACTTCAACACTATCATCAACGAATACGACCTTAACATCGTCGCCTGATGATGCGGCTAAAATCATACCGTGGCTCTCTACCTTACATAGGGTTACAGGCTTTAAGTTAGCAACCAAGATAACCTTTTTGCCGACCATCTCTTCTGGTGTGTAGTACTCTGCGATGCCTGATGCTACAGTACGCTCACCTTCACCGTCAAGAAGTGTGAGCTTTAAGAGCTTCTTACTCTTCTTAACCTTTTCGCACTCCTTAACCTGAGCAACTCTGAGCTCCACCTTGCAGAAATCGTCGATGCCAATCTGAGCAAGACCTTCGATTTTCTTTGATTCCTTGTTCTCTTCAGCCTGAGCTTTAGCTACATTCTTTTCGATAATAGCGTTGAGCTCTTCGATTTCCTTATCTACATCAATACGTGGGAAAAGAACTTCTCCGCGAGTAACAGTTGTATCTAAAGGAAGTACATTCCACTTGCCAGCATTCTCATATGTTGCAAAATCAGTAGCACCAATCTGTGCAAACACCTTTGGCATAGTAGTTGGCATAAACGCAGAGAGCAGTGTTGACGCAATACGGATGCTTTCGAGCAGGTTATATAAAACTGTAGCAAGTCTTGCTTTCTTTGTTTCGTCCTTACCAAGAACCCAAGGTGTTGTTTCGTCGATGTACTTGTTGGCACGGGAAACTACCTTGAAAATCTCAGCAAGAGCGTTATTAATCTGAGTTTTGTCGATATATTCATCGACCTTAGCTTTGAGAGCTACTGCTGTGTTAATCAAGTCGTCGTCAAACTCGCCTGCTTCTCTTTCAACAGGCAAAGTACCGCCAAAGTACTTATCAATCATAGCAACAGTACGTGAAACAAGGTTGCCAAGACCGTTAGCTAAATCTGAGTTGATACGATTTATCATAATCTCGTTTGAGAATGAGCTGTCAGCACCAAGAGCCATCTCTCTTAAAATATGATAACGGATAGCGTCTGCTCCGTAACGCTCACCGAGTACAAACGGGTCAACAACATTACCCAGTGATTTGCTCATTTTCTGTCCGTTGAATGTAATCCAGCCATGAACAGCAAGGTGCTTAGGAAGCGGAAGCTCCAAAGCCATAAGCATTGCAGGCCAAATAATAGCGTGAAAACGCATAATGTCCTTTGCCACCATATGAGTATCAGCAGGCCAGTACTTTGAAAAATCATCATATGCGTTGTTTTCGTAGCCCAATGCTGTGATATAGTTAGAAAGTGCATCAATCCAAACGTAGACAACGTGCTTTTCATCAAATGTTACAGGAACACCCCATGTAAAGCTTGTACGTGATACGCACAAATCTTCCAAACCAGGCTTGATAAAATTGTTAACAAGCTCAACAGCACGAGTTTTCGGCTGTAAGAAGTCTGTTTCAGTTAAAAGCTTTTCGATACGCTCTGCAAAATCAGACATTCTGAAGAAGTAAGCTTCTTCCTTAGCTTCAATAACATCGCGACCACACTCAGGGCATTTGCCGTCAACAAGCTGGCTATCAGTCCAAAAGCTCTCGCAAGGTGTACAATACTTACCGGAGTACTCACCCTTATAAATATAACCTTTGTCGTAAAGTGCCTTGAAAATCTTCTGAACAGACTCTACGTGGTAATCGTCGGTAGTACGGATGTATCTATCGTAGTCAATGTTCATATAATCCCAAAGCTTCTTAAAAATCGCTACGAT
>JAFUIK010000035.1 GCA_017473955.1 Ruminococcus sp. | reverse complement strand
TAAAACCTTGTTAGCTAAAGCTGTTGCGGGTGAAGCAGGAGTTCCGTTCTTCTCAATTTCCGGTTCAGATTTCGTTGAAATGTTTGTCGGTGTCGGTGCTTCCCGTGTTAGAGACCTTTTTGAAACTGCTAAGAAAAACTCGCCTTGTATTATCTTCATCGACGAGATTGATGCAGTAGGTCGTCAGCGTGGTACAGGTCTTGGTGGCGGTCACGATGAGCGTGAGCAGACGTTGAACCAGTTGCTTGTTGAAATGGACGGCTTCTGTGCTAACGAAGGCGTAATTATGATTGCGGCTACTAACCGTGCCGATATCTTAGACCCTGCTCTTTTACGTCCTGGTCGATTTGACCGTCAGGTGCTTGTTGGCTATCCTGACATCAACGGAAGAGAAGCTATCCTTAAGGTACACGCTCGTGAGAAGCCTCTTGCTCCTGATGTTAACTTAAAGACTATCGCTAAAACTACAGCAGGTTTCACAGGTGCTGATTTGGCTAACCTTTTGAATGAAGCTGCTTTGCTTTCAGCTCGAAAAGATAAAAAGGCTATCACAATGGCTGAGATTGAGGAAGCTACAATCAAGGTTGTTGTTGGTACTGAGAAGAAAAGTAGAGTTATGTCTGACCACGAGAAAAAGCTCACAGCTTACCACGAGGCAGGTCACGCTATTGCTTTCTACGCTTGTGAAACTCAGGACCCTGTTCATCAGATTTCGATTATCCCACGCGGCATGGCTGGCGGTTATACAATGCCGTTACCAACAGAGGATAGGTCATACTGCTCTAAGAAAGAGATGCTCGAGGATATTATTGTAGCACTGGGTGGACGTGTTGCAGAAGCCTTGGTGCTCAACGATATCTCAACAGGTGCGTCGAATGATATCGAAAAGTTGACTAAAACCGCTCGTAATATGGTTATTCGTTACGGTATGAGTGATACTTTAGGACCGATTAACTACGGCTCAGGTTCTAACGAAGTGTTTATTGGTCGTGATATGGTTCAGGTTAAGGATTACTCAAACGAAACTGCTGCTAAGATTGACAAGGAAGTTCACGACATCGTCACTGATGCGTATAGGAAAACCGAGGATATCTTAAACGCTCATATGGATAAGCTCCACGAAGTTGCAGGTTATCTTATGAAGTACGAGAAGATGAGTGGCGAAACATTTGAGCAGATTATGCTTGGCACTTACGTTGAAGAGGTAGAGGAATCTACTGCTGAATCTGCTGAGGAAAATTCTACAGAAGAATAATATATAATTCTGTAAACGAATAATAAATATAGACGGGGCGGACGGGTGTTCGCCTCGTTTTGGACTAATAATCTAAGTTAGGAGGTGCGCTATGTCATCGGATAAAATTGTTATAAAAGGTGCCAGAGAGCACAATCTGAAAAATATCGACGTTGAAATTCCTCGTGATAAGCTCGTTGTTATGACAGGCTTGTCAGGCTCGGGAAAAAGCTCACTTGCGTTTGATACCATTTACGCAGAGGGTCAGCGAAGATACGTTGAAAGCCTTTCGTCATACGCGAGAATGTTTTTAGGTCAAATGGAAAAGCCGTCGGTTGATTCTATCGACGGACTTTCTCCTGCTATTTCAATTGACCAGAAAACTACCTCAAAAAATCCCCGTTCAACCGTCGGCACAGTGACCGAGATTTATGACTATCTTCGTTTGCTATATGCCAGAATCGGCGTGCCTCATTGTCCTGTTTGTGGCAAAGCTATAGAACAACAGACAGTAGACCAGATTGCTGACAAAATTCTTGAACTCAAAGAGGGCACAAAAATCCAGATTATGGCTCCTGTTATAAGAGGCAAAAAGGGCGAGCATAAAAAGGAGTTTGAGAGTGCAAGAAAGTCTGGTTTTGCAAGAGTGCGAGTTGACGGGATTATTTACGATTTGTTCGAAGAAATAGTTCTTGAAAAGAATAAAAAACACACTGTTGAAATTGTTGTTGACCGACTTGTAGTTGGTGGAGATATAACCTCTCGTCTAGCTGATAGCATCGAGGTTGCATCTAAGCTGGCACACGGAATTATCGTTGTCAATGTGCTTGATGGCGAGGATATGACGTTTTCACAAAACTACGCGTGTCCTGAGCACGGCATTAGTATTGAAGAACTAAGTCCACGTATGTTCTCGTTCAATAATCCATTTGGTGCATGTGAAAAATGTACAGGTTTGGGCGTTTTTTTACGAGTTGACCCTAAGCGTATAATTCCGGATAAGAATAAAAGCATTGCTCAGGGAGGCTTGAAAGGTTCAGGTTGGGCACTTGAGGGCAACTCAATCGCACTGATGTATCTTGAGGGTCTTGCCGAGAAATACAATTTCTCGCTTGATACTCCGATTAAAGACATTCCGAAAGATGTTCTCGATAAAATCCTCTATGGTACAAATGGCGAAGAGATTAAGCTTGTCAGAAAAGGAATGTGGAAGGCTGGTGAATTCTACAAAGCCTTCGAGGGCATTATTCCGAACCTTGAACGTCGTTTTAAGGAAACAGGTAGTGCGTGGATTAAAGAGGAAATCCAGAGCTATATGACCGAAATTCCTTGTGATGAATGTGGCGGAAAGCGACTTTCAAAAATTAGCTTATCTGTCACGGTTGGTGATAAAAATATCGCTGAGCTGTGCGATATGTCGGTAGTGAATATCATAAGATTTTTCGAAACTCTCGAGCTAAGCGAACGTGATACTATGATTGCTGAGCAGATTTTACGAGAGATTAATTCACGACTTAATTTCTTAAAAAGCGTTGGTTTGTCTTATCTCACTTTATCACGAAGTGCAGGAACTCTATCAGGAGGAGAGAGCCAGCGTATAAGACTTGCGACTCAGATTGGTTCTTCGTTAATGGGCGTTCTTTATATCCTTGATGAGCCGAGTATCGGTTTACACCAGCGTGATAATTCTAAACTTCTTGATACGCTACAACATCTGCGTGATATAGGAAATACGGTAATCGTTGTTGAACATGATGAGGACACAATGCGTACTGCTGACCATATTATTGACATTGGACCAGGAGCAGGAGTACACGGCGGTAACGTTGTTTGTGCAGGCGATATTAATGATATTATGGCTTGTGATGAGTCTATCACAGGTATGTATCTAAGCGGTAAGCGTCAAATCGAGGTACCGCAAAAACGCAGACAAGGTAACGGTAATTACCTTGTAATTAAGGGTGCTACTCAGAACAACCTTAAGAACATCAATGTCAAAATTCCTTTAGGGAAATTTGTTTGCATAACAGGTGTTTCAGGTTCCGGAAAATCTTCGCTTATTAACGAGATTTTGTACAAGCATCTTGCCGCAGTTCTTAACAAAGCAAAAACCACCCCTGGTGATTTTAAAGAGATGCAGGGTGTTGAATTCCTTGATAAGGTAATAGCTATCGACCAAAGCCCTATCGGACGTACACCGCGTTCTAACCCTGCAACATATACAGGCGTGTTTACTGATATTCGTGAGCTTTTTGCATCAACTCAGGATGCGAAAATGCGTGGATATAACGCAGGTCGCTTCTCCTTTAATGTAAAAGGAGGCAGATGTGAAGCCTGTCAGGGTGATGGTATCTTGAAAATTGAGATGCATTTTCTGCCTGATATTTACGTTCCTTGTGAGGTTTGTAAAGGCAAAAGGTATAACCGTGAAACACTCGAGGTTAAGTACAAGGGTAAAACTATATATGATGTGCTTGAAATGACAGTTGAAGAAGGCTTGGAGTTTTTCAAGAATATGCCTAAAATCGCTCGAAAGCTCCAGACCCTCTATGATGTAGGTTTGGGATATATCAAAATAGGTCAGCCTGCAACAACACTATCAGGTGGTGAGGCTCAGCGTGTTAAACTTTCAACCGAGCTTTCAAAGCGTTCAACAGGCAAGACTGTATATATACTTGACGAGCCAACCACAGGTTTGCATATCGCAGATGTGCACAAGCTCACAGATGTATTGCAGAAACTTGTTGATACAGGAAACACGGTGATTGTTATCGAGCATAACCTTGACTTAATAAAAACAGCAGACCATATCATCGACCTCGGTCCTGAGGGCGGTGACGAAGGCGGTAAAATAGTAGCTCAGGGTACTCCTGAGCAGGTGGTTAAGGTTAAGGAGTCTTACACAGGTCAGTACCTTGCACCGCTGTTAAAATAGAATATTTATGAATATAAAGAGAGGTTGCATATTTTATGTGACCTTTCTTTTTTTGTGAACAAAATATTACAGTTAATAATAAATTGCATAGTTTTATGCAATTTATTTTGCTTTTTTGTACTAAGTGGGAGGTGAATTATGGAAACTCAGTATATCTCCAGAGCTGAGCACGAAGAGTTTGTAAAGCGAATGGATGATGAACACAAAAGAATGAACAATCGCATAGTCATTCTTGAAAAATCAAGTCACGAGATGCAGGAACTCATTAACAATGTCGGCAAAATGGCTGTAAATATGGAGCATATGTTTGACGAACAACGAACTCAGAGTGAACGCATCGAACGACTCGAGAAACTGCCCCTTAATAACTGGAACATTATAAAAAGCGGTGTATATAATGCTATTGGAGCATCTATAGGCGGAGCAATAATAGCAGCTATTTTATTTTTTTTATAGGAAAAGTCAGGAGGATGTATATGAAAATAAACTGGAAAGTACGTTTCAAAAATCCGATGTTCTGGGTTGGTATAGTTGTAGCAGTTGTTGCTACTGTTTCGGCTCAGCTCGGACTTACTGTTGAGAGTATTGCTTCGTGGTCACAGTTGTGGCAAGCATTATATAATGCTGTGTCTAACCCTGTTGTAGTAGTGGCGGTGATTTCTGCTGTGTATAACGCTATAATCGACCCGACAACAAAGGGTGTATGTGACAGTAAAGATGCTCTGGAATACGATAAACCAAAGGAGGGTTAAGTATGGCATATAAAATTTATCTTTCACCATCTAATCAGGGCGGTAATAAATATGCAACGGGCGGTACTAATGAAATGGCTCAGTGCGACAAAATCGCAAAAGCCGCATATACCGCACTGACACGTTGCGGTTTTTCTGTAAAGTTAGGCAAAAGCGGTGACACAATGCAGAATCGCTGTAGTGAGTCCGACGCTTTTAAAGCTGATATCCATATGCCTATTCACACAAATGCGTTTGATGCAAAAACTACAGGCGGTACGCTTGTAATGCTTTACAAAAGCTCAACCGAGCATAATAAGGCAGGTAAAGCTCTGCTCGATGCCGTCGGCAAGATTTCACCGGGTAAGGATTACGCATTGAGATATCGCACGGATTTGTATGAGCTGTCAGCACCTGCAGCAATTTCTTTGTATCTTGAAGTAGAGTTCCACGATACGAAGACAGGCTCTGACTGGATTAGAAACAATATCAACAATATCGGTGAGGCGATTGCAAAAGGTATGTGTAACTATTTCGGTGTGACTTATAAAGCACCAGCAAGTGCACCATCAGCACCTGATACAGGAGAGGCTAAGAAGCTCTATTATGTACAGGCAGGAGCTTTTTCTAATAAAACTAATGCAGATGCTTTGGTATCAAAGCTGAAAAAAGCAGGCTTTGATGCAATTATCAAAACCGAATAATTCTAAATTAGCATTTTAATTTCTTCCATTTTTATTAAAATTTAGCGCAAAGGGCGGTTTTGTGCCGCTCTTTTTGTGTTGTGTGAAAAGAAAGTTTATGCTATACTTTTAATATAAATTGTATATACACTGATGTGGTGAGGTGATAATATGAAAAACCAGAAAAACACAATGACGGATTACGTTTATTGGAGAGGTGACCTTGAGTTTACGAGAGATAAGCTGAATGAAGTGGATTGTCTGATTTTTGCGTCACTTGCTTATATCAACCTTGAAGATGCAGATTTTGCAAATACCGCGATTTTAGAAAGTGCACCGACTTTACAGCAGGTCTACGCTGATGTTAAAAATGTTAAATGTTTTGGCAGTATGTTCTTGCCGTTGATGAGCCAGTGTGCCACATCTGCAAGATATAAGAATGTAAGGGTGATGTACTACAAGTCGATAATTGATTTAGAGGAGCAGACCCAGTTTAGTGCCGTAACCTTTGTTTTGCCGAGTGGGGAGGCTGTGGTTGCCTTTCGTGGTACTGATGACAGCTTGGTTGGCTGGCAAGAGGATTTTAATATGGCAGTAGGGGTAATCCCTGCTCAGAAGTACGCAAGACGATACCTTTGCGATATCGCAGATTCACTGACTGACAAACCAATTTACGTTGTCGGTCATTCTAAGGGCGGAAACCTTGCTGTGTGGGCTTCGGCTCACTTGTATGATGTTCATTTTGACAGACTCAAAAAGGTCTACGATTTTGACGGTCCAGGTTTTTATGGTGACTTTACCGAAAGCGAGGAATATCAGCGAATTATTTCAAAAACCACAAAATATGTAGTTGATGCCTCAATCATCGGTATGCTTTTATCAAGTGCTACGCCTCAGGTGGTTGTTGAAAGTGCAAAGCACATTTCTATGATACAGCATCTAACAAGCACTTGGGTAGTAGAGGGCACAACACTCAGTCGTATGCGACAACGCTCAAGTCGAGGCTTAAACTCACAGGCGATTATTGAGGAGCTTATCGAAAGTCTTAGCTTTGAAGAGAGAAAACAACTCACTGCTATGTTAGGGGATATCGTTCAATCGTCTAATATAAAGGCTTTTTCAGAGCTTAAGTCTATCGAAGCTATACCTAAGGTTTTCGATATGATAAAGAACAGTGCAGTTAAATCCGAGGATAAACAGCTTGTGCAGATAATTATCCGCAGAGTGGCTCTCATTATCAAAAATCGCACATTAGGAAATATTTCACTTGATTTATTTAAAACAGATACATAATAATTCTTGTATAGAATAATAGTAACCGCAGAGCAGGAGATAAATCTCAAAATTTGAGTTTTAAAGCCTGCTTTGCGGTTTTTTAGTGCATAATAGACAAAATATTTGTGATGGCTTGTACATTGATTGGCTTAAAAGACGCTTGACTTTACTGTGCTAAAACGTTAAAATGGTAACACACTAATTCAAAGGAGAATAACAATGAAAAGAATTATCGCATTAGTAATGGCAGTTTTAATGATGAGTGCTCTGTTTGTAGGTTGTGCAGGCGACACAACTCAGGATGCTACAAAGGACGAGGCAGTAGCTTCAGATTTAGCATATATTCAGGACAAGGGTACACTTGTTGTAGGTATCACAGACTACGCTCCAATGAACTACAAGGATGACAACGGCGAGTGGACAGGCTTTGATACAGAGTTCGCTCAGGCTGTAGGCGAGAAGCTCGGTGTTACAGTTGAGTTTATTGAGATTAACTGGGACAACAAGTTCTTAGAGCTTGATTCCAAGTCAATCGACTGCATTTGGAACGGTATGACAATCACAGAGGAAGCTAAGCTTAACGCTTCAGTTACTAACCCATACGTTGAGAATGCTCAGGTTGTTGTTATGACAGCAGATAATGCTAAGAAGTACACAACCGCTGAGTCAATGGCTGACCTTTCATTCGCTGCAGAGGCTGGTTCAGCAGGTGAAGCTACAATCACAGAGAACGGTTGGGCTAACTACACAGCAGTTAAGGCACAGAGCGATGCATTACTCGAGGTTGCTTCAGGTTCATCTGACGCTTGCGTAATCGATATCACTATGGCTAACGCTATGACAGGCGAGGGCACAAGCTACGCTGACCTCACACAGGCTTTAAAGCTTAACACAGAGCAGTACGGTATCGCTTGCAGACAGGATTCTGACCTCACAGCTAAGATTAACGAGGTTATGGCTGAGCTTATGAGCGACGGTACACTCGATGCACTTGCTGAAAAGTACGAACTTGCACTTGTAAAGTAATTTAAGCATTTTATAAATATACTGATTTGACGCAAAGCTGGCGGAATTTTTCTGTCAGCTTTACTCACTGTATTGAGTAGGAAGGAAAATTTATGTTCGGTGAAGTAACACTAAGTCTGCTCAAGGGTTTTGGTGTAACCTGTGAGGTTTTTGCATTAACTCTGCTTTTTGCACTGCCTTTAGGTCTTATTATCAGCTTTGGCTCTATGAGTAAGTTTAAGCCGCTGAAATGGCTGTGTAAGGTGTTCGTATGGTGCATACGAGGTACACCTCTTATGCTACAGATGATTGTCGTTTACTATGGTCCGGGTCTGGTTGGCAAATGGGCACAGGGCATTGAAGACCCTAATTTTATTATCACTTGGCTTGCATCTTGGACTGTATTTGACCGCTTTGTAGCTGTGCTTGTTGCGTTTATTATCAACTACGCCTGCTATTTTTCAGAAATTTATCGTGGTGGTATCGAAGCTATTCCTGTTGGACAGCGTGAAGCAGGACAGGTGCTCGGTATGAAGAAATCCCAGCTTTTCTTTAAGGTAACACTTTTGCAGGTTATCAAAAGAATTGTACCACCAATGAGCAATGAAATTATCACGCTTGTTAAGGACACATCTTTAGCACGAATTATCGCAGTTTATGAGATTATTTATGCAGGTGAGCGTTTTATCAAAGCAGAAGGTCTTATCTGGCCATTGTTCTACACAGGAGCTTTTTACCTGATTTTCTGTGGTGTGCTCACACTATTATTCGGGTATATCGAGAAGAAGCTCGATTATTTCAGAGGTTAATGCTATGGCAATGTTAGAAGTCAAAGGTATAAATAAAAAATTCGGAAAAATCGAAGTTTTGAAAGGTATTGATTTTGAGCTTAATCGTGGCGAGGTTTTGTCAATCATCGGTTCATCAGGTAGCGGTAAAACTACCCTGCTTCGCTGTATGACCTTTCTGGAAACAGCCGAGAAGGGTACTGTAACAGTTGATGGCGATTGCGTTTTTGATGCAAGCGAAGAAAAACGCATCAGTTCAGCAGAAGCTCGTCGTCGTCAGCTTATTTTCGGACTTGTGTTCCAGAGCTTTAATCTGTTTCCGCAGTACACTGTGCTGGACAACGTTTGTCTTGCACCAAAGCTTTTAGCTAAGGACAGACCGGATTTTCGAGCTAATAAAAAGGCGATTTACGAAGAAATCGAAAATAACGCGAGAAAGCTTATTGAACGTGTCGGAATGACACCGCGTATTGATATGTATCCATGTCAGCTTTCAGGCGGACAGCAACAGCGTGTCGCAATCGCACGAGCGTTAGCACTCAATCCTAAAATTTTGTGTTTTGATGAGCCAACGTCAGCACTTGACCCTGAGCTTACAGGTGAAGTGTTAAAGGTTATCCGTTCTTTAAAGGACGGCGACTGTACTATGGTTATTGTTACTCACGAGATGAATTTTGCCCGTGAAGTATCAGACAAAATCATTTTTATGGATGAGGGTGTTATCGCAGAGCAGGGCACACCTGACATTCTTGTTAACCCGTCAACCGACCGACTAAAAGCGTTTTTGAATGCGTTTAATCAGTAATAAATTGTTTAACTTTAAGTGGCACACAAGTGTGTGCCACTTTTTACGTGTTGTTTATTGCGTTTAATATAAATGAGTGATAAAATAATTCAATGTATTTTGTAAGATATGGGGTATAAATATGAAAAAATTTATTACGATACTGCTTTTACTGACAATAATGAGCAGTATGTGTCTAAGCGTTAACGCTGATGAGGATTATCCTAAAGACGAAACTTTCTTTGAGGGAGATTATGAGTACGCTATAAGAGACGATGGTACTGCTGAAATCAGAGATTACTTAGGAGACGCACAGGAGGTAATTGTTCCTTCAAAGATAGCTGATTATGTTGTATCAAAGCTCGCGGTTTATTCCTTTTCTGAGTGTGAAAACTTGAAAACAATTACGATTCCTGATTCAGTTACCGCTATAGCAGACGGTGTTTTTTCAGGTTGTATATCTCTTAGTGAGGTGAACATTCCTGATACTGTTACTATTATCGGTGCGTGGACATTTGCAGATTGTTTTTCGCTTGAGTCAATTGCAATTCCGAAGAGCGTGACAATGATTACACACAACGCTTTTTCGCGATGCAATAACCTGTCAAATATAACAGTCGACGCAAAAAACAAAAAGTACGACAGCCGAGAAAATTGCAACGCTATCATAGAAAGCTCTACAGATAGGATGATTGTTGGTTGTCGAAACAGTAGTATTCCTGATACTGTGAAAGAAATCGGCGAGGATGCTTTTTCGTGCTGTTACACTCTAGAAAATATCACTATCCCTGAGTCGGTAGAAAAAATCGAGGACAGAGCGTTTATGTTCTGTAGTTCTTTAAAAGAAATAAAAATCCCGAATTCAGTAACAAGTGTAGGAGAGTGGGCTTTTTCAAACTGTACTTCTCTTGCTACCGCTGAGATTTTGGCTCCACTTGAAATGCTCAGCGGATGGACATTTGCGGATTGTTCATCTCTGACTTCGGTGAACATTCCTGACACAGTCAACACTTTATGTGAGAGTGCATTTGTTGGATGCTCTTCGCTTAGAAGTATAGAAATACCAAAGTCGGTAAAACGCATAAATGATTGGGTGTTCTGCAACTGTTCATCGCTTAGTGATGTGAAATTGCCTGATTCGTTAGAAAAGATTGGTTATGAAACTTTTTCAAAATGCATTTCGTTAAAAAGCATTGTAATCCCTGAGTCTGTTAACAGCATCGGCTATGGTGCCTTTTACGGATGCGGTACAGAGTACATTGTTGTATTAAACCCACAGTGTAATATTCAGAGCGACTCAGACTATTCCGATACCATAATGAAAGACACCATAGTTTACTCGCTTTACGGCTCTACTGCTCAAACGTTTGCAAAGGAACATTCACTGGAATTTAAACCGTATTGTTTAGCACCATCATTTTCACACGACGAGATTGTCGTAGAGGGAATCCCTGCACAAGATTATGAAGCCGGCCTTACAGACGGTTTAGAGTGCTTTATCTGTGGCGAAACATTAAAAGAACAGGAAAAAACTCCTCCGCTTAAGAGGTTGCTTGGTGATGTTGATATGGACTTAGAGGTTTCAGTAATAGATGCAACTGCTTTACAGCTTCACCTCGCAAGAACACAACTCCTCAGTGATATCGGCTTACTTTTCGCTGATACTGACAAGGATAACGACATATCAGTGCTGGACGCAACCGCTATCCAACTTTATGTAGCACGAATCATAACTGAGTTTTAAGAAATTGTTTATGCATAAAACACGCATAACATAGCATAAATATGCGATGATATGCAAATTGAAACGCCTTTCTAAGTAAACAGCGTTTTTGCCAATCACGAGATGAGTATGCATATATTCATATAACTTTGCATAATGCATAGTAAATTTTGATACTGTTGCACTAAAAATGTAATGCTGAGTTGTGAATATCACTAAAGATTGAATATTTATGCAAAAACTGCTTGCATATTTTATTTATATGGTGTATAGTAGTGACAGTTGAAAAAACTAGTGCGTAACTAAATTTTTATTTAAAGAGGTAATTATTATGAAAAAGATTCTTGCACTTATTCTTGCTATCTTAATGGTAGCATCTCTTGCTGCTTGTGGCGGTACAAATGATGTAAAAACTGCTAAGGTTATTGAAATTGACCTTACTCAAGAGCAGTATGCTTTTGGTGTGGATAAAGACCAGCCTGAGCTTTTAGAGGATGTAAACGAGTTTATCGCAAAAATTAAAGAAGATGGCACATTAGAAGCTATTTGCGATAAATATTATGGTGGCGGTGCTCCTGAGGGTGTTACGTCTGCTGAGTTTGACGAGAACAAGGATCAGCTTGTTGTTGCTACAAATGCTGCGTTTGAGCCTTTTGAGTATATGTCAGGTGACAAGTACGTCGGTATTGATATGGAAATCGCTAAGCTCCTTGCTGATTTTCTTGGCAAGGAATTAGTAATTAACAATATGGATTTTGATGCTGTTTGCTTATCTGTTGGTCAGCATAAATGCGATATCGCTATGGCTGGTCTTACAATTAACGAAGAGCGTAAAGAGTCTGTTAATTTCTCCGAGCCTTATTATGAAGCATCTCAGCGTGTAGTAGTTTTAAGCAATGATACAACTTTTGATGAGTGCAAAACAGCAGAAGATGTTGAGAAAATTTTAAATGGTTTAGATAGTGCTACAAGAATCGGTTACCAGAACGGTACAACAGGCCAGTTCTATGTTAACGGTGATGCTGATTGGGGCTTTGATGGATTTAAGGCTGAGGGTGTTGGCTATAAAAACGGCTCACTTGCAATTCAGGATATGATTAACGGCAACATCAATTTCGTAATCATTGATAAGGATCCTGCAGAATTTATCACTAAGTCATTAAACGCAGTGGCTTAACTTTAATCATCAAAAAACATAAATACCTCACCTAAACTAGTGGGTGAGGCATTTGTTTTATTAAAAGGTAGTTTTATATGGGTAGTTTTGACAAAAAAATAGATTTGTTTATCAATTATATGATAAACGAAGAGGGCTATAAAATGGTTCTTGAGGGCCTAAAAAATACGGTAATTATAGCTGTTTTAGGTCTTGTTATAGGTATTGTAATTGGTACTCTGATTGCCGCAATAAGAGTTGTTCCGAAATATAAGATTTTACCACGTATAATGGATAGTATTTGTACTGTGTATGTTTCTTTCTTTAGAGGAACTCCGATAGTTGTCCAGCTTCTTCTGTTCTACTATGTTTTGTTCCCTTTGATGGGTTTAAAGGTAACATCGGTTAATGTGTCTATACTGGTGTTTGGACTTAATAGTGGTGCGTATATTTCGGAGATTATGCGTGGCGGTATCCTTTCTGTTGACAGCGGGCAAATGGAAGGTGGACGGGCTATGGGTATCAGCTTTTCTGCTACAATGATGAAAATCGTTATACCGCAGGCAGTCAAAAACATAATACCAACAATGGGTAATGAGTTTATTGCACTTATCAAAGAAACTTCGGTTGTAAGCTTTGTCGGTGCAACTGACCTTTATCTTGCATTTAATATGGCTGGCTCAAATACATATGAATTTATGATACCATATCTTTGTATGGCAATTATTTATATAATTATGGTAATGTTAATCAGTCTGCTGATTAAAATTTTAGAGAGGAGACTGAGAAAAAGTGATAAGGGTATGTAATCTAAAAAAAGCATTTGGCGATAATTTAGTTTTAGACGGTATTAACCTAGAAATAAAAAAGGGCGAGATTGTTGTAATTCTTGGCCCGTCAGGTTCGGGTAAATCAACGTTGTTGAGATGCCTTAATTGTATGGAAGACCCTACAGACGGAAACATTTTCTTCAATGACGTAGATATAGCTGACCCTAAGGTTGATATAAACACCCACCGCCAGAAAATGGGTATGGTGTTTCAGCACTTCAATCTTTTTAACAACAAAACTGTTATTGAAAATATGACGCTTGCACCGATTTACGTTGCGAAGAAAAAAGCACGAAAAGCACGTGCTAATAAATTTTTCGGAAAAGATTATGAAAAAAACGATATTGTTTCTATAAAAGAAATAAAAAACAAAGCGAAAGAGAGAGCGGTGCAGCTTCTTAAACGTGTAGGCCTGGAAGATAAAGCCGATGTGTATCCATCTACTCTCTCAGGCGGACAGAAACAGCGTATCGCAATTGTTCGTTCGCTTTGCATGAATCCTCAGGTTATGCTCTTTGACGAGCCGACCTCAGCACTTGATCCAGAGATGGTAGGCGAGGTACTGGATGTTATGAAAGAGCTCGCAACCGAAGGTATGACTATGGCGGTTGTTACTCACGAAATGGGTTTTGCTCGTGAAGTAGGCACACGCGTTGTGTTTATGGATGAGGGTAAAATTATTGAGCAAGGCACACCTGACGATATCTTCAACCATCCGCACTCAGAAAGACTCAAGGATTTCTTAGCTAAAGTTCTTATCTAATAAATTGACTTCAACAGCTCCTGTAAACAGGGGCTGTTTTTTATAGTCGAGCTCAAATTGTAGCATTATTATTCTTTTGATTTGTTGAATTGTCATCGTATTTGTGTTATACTAAAACACACTATAAAATTACGAGGTAACACAATGGACAATTTTAAGAGAATTGTTGCTGAAAATATAATCAAGCTTAGAACATCAAAAGGATTAACTCAGGCACAGCTAGGCGAGATGCTTAGTTATTCCGATAAATCTATAAGCAAGTGGGAGCGAGCAGAGGCTCTCCCAGATGCATATGTGCTTAAAAAAATTGCCGAAGTTTTTGGTGTCACAGTTGATTATCTACTGAATGAGCATTCCCCGAATGAGAAAATCATCGTTGAGAAACCGCGAACCTATAGTCGCTCTGTCATTTCTGTAATCACTACGATAGGCATATGGACACTTGCACTTTTTGCTTTTGTGGTTACATGGTTGTGTGGTATGCCGACTCCGTTGATTTTTGCGTATACTGTTCCTGTGTCGCTGATTGTGCTTTTAGTTTTAAATTCCGTATGGGGTATCGGTAAGCTCAATATGTTCATAATTTCGGGTATCGTTTGGGGAATTATAACCTGTGTGTACCTGACTTTTTATCAGTCTAACTGGTGGCAACTGTTTATCATCGGCTTCCCTGCACAGATAATAATTATCCTCAGCTTCTTTATTAAGAAAAAACGCAACAGGTGAATTACCCTCTAAAACCTTAGTTTTTAAGCCAACTCCACGATTAGTAGAGTTGGCTTTTTTGTTAGTAGAGTCGAAAAAATGTATTTCTACTACACTAAAAAATTTGGTAGACCTGAAAAGACTCACAATAGATTGTAATATCACCCTCGCGGTAGTAAAATCACTGATGTAAAATTTTTTCAGGAGGCTTATTATGAGCTATATTTTAAGTTGTTGTTCAACAGTTGATTTATCAAAGGAGCATTTAGAGAAGCTTGACATCTCCTATGAATGTTTCCACTATGTAATGGATGGCGTTGAGTATCCGGACGATTTAGGTCAGACAATGTCATTCGATGAGTTTTATAACAGATTAAAAAATGGTTCTGACTCAACTTCATCACAGATTAGCGTTGGTGAGTACGAGGACTATTTTAAAAAGCTTTTGGATAGTGGCAAGGACGTTCTTCACGTGTCAATGTCATCAGGTCTTTCAGGTTCATATCGTTCAGCTTGTACAGCAGCAGAGATGATTAGAGAGCAGTACCCTGACAGAAAGATTTACGTTGTTGACTCTCTAGCGGCATCATCAGGTTATGGACTTCTTATGGACACATTAGCTCAAAAGCGTGACGAGGGTATGTCTATTGACGAGCTTAAAGATTGGGCAGAAAATAACAAACTTAATCTTCACCACTGGTTCTTCTCAACAGACCTTACATTCTTTGTAAAAGGTGGTCGAGTTTCTAAGGTCAGCGGTATGATTGGCGGCGTGTTCGAGATTTGCCCATTACTAAACGTTTCTGTTGACGGTAAGCTCATTCCACGTGCTAAAATCAGAACAAAGAAGAAGGTTATTCCTGAGATTGTTAACCGTATGCTTGAGCACGCTGAGGGTGGCAAAGATTACAACGGAAAGGTATTTATCAGTAATTCCGCTTGTTATGATGACGCAAAGGCTGTTGCAGACCTTGTTAAGAGTAACTTCAAAAAGATTAACGGCGAAGTTCTCATTAACTCAATCGGCACAGTTATCGGCACACACGCAGGCCCGGGTACATTAGCACTGTTTTTCTGGTGCGACGAGAGGGTGGACTAATGACACGCACTGCACTTAAATACAGAACTCTCCCTAACTACACAAGGGGAGAGGAGCTGTTCAATATGATTAGCCACATCGCCGGCGGAGTTTTCGGCGTAGTAGCTTTAGTTCTAGGCGTAATCGCAGCGGCTAAAACTAGAGACGCGTGGAAAATCGTGTCCGTTTCAATATACGGAGCAACTCTTGTTACTATGTACTCTGTTTCAAGCGTTTATCACGGCTTAAAAAACAGCATAGCTAAAAAGGTTATGCAAGTTATCGACCATTGCGATATTTACTTTCTTATCGCAGGAACCTATACGCCTATTCTTTTGTGCTCGATAAGACCGCACAATGCGGCTATCGCTTGGACTATTTTTTGCATCGAATGGAGTCTGACAGCTCTTGCTGTTACTTTAAACGCGATTGATTTGAAGAAGTTTTCTAAGCTCTCAATGACCTGTTATATCGGTATGGGTTGGTGTATTATCGCTGTATTAAAACCGACAATCGAGTACCTTACAATGGGTGGTTTTTGGTGGTTGCTCTGGGGCGGTATCGCTTACACAATCGGAGCTGTGCTTTACGGTGTCGGCAAAAAGGTGCACTATATGCACTCTGTTTTCCATATCTTTGTAGTTATCGGTAGCGTACTCCAGTATATTGCAATTTTCGTATATGTAATTTAATTCTATATTAGAAATAATCAATTGAATGATAAATCAAAGCAAAGCAGGCAAGAGTTTTCTTGCCTGCTTTTTGTAACAAATAATATTGCACTGATTTCGGTTTATATTGCAATTGTATTTTTAATTCAGTATACTTTAGTTGGTGTAAATTTTTCTATAGAATTTTGAAAGGATGTTATTATGAAGCGGCTTTCTAATTTTAAATCTTCTATATTAAGCAGGGGAATTTCGATTGCTTTAGCGGTTATTATTTTGTTGTCAGCTGTGTGTATATCTGCCTCAGCAGAAAGCGTGGCCTTTGATGACAGCAACGCTCTTACTGATACGCTGTTACTTGTTGATAGAAACAGTGGGAAAGTGCTGTATTCAAAAAACAGCGATGTAAAACGCCCTATGGCTTCTACAGTCAAGATTATGACCTGTATTCTGGCGTTGGAAAATATCACAGACCTTAGTGAGATGATTACAATTACATCTGCACCGATTAACGATATTCTGGGAATGGGAGCGTCTACCGCTGACTTTGAAGACCACATCGGCGAAAGCTTTTCGGCTTTGGATATTATCTACGGTCTTATGTTGCCGTCAGGTTGTGATGCTGCTCAGGTGCTCGCTTATCATATCGGTGGCACTCCTGAAAATTTTGCTAAGATGATGAACGATAAAGCTAAAGAGCTTTCTTGTGAGGATACATATTTTTCTGAGGGTCACGGCTTGTCTGATGACAACTATACAACCGCTCAGGATTTAGCTAAAATCGCCGAGTACGCTTTTACTTTAGACGGCTTTGCAGAAATTGTATCATCTGAGTACTATACTCCGAATGGTTATTCCTATCCGTTTGTAAATACAAACTACCTGATTGACGAGCAAAACGGCAGAGAGTATTACTACAAGTACGCAACCGGTGTAAAAACCGGCTATACTGACGCATCGGGCAAATGTCTTGTTTCAACAGCACAAAAGGGTAACGATGAATTTATGTGCATAGCACTTGGTGCTCCGCTCTTAGTAAACGACGGCTATGTTAATCACGCTATGATGGATTCTGTCGATTTGTACGAGTGGGCGTTTGAAAATTATACTGACAATATCAAAGTTGATTTGCCGAACAGCTACGTATCAATGGAAATCGGCGACACATTAAACCTTAATGCAACTGTAACCGAAAATACTATAAATGCAACTCCTGTTATTGACTGGTCATCTTCGGATGAAACTATCGCGACAGTTGATAGTAATGGTGTTGTAACAGCAAAATCCTTGGGGCAGGCTATAATCATTGCTAAATCACAGACAGGTAACTTTGATACAATAGCTGTTTCCTGCGGTTTTTATAATGGTATTGATGTCACCTCACGCTATGGTGATTATACATCAGGTAGCAAAGAATTTATCAACTGGTCGACTGTTAAGGACGACGGCTTTGACTTTGCTGTAATCAGAGCAGGTTGGGGTTGGGAGGACTATCCTTACCAAAATGATGCTGAGTTTGTTAACAACGTCAAAGGAGCTTATGTTAATGATATTCCTTTCTACCTTAGCTTTATTGCCTATGCCCAAAATAAAGAAGAGGCAAAACTTGAGGCAGAATACTTTTTGAAGGAAATGCAAAACGATTTTCCTGTTGAGTGTTTAGACGGCTTGATTTCGGTTGTATATAATATGACCTACAGTCCGTATTCAACAAACTCTGAGGCAGTCAATACTGAGGTTGCACTCGCTTTTTCAGAGGAGCTTAATAATAACGGGTATGAAACAGTGGTTTTTGCGAATAAATCAGTGTTCTCAAGGCTTGATTCAGAACAGCTTTCAAAAAACGGTATAGGAACCTATTATAGCTACTATCCTTATAGTGTTGATTTTTCCGAGCCTATTACTACTCCTGACGGAAGAATACCGCAAATGTGGCAGTATAGAAGCGATGGCTACATTCCGCACATAAGTGAAAACCTTAACACCAAGCAGAGCCTTGTTTATATGCTGACTACATTCTCTGATGAATTACCTGTACCGGATGTTAGTGTAGAGCTTACAGCGAATGATAAGGTGAAACTTAGCTGGAATACAGATGAAGCTCCTGCTGAAACTTTTGAAGTATATGAGATTAATGGTACAGAAAGAGAGCTGATTGCACAGCTTGATAGTGATGTTAGTACATTTGAGTATTATTGTGACACTTCAGGTGAGCATCACTTTATTGTAAAAAAAGTATTAATTGATAAAATTAGCTCAGGTAGGGTATACCTTGAGTCGCAAACAGTTAATGTAATAACGTTTGATACTATGGATGTTGACCATGATGGAAAGGTTAATATCTTTGATGCAACGTATATCCAGTACTATCTGGCAGATCTGTTGTGTGCAGACAATTTTGAGAAGTTCGGTGACGTTAATGATGACGGAACAGTCAACATTATGGATGTAACAGATATTCAGATGTTTATTGCGGGATTTGTTGACTAATATAATTTAGCGATCAATAAGAAAGGCGGTTTTATAACCGCCTTTTAATTGTTTGGGATAAGAATTTTCAAACATAAACCCCTTGTAAGCATAACGTTTACAAGGGGTTGTGAGTAAATAATACTGCGAAATTTGGGTTAAAAATGCTTATTCACTTTTGTTTGAGCAGTCAATAAAATCAAACCAAAAGCGTACTCCGTTTTCGGTGTTTTCAAATCCGCAACGGGTATTCTCTTTAAAAGATATTTCCTTGACTATGTAAAGTCCTAAGCCGGTATTCTCTTTACCCTCGGGTGAGGTAGTAAAAGTTTCTGTCCAAATTTTATCTTTTAATTCGTGTGGAATATTTTGACCACAGTTTTCAACAGCTAATCGAATACAATCCAGACGTTTTTTTAGCGAGACTGTGATAACAGTGTTTTTGTCTGCGTTTTGAACTGCGTTTGAGAGATAGTTTCTAAATACAAATTCGATATATTCCTTGATTGTATCTAACTGCAAGTTCTTGTCAATATCTCTCTTTAATTCCAGTTTGTTCGATTTTATATAAGCGTAGTGATTATCGCAGAGCTGTGTAACAAGTGCACTGATATCCAGTTTCTGAACTTTCTTTGAGATGATGTTTCGCTCGCCTACAGTCATTTGTAGAACCTCGCTTATCATTTTGCTCATCTTGTTGATTTCTTCCATTGCAGATTGATAGTAGTAGTCCTTTTTTTCTTGTTGTTGACACGTGGTGATCATCTCAACCTGACTACTGATAACTGTGAGTGGTGTTTTTAGGTCGTGAGTAATATTGCGTAATAACATACGTCGGGATTGTTCGTATTCCAACATATATCGGTTATCTTCTTTAAGCACGAAGTTATAGTTTTCTAAATTATTGATGTTTTCTTGAATGGTGTCTGCCATCTTGTTGACGCTTAGTGCCAAATCTCCAATTTCATTTTTGTGGATTTTTCCCTGATAACGTACAGAAAGGTTGTTTTCAGAAATATTCATTGCAACCTCAGTAATTTTTCTCACAGCTTTAGTTGTTGGAGAAATTGCGAGGAATAATACTATTGAACAAATAATGATATAACCTATAACGACACAAGCCAGTATTCTGTTAGAAAAATCGAATACCATGTTAACACCACTGTGGCTGTCTTTAATATAGATGTAATACGTTTTGCCGTTTATATTATAGCAGGTTGACAATCTAACAGAAGGGTCGTTATCTACCTCGGTGTAGTATGGTTCACTGTTTTCTGAGAAACTATCCATTTTTTTGCTAAATAGCTGTGTCAGAAACTTTTTGTTATCACCAAATTGATAGGATGTGTACAGTGGCTCAAATTCACTGTCAAATATGTATATACGGTAGGATTCTTTTGAGTCGCTGACAAACTGTGAAATTGTTTCTTTATCAAAAGGGTCGACCTCTTTAAGTTCTTCGGAAAATGCAGCTACATTTCGTTTTTCCTGCTCAATGTACATAGTCGGCTGAAGATAGAAGTATATCGGCGTCATAACACCTATCAGAAGTGTGACGGTAGCTACGATTGTGAAAATCAGCTTTATAGTAAGTTTATTTTTCATGCTCAACCTCAAATTTATATCCTATACCATAGACGGACACAATGTAATCGCTGTGTTTGCCTAGCTTTTTTCTCAGTTGCTTAATAATAGTGTCTACTGTACGCAAATCTCCGACATAGCTGTATCCCCACACACTATCAAGAATTGTGTTGCGGCTTAATACAATTCGTTCGTTTTTTATAAAATACAGAAGCAAATCGTACTCGCGAGGTGTGGTGTTGATAAGCTTTCTGTCCAGATATACTTTGCGTTCGACTGTATTCAGCATCAATGCACCTTTTGTTAAATAATCTTCGCTTTCGTCTGATTGATTTACACGGCTCAAAAGTGCGTTTATATGCTCCTTTAAAATACTCAATAAAAAAGGCTTGGTTATGTAATTGTCAGCACCGAGTCGAAAACCGGTTAACTGGTCAGTTTCTGACTCTCGTGCAGATAAAATGATAACAGGCACATTGGCTGTTTCCCTAATCTTTTTGAGGATATCAAACCCGTCTATGTCCGGTAACATTCCATCCAGTAGAACGATGTCAAAAGGGGAGTGGCTTTCGAAGCTACAAAGTGCAGAGTTGCCGTCAGCACAGGCGGTTACCAAATAGCCGTTCATTTGCAGATAATCTGCAATTGTACTTCGAAGCTTATTGTCATCTTCTACTAATAAGATTTTAATTTTTATACCCATACCGTTTGCCTCCATAGTATATACACATTGTAGTACATTACAACATATTATAGCACATTATAGCATAAATTTTGATGTAAAAATGATAAAATCACACATTTCTATCAAATTTTTGTGTTTGAATTCAATAGAATGGAATAATATTGTGGAAAAATTAAGGAGTTTATTATGGAAAGTAAGAATATAGAATACGTGTTACCAATTGAAAGAGATGATGTGGAGCACGTGGACAAAAGGAAAAAAAGAAAAAAAATATCCGTGCTTTCTGTAGCGGTAGTTTTAGTTATACTGATTCTATGTGTGGTTTTATCTTTCGTTGGTAAGAAATCTATTGAGGGCGAGTGGGAGTTGACAGTTAATCCTGAGGTAACTCAGGCGACCCCTGACGAGATTGAAGACGCCGACAGGGTTTACTACATATTCGAAAAGCCTAACCAGTACGGAAACGGAAAATGGAAGATTTGCTACGATGGTGGTGTTGAATATTACGAGTATGACCTGATTGAAAAAGATGGTGAAGAGCTTATCAATCTCGGTTCTGTGGATTTAACATACAAGTTTACAGGTTCGAAGCTTTTAGGCAACGCTAAAATAACTCTGGTTTACCCTGAGTATACGGACGAACAAACAGGGCAAACAGTACAAGCTCAGGAATATGTGCTCGAGCAGGCTAAGGCTCCTGACTATGAAAAGGAGTCTTATGATGACTACGAGGTTGACGATGAGCTTATAGGTGAATGGGCAACAAATGAGCGTACACTAGCTTACTATTATTATTCAATCCCGTATTCACAGACTGTTAGTTTCACAGACAAAGGTGTTATGACTATCCGTTACGAAAGTGAAGACCTTGCCCTTGACAGATATATGTACTACGCGTACACAGCTAAGGACAACAAACTTACCTTCAGTATGGTTACTGATAAAGACACAAAGTTCACTGTATCATATAAGCTTGACGAAAACGGCAATCTGAAATTCAACGATGATACAACACAGAACTCGATTTTTGCTGATGCATTCTTCGGCGATTTCACTTTCTACACACCTGAAAATTTACCGGAGCCTTCACAGGCAACAATCGATGAGGCGGCTATAACCGAGTAAATTAAACTAGTAATATATAACTGCTGAATAAGGACGGCAAGTTAACATTCAGCGTTTCATTTTAAAAATTTTTGAGAGGATGGTTTCATGAAAACAAACATCTTTAAACGTACGTTATCGTTGCTGTTGAGTTTGTTATGCTTAGTCGGTATGCTTACCGTCAGTATGACATCTATAACAGCGATTGAAAACGACGTAGCACAAACAGCTGAAGCTTCCAACGAAGCTCCAACTAAAAACGAGTACCAAATTGTGTCGCCTGTGCCAATTGGTTCTTCTATTGAACCAATAGAACAGCCTGCACGTCTTGACTCTCTCGAGGGCAAGACTATTGCACTCGTCGGCGGAAGCTTCTCTGCTTCTGTTACACACCGAGTTCTTGCGGATATGCTCATAGCAGAGTATGGCTGTAATATTTATTTTATGGAAGAAATCGGCAAGAGCGGTACCTACAACCCTACAAAGCCGAGTGACAAATCTAAAGAATTCCAGCAGAAGCTTATTAATTACGGTGTTGATGCTGTAATTTCTGGTAACTGCGGTTGCGGTATCTGTACAGTTAAAGAGACAGGTAACGCACTTGCTGCTGAGTATGTAGGTATCCCTGCTGTTGTAGTAGGTGCCGAGACTTTTATCCCACAGATTGAGTCAACAGGCTTCAACAACGGTGTTCCTGTTGTTAGAACAGCAGCTTATCCTGGTGCTTTTGCAAATGATGAAACTTCAGTTCAGCAGCAGAAGGCTCGTGATATTTTATATGATCAGGTTGTAACAGGTCTTACAACTCAGATTACTCAGGAAGAAATTGACAGAATTGCCGGTGACGCAAGCGATGCTGCTTATAACGATGTAATCTTTACAGGCTCATACCAGCGTGTTCAGGAATTCTACGAAGTAAAAGAAATGAGCGACGGTCTTCCTGTTGTTCCACCAACTAACGAAAAGATTGAATACTACTTACAGTTTACAAATATGACAGCTGAAGAAGTAGTGGTAGAAAACGTTCCACCTGCAAATAAAGTAATCTACGCTTACCACGTAGCGGCAAACGCTATTATGGCTGGTTGTCCTGCTGAGTATATGCCAATTTGTATGGCGATTACACGTTGCTTTGGAAACGGTAACTTCTACAAATCTCTTGCAAGTACACACGGTTGGACACCATATGTTCTTGTCAGCGGTCCGCTTGCTCGTCAGCTCGGTATTTCTTACGAAGATGGTATGATTAACGAAGAGGCCAACAAGCTCATCGGTCGTTTTGTTTCTCTTGCTATGCTTAACCTTGCAGGCTACAAGATTAAAGAAAACCGAATGGGTACATTTGGTTATATGCAGCCTTTCTGTTTCGCAGAAGATGAGCAGACAACTATCAACATCGGTTGGAATCCATACCATGTAAACAATGGTTTTGACTTAAATGACTCCGTTATCACTTGCGGTTCTACTCTTACATGGGGTAACCCTGTAACTGTCGGTACTACTGACCCTGAGAAGGCTATGCAGCTTCTTGCATGGGATTGTACAGAAAAACAGCAGAACGGTCTTGGTAACACAAACCCATGGGAGTCACGTACTATCTGGATGACAAAAGACGTTGCTACTACTATAGCAACTGGTTATACCACAAGAGATGCTTTGGAAAATGCTCTTATCGCAACAGCGAGAAGACCATTATGGATGCGTACATACGCTCACTACTGGGCAAACACAGGTTCAAAGATTCATATGAATACAACCTTTGACGAGCATTATGCAGACATCAAGAGTGGTGCATCTACTGAAAACGTAGCTGCTGATAAGGTCGAAACAACAGCTGTGCCACAGTGGTTACAGGGTGTTGTACCATTTGATACAATCGATACTACTCAGACTATCAACGCAAACACTGATGCTCAGAAAAGACAGAAGGTTATCACCACAGGTTTTGTTGTAACAGGTGGCGATATAAGCTCTGAATTCCAGGTTATGCCTGGTGGTGACTGTGTTTCATACGAAGCATACTTACCTTCGACCGGAACTTGGGATAACCTTATGAGTGGTCTCGGATACAACAGTCTTGAGTCTTATTATCTCAACTAAGTATTAACCTATCGCATTTATAAACTTTTAACTTTAATGTTGGATTAAACGTTCAACTTTACCATTAATTATTAGAAAGGATGGTATCATGAAGTCAAATATTTTAAGACGTGGTATTGCGTTATTGCTTAGTTTGATGACTGTTATCAGCGTTATGTCAATTCCGCTGAGTGCTAGTGCAAGATACACGGACGAAGATATAGAAAACAAGATTTCATATCACGAACTCAACTGTCGTGAGGATGATTGTGACTGTTTGGAACCTGAAAATAACAAGTTTGCTGTTGTTTCACCGGTCGGCGGAAACGACACATATGACGAGTACATTTTAGTAGACACATATCAGAATGTTCAGAAATACTTTGATGAACAAGGCTGGACAGATGGTCTGCCAATTGTTCCTCCTACATGGATTAAAGCAGAAAAATTTATGAGATATACACCATATGCAGATAACGATGTTGTCGCTACTGTAAATGGTAGAAGCGTTACCGCTTATCAGGTAGCTGTTAACGCTATTATGTCAGGTTGTTCTGCTGAGTATCTCCCTGTTTGTATCGCTTTCGTAGAAGCGTTGGGTGATACTACTTACCTTGACTCTTTACGTTCAGGTAAGCTTACACCAATGATGTATGTCAACGGACCTATCTCACGTCAGCTCGGTATCGATAACGGTCAGGGTATGACAACTGAAGAGTGTAATATCGCAATCGCTCGTTTTATGGAGCTTGCACTCATCAACCTCGCAGGTCTTGAGCGTACAAATGCATTCGGTAACGTTCAGCCACTCGTTTACTCAGAGGACGAGCAGAACTGTATCAACATCGGTTGGGACCCTCATCACGTTGAAGAGGGTTATGACCTCAACGATAACGTTATTACAGCGACATCATTTGCTATGTGGGGTAATAACATAACACCTGCTACTGATTTACCGGAAGAGATTATGAAGGTTATGGCTTGGGATATTACCGAGAAAAACCTTGGTGGTCTTGGTGGTGCATCAATTGAGGAGAATGCTAACGCAAAGCGTACAATTCTCATTACACCATCTGTAGCAGCTGCTTTAGCTAAAAAATATAAGACTAAAGATGCTTTAGAGAGTGCTCTTGTAGAGAACGCTCGTCGTCCGCTTTGGATGCGTACTTATGCTTACTATTACGCAAACACTGGTGGTGCTTTGGCTAAATCATTCTCAGATGTTTATGATGAGCTCAAAGCAGATGCATCAGAAGATGCAAAGCTTACTGCTTCTCCTGCATGGATGAACGGTATTACATACGCTGAAATCGACACAGTTGCTACTATGACAAAGGGCAACACAGACATCGTAATTCAAGGTGATGAGTCCAGAAACAAGACTCAGGTTATGCCTGGTGGCGTTGCTGTATCAAAGGAGATTCAGCTTAATAGCGATTGGGACGACCTTCTTGCAAGTATGGTTATCAGTATCGTTTATCAGCCACTTAGTGCACACTATATTACACCTGTTGATAACTCTGTAAAACTTCCAAGTGGTGACACTATTCCTACAGTTTTACAGGTAACAAAGCAGACAACCTACCGTATCGCTGCATCAGCTACTTATGCTAACGGTACAGGAAAAATTTACTATGATTCCGCAACAGCAACACTTTACTACTGGGATGGCTCTGCTACTCAGTCAGTAGTACTTGATAAGAATACATATTCTGACTTTATTGCTTTTGTAGAAGCTTTAGGTGTTAACAGTACATTTAAACTTGACAAAAACAACAACGTTATAGAAACAGCAATTCGTTTCTCATCTAACGCGTCTCTCCCTGATAAGAACGTTGTAGATTTCACTGCTGATTCATTCGGTTCAGTAGTACCAACAATTGCCGCTAACACAACATCAGGCTCTAACGGTAACCCATCTCTCGACGGTGCTGTTATCTCGATGAACGACACAGTAACTGAATTTACTGCTGACCTCGGTGGTGGCACTATCGTTATGGGTGATACAACCGACGCTGGCTTTGTCACAGTAAGCGGTTCAACTGTTACTGTTGATCCTACCGCTCCTGCTGGTGCAACAGCGGTAATCGGTGCAGCTGACAGTAATGGTACTTACTACACAATGACAATTGTTAACGGTGGCGACGGTACATACAACATTACTTACAACACTGCTAACACATTAGCACTCACAGCATCTTCATATTACCTTAAGGGTACATTTAACAACTGGGGTTCAACTGACGCATTTGTAAAGACAGATAATGATGATATTCTTTCTATCGTAAAAGATATCCCTGAAGGTACATATACATTCAAGGTACACAACGCAGGTACTGACACATGGCACGGAAATGCAGGCACATTTACTGATACTGCTAACCGTTGGACTATGGACTCATCAAGTGACTGTACTTTCACAGCAACAGGCGGTACATACGAGTTTAAGTACGAAATCTCTACAAACAAGCTGTCTGTATATTATGCACAGACTGATGCCGCTGCAACACCTACAACTAAAACTGTTTATGTCGGTGTTGTTGAGTATCTCACAGATTTTGTTCCTACACTTCACTACTGGAATAATTCAACAGGACTTATCGGCGACGCAACCTTGGTTGCAACAGGCGAAACACAGCAGTACGCATTAGGCTCAGCTTACTGGGACAACGTTAAACAGAACTTCAAGATTTATAAAACAGAAGTTCCTGTTGCCGCTAACGGTATGAAGACATATAACAAGTCCGCTGATTCAGCTTGGGCTGCCGAAGAAGTCAACCCTAATGACGGTCAGATTCTTCTCGTGTTTGAGTGGAGCGGAACATACCATAATCTGGTGACTACAAAGACTGTAGAGGAGCCAACCACTGCTCCAACAGAGGCTCCTACAACTGCTCCAACTACTGCTCCAACAGAGGCTCCGACTGAAGCTCCGACTGAAGCTCCAACAGACCCTCCTGTATGTGAAGCTGGTTACTATCTCGTTGGTTCATTCTCCGGTGAAGACCTCTGGACTCTTGATACTGTCACACCTGACAGAAAGTTAGTAGCTAATTCTAGTGTTTCTGGTGAATACACAGTAGACTACACTGTTGCTGAGAATGACGAATTCAAGGTTGTTTACACAGACGGCTATACTATCACAAAGTGGTATCCAAGTGAGTCAAGCAGTTACAAAGTTCCTGCAACAGAAGCAGGCGACAAGACTATCTACTTTAGACCAACTGGTAACTCAGCTTGGACTAACACCTATCTCTATATTGAACCAAATCCTGTTGAAACAACAGTTTACCTTGTAAACTCCAAGGGTTGGACAACAATTAACGCTTATGCTTGGACAGAAGGCGGTTCAGAGGCTTCTGAATGGCCGGGCTTAGCTATGACAAAAACAAGCGAGCAGGACGTTAACGGCAATGATGTTTACTCTATCACATTTACAAAAGAGTACGAAAGCATCATATTCAACAACGGCTCATCTCAAACAGCCGACCTTACACTTGAGGCTAACAAGTATTATGATTTAGGTACAAACAAGTGGTACGCTTCACTTTCAGATATACCTGAAGATACAACTCCTACAACAAAGACAGTCTATGTTGGTGTTGTTGAGCATATCACAGACTTCGTTCCTACACTTCACTACTGGAATAACTCAACTGGTCTTACGGGTGACGCTGAACTCGTTGCTACCGGCGAGACAGAGCAGTTTTCAGTAGGTTCTGACTATTGGTCAAATGCAGCACAGAACTTCAAGATTTACAAAACAGAAGTTCCTGTTGAAGCAAATGGTATGAAAACTTACAGATTATCCAGCAACGACCGTTGGGCTGCTGAAGAAATTAGCACTACTGACGGCAAGATTATCCTCGTATTTGAGTGGAGCGGAACATACCACAACGTTTTAGGTAGTTACACTGCACCTGAGGTAATCACCCCATCAGGCACATACAAGACTATCTACTTCTTAGATGGCACTTCAAACAGCTACATCACAGACGACGACTCAAATATGTTTGTATATTCAAACGCTGGCGACAAAGTCAAGATGGATGAAACTGTTGATACCAAGAGCGGCAAAACTCTCTGGAGTGCCAAGGTTGACGATGCTGCAACCAGTGTTACATTCTATCGTGCATCATACTACTATGATGAAGAAAATGCATCCACTACACAGTGGGGCACATGGTCTGCAGGCGAGCCTACAACCTCTATCTATAAGGCTACAGCAAGTGGTACAGGCTCATGGGTAGCTGACACAACAGCAGTAGCTCCTACAGGTTCAATGGATGACTTCTGGTATGGCTTATGGATTGATACCAAGGGTGACTCAAACACTGTAGACGCTATTAAGTGGTACAAGAACGGTTCACAGTATCACTTCTATGTACCTTCATTTGTAGATTTAACACAGGCTAAGATTTACTCAAGCTTTGGTTCATTCACAATTGACGGCACTACATACAACAACGGCGATGCCGTAAACCTCACTGTAGGTTCACACACTGTCACTGGTGTTACTAACGGCACAACAACTAACCTCGGTACACTCAAGGTTTACCAGACAGAGTCTACAGCAGCAATGCTTATGACTACTAAGGAAGAACTCTTCACTGGCATTACAGACAACTATATGGACTCTAACGCTTGGCCAGCAGGTTCAGGCCTTACAACTACTAACTTCAATGGTGTTTACAAAGACGCTATTGAAACTAAGGGTTCTTACTACTTCTATGACGAAACAGGTCATATTGTAAACTCTGACCCGGTACTCAAGAAGATTAAGGGTAGAGGTAACTCATCATTTGAGGCTTCTATGAGACTTTATGGTAAGTACGCTTACAACTTCAACCTTGATTCAAAGGTTGAGCTCATTGAAGGCTCTACTGCATCAAAGAAGTGGTGCTTACTTGCTAACAACGTTGACCACGCTATGATGCGTAACACATTCATCTACGCTCTTGCTGATGACATCGGCATCAAGTACGCTCCTGAAACTCGTCTTGTTGACGTTTATGACAACGGTAAGTATTTAGGTGCTTACGTTGTGACTGAAAAGGTTGAGTACGGCAAGAACACATTGATGAAAGATATGAAGAACCTCGACGATGGTAACGAAGATGCTAACATCGCATATTACAACGACGAGGATATCATGGATGTGCTCGAAGATTACTTAGTACAGGCTGAGTCTTCAGTTACTGTAAATGGCCAAACATATACATATCAGTATACAAAGTCAAGTGATGAAGAGAATTATCCATACAAGCAGCCATCTGCTGAATTAACAGAAGATGAGATTACTGATTACAACTACCTCCTTGAGTTCGAACTCTACAACAGATATAAGAACGAGGCTTCATGGTTTGTATCACCACGTACAGGTCAGGCAGTCGTTGTAAAATATCCTGAGTTCGCAACAAAAGACGAAATGGAATGGATTATCAGCGAATTTGAAGCAGCTGAAGCTGCAATCTATGCTAACGATACAGAGGCTATTAAGGCTACGGTTGATGTAGATTCATTTGCTAAGATGTATCTGCTTCAGGAGCTTTCAATCAACCTTGACTCTTGTGCAACATCTTATTACATCCATAATGATTTAAGCACAGGTAAACTCGTTTCATCACCTGTATGGGACTACGACTGGGCATTTGGTGCTTATGCTAAAGACCTCAAATATATCTACAACGGTTCTTCAGTCACAACAAGCGAAAATATGTCAAATCCAAAGCAGATGTTCGTTAAGGACAAGGCTCTGAAAACAGACTCAGGTGATACTTCAAAGAAATCTAACTACAACTTCCAGGCTAAGCTTGTTCATAATGATTATGTTTGGGAACGTTGTCAGTATATCTGGACAAACCAGATGGTAGATGCACTCAATAATTACATTATCAACGAAAGCATCACAAACGATACAAAGGGTATCATCGAAGACGAATGGTTACCAAAATTTGAGTCTTCAGTAAATATGAATAACGCTCGTTGGGGCTCACTTACATATGAGGGAGACGATTGGGGTACAAAGGTTACATCCGACTACAACAAGCGTTCATATAACTTCTACGTTGGAAACTGCTACCAGTCAGGTACATCAACAGCAGCATACGCAAACACTGTTTACTACCTCAACGACTGGGTTGCTACCCGTTGGAATTATATGAGTAGTTCAACAGGCGGTGCTCTTTATAATGATGCTCTTGTAGAACGTGATGAGTATATCATCTCTGATGCAAGCTTTACAGGTGTACAGGATTCACTTGATGACAAAAAGCTCACTATCACACCTTCTGCAAATGTAACAGTAAATGGCGAAGAACTGACTGATATGAGTCTTGTTACATGGACAGTTTATGTCAATGGCAAGGATGTATACAGTGCAGATATGACTCAGACAAGCTACACTCTTACACTTACAGAAAAGACAAATGAAGTTTATGTTGTTGTTTCTGTGAAGGATGCTGATGTGACAGCTGAAACTGAAAAACAGACATTTAATTGCTACTTCCCTGAATATACTGTTGAGAACGTTGAGTTTACAGGTGTACAGTCCGAAGATGGTTCAACACTCACAGTAACCCCATCTGCAACAGCTAAGCTCGACGGTGAAGAGCTTGCAAAGGATAAGTACCAGTACACAGTTTACTTAAACGGCGAAGTTGCTGCAGGTCCGATTACATTTACTACAGCTTCAACAAATATTAACCTTGAAAATGGTGTAGAAAACGAAGTTTATGTAAAGGTAACACCTGTTGATAATACAAACGTTGCCGGTACATCTGTTATTAAGAAATTCCCTTACGGCATTGAGGTTGAGACTTATAACGCAACAGTTTACTTTAAGTCATCATCATCTTACCGTTATATTCCAAACGTTACAGTAGGTAAGACTACAACACCTATGGTAAAGGATGGCAATGCTATTTCCAAGAACAGTTCACAGACTCAGTCATATTACTGGTACAAAGCTATTGTTTCTGTTCCGAAGGATACAGCGACACAGTTAGTATTTACAAACTCTTATTCAATGTACGCAACCATAGATGTTACTATCTCTGCTGATACAACTTACTACTTTGGTGTTGACAACCTGAACGTTGGTACAACAGTTGTTGACCTCACAAAGTATGATAACGATGAACAGAGATACATCAGAGACTTCGTTAAGTCTGCAACCCATATGGTTTACAACGACGCAACTGTTGCAGGCGTTGCTACAACTTCAATAGATGGCACAATCTATAAGATGGGTGACGCGGATTCTGATAAATCTGTTACAATTCTCGATGCTACAACAATTCAGTTAGCACTCGTAGGAAAGACAGAGCTGTCAAAAACAGCCACTATGGTTTCAGACTTCGACTTAGACTCAAATATGTCGATTATGGATGCAACCTATGTACAGATTTACTTAGCACACAACGGCTAAATACAAAACGAAGCGGGAACCAATCGGTTCCCGCTTTTTGTATGTAAATCATAAATCATATCGACATATTGCAAATCTTAACTTTGATTTCTATAACCAAATTCAATATAAAAAAGGGTCACTTTTGGTGAACCTTTTATTGTTCGAGTAACAGGACAAAGTTTTTTACTGTGTAAAAACCTTTCGTGCTTATCGACCCAATGCTTTGCATTCGGTACCCGATTCCGCACCTTTTCGCTACAAAACAGTAATCTATACTGTTTTGCTTAACGCTCAAAGCCCTCTTAGGCTTCAAGTCCCGTACTCTAAGTGTATGCAAAACAAAAAACCGACTCTTTTGAGTCGGTTTCCTGTTTTGGTGCGAGTGACGGGACAAAGCTTTTACTGCGTAAAATCTTTCGTGCTCATCGACCCAATGCTTTGCATTCGGTACCCGATTTCGCACCTTTTCGCTACAAAACAGTAATCTATACTGTTTTGCTTAACGCTCAAAGCCCTCTTAGGCTTCAAGTCCCGTACTCTAAGTGTATGCAAAACAAAAAACCGACTCATTTGAGTCGGTTCCTTGTTTTGGTGCGAGTGACGGGACTTGAACCCGTACGTCGAAGACACACGCCCCTCAAACGTGCCTGTCTGCCTATTCCAGCACACTCGCGAATATTTTTTTCTCGAACAGTGGGTATTATATCATTAATTAATTGGTTTGTCAATAATAAAAATAAACTTTTCTGACAAAATATTTTATATACAAATCCTTTTTGTTGTGATACAATAGCTAAGTTATAGAAAAAACACTGGATTTAATAACCAAATTTAATTTGGAGGATAATATGAGCAAACTATCAAGAAAAGAAATTGCACCCTTGGTTGCATTTAATACGGTCAAGGAAAGCCGCTTCAAAACTATGCGTATTTCTGTTACCGCTTACTTACCGCTAAAAAAAGAAACTGCTTCCCAAAACGCGTTAATGTCGCTTGTGCTTACACGTTCTTGCAATAAGTATCCTGACTTTACTTTGTTGTCAAGAAAGCTTTCGTATCTTTACGGGGCGTCACTGTCATCTGGTTTTTCTAAGATTGGCGATGTTCAAGCCCTCACATTTTCAATTTCGGGTATTGATGACCGCTATGCTTTGAATGATGATGTTATTTCTAAGGAGCTGTCAGATTTAATGTGTGACATTATTTTTGACCCATTTGTGAAAGACGGTGCGTTTGATTGCACAGAATGTGAGCAAGAGCGTAGACAGCTTGTTGATATGATTGACTCTGAGTTCAACGAAAAGCGTGTGTATGCTAAAAATAAAGCCTTAAGCCTTATGTGCGAAAGTGAGGCTTTTGGTATCAAACGCTACGGCGACAGAGAAAGCGTTCTGTCTGCCACACCTGAGGATTTATACAACGCGTGGCAAAATATGTTAAGCTCTGCAAGATTTGAGATAATCTACGTTGGTGATTCTGATTCATCTATTGCTTTTGATGTATTCAACAAACGTTTTAATGAAATAAAAAGAAGTCCTATTGAACTGACAACAGATGTTATCAGAAAAGCAGAGAATGTAAAAATCGGTAACGAAGATATGGAACTTTCACAGTCTAAAATGATTTTAGGTTTTCGAACTGATGTGGCAGAGCCTGATGATACAATGGCAGCACGTATGATGTGTGCAGTTTTAGGCGGTACTGCTCACTCAAAGCTTTTCTGTAACGTCAGAGAAAAGCTAAGCCTTTGCTATTATTGCTCATCATCATACATTAGACAGAAAGGCATTATGCTTATCGAGAGTGGCGTAGAGCGTGAGAATATCGAAAAAGCAAAAGAAGCTATTTTAGGCGAAATTAAGGCTATGCAAAACGGCGATATTACTGACGAAGAGATTGAAGCTACTAAGATGAGTATGGCGAACGCTTTTAACTCAAATTGTGATACTGTCGGCGGAATCAGCGGGCACTATATGTCACAGATGTTTGATAAAGAGGTTTTGTCACCACTCGAGTGTGTGGAAAAAGTAAACGCAGTCACAAAGGAAGATGTTATCCGTTGTGCAAATAAGCTTACATTAGACACAGTTTTTACTTTAACTGGTGTTAGTGGCGAAAACGAGGAAGAGGTGTGATTATGGATATTAAAGAAATAAAATCAGCGTCCCTCTCTGAAAAGTATTATAAAATCAAACACGACTCAGGTCTTACTATTTACGTATATCCTAAAGAGGGCTACAGCTCAACATATGCGATTTTTGGCACAAGATACGGAAGTATTAACAATACGTTCAAAGTTGATGGCGGTGAAGTCGTAAAGGTTCCTGACGGTATCGCTCACTACCTTGAGCACAAGCTCTTTGAAAGTGAAGATGGCGACGCTTTTTCGCGTTACGCTAAAACAGGAGCTAACGCAAATGCGTATACAAGCTTTGACAAAACCTGTTATCTGTTCTCTTGTACAGACAATTTTGAAGAAAGCCTTGAGATACTACTTGACTTTGTTCAGTCTCCTTATTTCACAAAGGAAACTGTTGCTAAAGAGCAGGGTATTATCGGTCAGGAAATCAAAATGTACGACGATTCACCTGCGTGGCGAGTAATGTTTAATATGCTGATGAATATGTACAAGAATCACCCTGTACGAATTGATATCGCAGGCACTGTAGAGTCGATTGCAGAAATTACCCCTGAATACCTGTACACCTGCTACAACACCTATTATAACCTTAACAATATGGTGCTTTGTGTAGCGGGTAATGTGAAAGTTGATACTGTTCTCTCAATAGCTGACAAAATGCTCAAAAAGTCTGAGTATCACGAAATTGAAAATATATTCGAAGAAGAGCCTGATGGTGTTTTAGCTCCATATGTCGAGCAGAAACTTCCTGTAGGTTTACCGTTGTTTAATCTCGGTTTTAAAGAAAAAGCAGGGGATAAGCGAGTTGACGAAAAGACTCTTGCTTATTCAGAAATCCTGTTATTCCTTATCGCGTCATCAACTAGTGTGCTTTATCGTAAAATGATGGACGAAAATCTTATTAACGCAAGCTTCTCTTATGAGTTCTTTGAAGGCGAAGGTTTTTTAGGCACAATTTTTTCAGGTGAATCGCGTGCACCTGAAAAGGTAAGTGAAACAATCAAGCAGTATATCGAAGAACTTAAGGTTAAGGGTATTGACAGCGAAGAGTTTGAAATCGCAAAGCGTGCGACTTACGGCGACGCTATTTCAGCACTTAACTCAACTGATCATATAGCGAACATCTTAACTGACTTCGATTTTTCTGATAGAGAATTATACACTTATATCGACGCTATAGCTAATGCTACAATAGAAGATATTACAGAAAGATTAAGCACAATGCTTGATACAGAAAAAACAACACTTTCTGTTATCAAAAACAACTAAAAAGGGGGAGGGTGCTATGTTTAACGTATCTTTCCCTGGTTTGGGACTTGAGTTTACAATAAACCGCGTTGCTTTTTCAATCGGCGGATTCAATATTTACTGGTACGCTATCTGTATTGCAAGCGGTGTTATACTCGCTTTGCTATACGCGTATTTCAACGCTAAGCGATTTTCTGTTGATTTAGATAAACTTATCAACTGTTTTATCGTTGGTATGATAACGGCGATTTTAGGAGCAAGACTGTACTATGTAGCGTTTAAGTGGGATTATTTCTCACAGAATCCGTCGGATATACTCAATATCCGTGATGGAGGTATAGCGATTTACGGTGCGATTATCGGAGCGTTGCTCGGTGGCTTAACTGTTGCGAAAATTCAGAAAATGAAACTTCTGCCTGTGCTTGATCTTGCTATGATTTGCTTTTTAATCGGTCAGGCTGTGGGCAGATGGGGCAATTTTATGAATCAGGAAGCCTATGGGGTTGAAACCGACTCGCTGTTCAGAATGGTAAGCGAAGGCACCCACGGTGTTGCGGTGCACCCGTGCTTTTTGTATGAATCCGTGTGGTGTGCACTTGGTGTTTTAGTGCTACATATATTCAGCAAGAAATGGCAGAAATACTTCGGACAGGTATCACTGCTTTATATGGTGTGGTATGGCTTGGAGCGTACCTTTGTCGAGGACTTACGCACAGACAGCTTATACCTGCCGTTTATGATAGGTGACTATCAACCGCGAGTGTCACAGGTGCTGTCGCTTGTACTTGTAGTAGTATGTATAGTGTTGCTTATAATATTTAGAAATAAAAACGACCACATAAAAGAAAAAAGTGTCTGTGGCGGATAGTAAAAATAACGAAACAGAATCTGAGGAGGCAGAAAATGTATAAAATTATTGATGGTAAATTAGTATCACAGAGCGTAAAAGACGAGGTTAAAGCAGAAACTCTCGCCTTAAAAGAAAAGGGCGTTGACATAACTTTAGCAGTTATCATCGTTGGTGACGATCCTGCATCACGTGTTTATGTAAATAATAAGAAAAAAGCCTGCGAGTATGTTGGCTTTAATAGCCTTGAGTATGCGTTGCCGGCTGAAACTACACAGGATGAGCTTATGGCTTTAGTTGATGAGCTTAATAACAGGGAAGCTGTAAACGGCATTTTGTGTCAGCTTCCGCTTCCAAAACACCTTGACGAAAAAGCTGTAATCGAGGCTATCTCACCTAAAAAGGACGTTGACGCTTTCCACGCAAGCAACGTAGGTAAGATTATGATTGGTGAGTATGACTTCTTACCTTGCACTCCGGCAGGTGTTATGGAAATGCTCTCATACTATGATATCGACGTAACAGGAAAGAACTGTGTTGTTATCGGCAGAAGTAACATCGTAGGTAAGCCTATGGGTATGTTGCTCTTACATAAAAACGGTACCGTTACTATCACACACAGCCGTACAGTAGATTTGAAGAACGTTACTAACAAGGCTGATATCTTAGTAGCGGCTATAGGTAAAGCGAAATTTGTCGGTGCAGATATGGTAAAGGACGGTGCGGTTGTAATCGACGTTGGTATGAACAGAGATGAAAATGGTAAGCTTTGCGGTGATGTTGACTTTGATGCAGTAGCTCCTAAATGCTCATATATCACACCAGTTCCTGGCGGTGTTGGCCCTATGACAATCGCAGTGCTGATGAAAAACACTTTAAAAGCTTGTAAACTCCAGAATAATTTGTAATATATCAGGTGTGAGTTAGTGCTTACTATATGTACAAAGTGAGCTGGTTTTTGCGTTAGCAAAAACAGAGTGATTGTTTGCACTTGCAACAACAAAATAAATTTTTAAATATTATTGACAACAAATTTTCGTTGTGATATAGTATATAAGCCGCATATTGTGGGTCACAAGCGAGCTTTGCTCCACCCATCACATAGCGAGTCTAGATATAAAGGAATGAATTAAATGTACGCAGTTATCGAAACAGGCGGTAAGCAGTACAAGGTAGCTAACGGCGACGTTATCTATGTTGAGAAGCTTAACGCTGAGGACAATGCTACTGTTGACTTCAAAGTAGTTGCTTTGTCAACAGAAGACGGTCTCAAGGTTGGTGCTCCATACGTTGAGGGTGCTACTGTAACAGGTGAGGTTGTTAAGAGCGGTAAGGGCAAGAAAATTATCGTTGCTACTTACAAGCCAAAGAAGGGCGAGAAGAGAAAGCTCGGTCACAGACAGCCATACACAAAGGTTGAGATCAAGTCAATCGTTGGCTAATTATGATTAAAGTCGAAATTTTCGGTTTGAAACCTACTTTAGGATTTGAAATCAAAGGTCACGCAGGATACGGTGAGGAAGGCGAAGATATAATTTGTTCGGCGGTTTCGTCGGCAGCTTATATGACAGCTAACACAATCACTGATATCATTAGTGTTGAGCCTGAAACTTTAATCTGTGAAGACGGTTTGATGAAGCTGAAACTCGATGAATCATCAGCACAAAAGTGTTCGGATATATTAGATGGTTTTGTGCTACATGTTAACTCCCTTTGTGAGGAGTACAAAAAGTATATGAAAGTAACTATTTCGGAGGTGTAAATAATGCTTAAAATTAACATTCAGTTATTCGCTCATAAAAAAGGTATGGGTTCTACAAAGAACGGCCGTGACAGTGAGTCAAAGCGTCTTGGCGTAAAGCGTGCTGACGGTCAGTTCGTTCTCGCTGGTAACATTCTTGTTAAGCAGAGAGGTACTCACATCCACCCAGGCCAGAACGTAGGTCGTGGTTCTGATGACTCTTTATTTGCTAAGGTTGACGGCGTTGTTCGTTTCGAACGCGTTGGTAAGGACAGAAAGCGTGCAAGCGTTTACCCTGTAGAGCAGTAATTTTTTAGGGCGGATGTTATATCCGCCCTTGTTTTTTATATTCAGTTGGTGGTATTATGGAAAATAATGAAAGAGATTTTATGAAAAATCGTCCTGTAGCTGCAAATGCTAATCAGGCAAAAGATGTATATGGCTCTATGAAAAAGGGAAGTGTTAACCTTATAACACTTTTGCTTACGATTGTGTTGCTTGTCTGTACGATTTCTAATTTTGTATCGGGCAGAATTATGTGGGGCATTATATTTACTTTCTTACTAATAGTGCTTTTGCTTAGCCAGTATGTTTCTCACAAGAGCTCAAAAGTAAACTCTAAGCCGGATAAGTGTGAGCATCCTGATGCGATTTTTAAAGACCACGAAGAGTGATATTGAATACTGATATATTTGAGGTTTTACTATGTTTGTAGATATTGCGAAAATTACTATCAAAGCTGGTGACGGCGGCGACGGTGCCGTTTCCTTTCACAGAGAAAAGTACGTTGCCTCTGGCGGTCCCGATGGCGGTGACGGCGGTAAAGGCGGCGATGTTATATTTGTAGCAGATTCCAACCTTTCTACTCTTGTTGATTTTAGATATAAGCGTAAATTCGAGGCTAAAAAGGGTAACAACGGCTCATCTGGCCGTAAATTTGGCAGAAAAGCTGAGGATTTAATCGTTAGAGTACCTGTCGGAACTATCGTTAAAGAAACCGAAACTGGTCGTATTATGGCTGATTTAAGCTCTCCTGAGCCTGTAGTTGTAGCTCGTGGCGGTAAAGGCGGTTGGGGCAACACCCATTTTTCAACACCTACACGCCAGACACCTCGATTTGCAAAACCGGGTATGCCGGGCGAGCAGTTTGATGTAACGCTCGAGCTTAAGCTTCTTGCTGATGTCGGCTTAGTGGGTTTCCCTAATGTCGGCAAATCTACGCTTATTTCCGTTGTTTCTGCCGCTAAGCCTCAGATTGCTAACTACCATTTTACTACAATTACACCGACCCTTGGCGTAGTATCAATGGGTGAGGGCAATTCCTTTGTAATGGCTGATATCCCTGGTATCATCGAAGGTGCGTGGCAGGGTGCAGGACTTGGACACCAGTTCTTGCGTCACGTTGAGCGTTGCAGACTTCTGGTTCACGTAGTCGATGTTTCAGGCAGTGAGGATAGGGATCCGAAGGCTGATTTTGATACAATCAACGATGAGCTCAAGAAGTTCAATGAAGAGTTATCAACTCGTCCTATGATTGTTGCTGGTAATAAATGCGATTTAGCAACAGATGAGCAGATTGCTGAGTTTAAGGAATATGTTGAGAGCAAGGGCTACAGCTTTTTCCCGATAATGGCAGCTATCCGTTGGGACGTTGACCCGCTTTTAAACAAGATTTTAGAAGAACTCTCCAAGCTTCCACCTATTACGCGTTATGAAGCCGAGCCTGCTCCTGAAGTTGATTTGAGCTCGGTTGATTCAAAGGAAATCCGAATCAAGGTTTGTGACGGAGTTTACTTTGTTGAGTGTGATTGGTTACTTAGGGTTTGCAGGACAGTCAACTTTGATGACTATGACGGATTAACTTATTTCGAAAATGTTTTGCAGTCAAGCGGTGTTTACGAAAAATTACGAGAAGCAGGGGTGCAGGAAGGCGACACTGTTTCCATCTACGATATGGAATTTGAGTTTGTTGAATAAGAGGGACTATGAGTAATTTACTTGATATTGTTAGCGATGTTCATTCGCTTTCACCATTAACGCTTGCTTTTGTGGGCGACTCTGTGTACGATTTGCTTGTGAGACAGCATCTTGTATCACTTGCCAATCGTCCTGTGAAAGAGCTTAACCGTATGAAAGTAACGCTCGTTAATTGTAAGAGTCAGGCAGATGCTGTTAAAGTGATAATTGATTGTCTTTCTGAAGACGAGCTTGATGTATACAAGCGTGGCAGAAATGTCAAGGTGAATTCTGCATCAAAGCATTCGTCCCTAGCGGATTATCACGCAGCAACAGGTTTGGAAGCACTTTTCGGTTATCTTTACCTTAGTGGCAAAACTGAAAGAATCAAAGAGCTTTTTATGTCGATACTCGAAATGTCGAGGTGTAATTATGAAGAAGTTTTTTAACGGTATACTCGATTACGTCATAATTTTTTTAGGTGCCAGTATTTATGGTGCATCGGTCAATATTTTTACGTCGCCAAATGATATAGCCCCCGGTGGATTAACGGGTATCGGTACTATCCTTAATTACCTGTTCGATTTACCTATCGGTGTTGTTATACTGGTGCTAAATATTCCGCTGTTTATTTGGGGTGCGATTGAAAACGGAAAGCAGTTTCTAGCTAAAACCGTCACAGCAACCGTGTTCGTGTCGCTAATTATCGACCTTACCGAACCGATAACCTACAAATATCACGGCGATACTTTGCTGGCTGCTATATTCGGTGGCTTGTTTGCGGGTGTCGGTCTTGCATTTATCTTCTTTAGAGGAGGTAGCTCAGGTGGTACGGATATCATTTCACGTATTATCCATAAGCACCATCCTCACATCTCTATGGGCACAGTAGGACTAGTATGCGATATGGTTGTGTTTGTCGCTGCCGCTATTGTTTACAACAGCATTGAAAGTGCTCTGTATGCGATTATTGCTAAATTTGTCACCTCAAAGGTGCTCGATGCTATGCTTTACGGCACTGCTCATGACAACGGCAAGCTGATGTTTATTATTACCTCTAACTATGAGGAAGTGTCACTTCTCATTATTGACCAAATTGGCAGAGGAGTTACTCAGCTTGATGCTCACGGAGCTTATAGTAACGATACCAAAAAGGTGCTTTTATGTGCGGTTCGTCCGTCACAGGTGCATAAAATCAAGAGCCTCGTCCATTCTGTTGATACCCACGCATTCATAATTGTTACAACAGCAGGTACAATCAGCGGAAAAGGCTTTGTTCCTTCAGAAAATTCTTGACAAATTCTATATTTGTGCTATACTAACTCTGTTATGTGTGAAAGTTTGTGCATAACAGAGTTTTTATTTTATCCTTGCATCGTGAAACACGGTGCCAAATGTCCAAAAGGAGGTGCAACAAATGGCAGTAAAGGCTAACTACGAGACAGTCATGGTTATTTCTATGAAGCAGGGTGAAGAAGGTATTCAGGCCCTCATCGAGAAATTCAAGGCTCTCATCGAGAGACATGCTACATTGCAGAGCGTTGACGAGTGGGGTAAGCGTAAGCTTGCTTATCTTATCAACAAAGAGTCTGAAGGCTACTATGTTCTTATGAACTTTGAGTCAGACGCTAGTTTCCCTGCAGAGCTCGACCGTAGATACAAGATCACTGACGGTATCATGCGTTCTCTCATCATCAGAAAAGACGATGATGCTGAGGTAAAGGCTGAGGAAGCTAAGGAAGAAGCTCCTGCAGAAGCAACAGAAGAATAAGACGAATAATCACATTTTCGGTTATAATTAACCGAGCTCGAAAGGATGACACTAATGATAAACAGAGTTATTTTAATGGGCAGACTTGTTTCTGACCCTGAACTTAAGACTACAACAAGCGGTATCAGCGTAACATCTTTCAGAATTGCTGTTGACCGCTCTTACGTTAAAGCAGGTGCTGAGCGTCAGGCTGACTTTTTTGACATCGTAGCGTGGCGTAACACAGCTGAGTTTGTTTGCCGTAATTTCGGCAAGGGCTCTTTAATCGCTGTTGATGGCCAGCTCCAGTCAAGACAGTATCAGGCAAAAGATGGTACTAATCGTACTGTCGTTGAGGTTGTCGCTGATAACGTATCGTTTACAGGTGAGCGTAGGGAACAAGGTGCTTACTCACAACCTAGAGAGAGCTATTCTCAGATTCCCCAGCCTGCTCCATCTTACTCAAACGGTTCAGTTGACGATTTTCAGGAGATGCCTCTTGACGATGACCTCCCATTTTAATTGAGGTTATATTTAGCACACCCCCTATGATATATCCGTAGGGGACGGCGTCCTCGACGTCCCGCCAATCTTGCGGGTGTGAGGATAGCAACTTCCTAAATTACGAAAGGAGTATTCTACAATGGCTGATAGACCAAACAACCACAGAAAAGCTCGTAGAAAAGTATGCGGCTTCTGTGTAGATAAGGTTGAGAAAATCGACTATAAAGATATCGCAAGACTTCGCCGCTATATGTCAGAGCGTGCTAAGATCTTACCAAGAAGAGTTACAGGCACATGTGCTGCTCACCAGAGAGCATTAACAGTTGCTATCAAGCGTGCTCGTCACCTTGCTCTTCTCCCATATACAAGTGACTGATTTAAGTGCTTAGTATTAAACGCCGAGGATTTCCCTCGGCGTTATTTTTTTGCCTATCAAAAGCTTAGTTTTGGAGTATAGTTTTTTGAAATAACGCGAGCTTTGCTATCTATAAAACTACGCAAAAACTTGTTGAAATTGCAACATTTATATAAAAATATTTCACAAAAATTAACGCCTTTGGTATATGTTACAATAGAAATTTTATATCTTTTAGTAAAATTTCAATTTTATTTTCAAGCAAAGAATTATAAATTCTGTAAAATGCACAAAAGATAATCTAAAATAGATAAAAACAATAAGCAAAACACACAAAAAGATGTTACCATTTAACTAATTTATCAATTCTATTGACTGTATTTTCTTGATTTGGTATAATGTTAGCGTGAATAATTGTTGGGTAAGTATGCCCTTTTTGCAGTTGTTTACCTAAAAAAGCTATAATTATACCCATACTATGGCGTAAAATTATCCTCGTTTCTAGAGAGAAGCTGCACTTTTCCGATTTTTTTGGAGAGGCCTCCCTCTGTGACGGAGGGAAAAGCCGCCCCTGTGTAAGGGGAGGTGGCAAAATCTCTGATTTTGTTGGAGGGGTTGTCAAGGGTATCTATCAGGTTGCCTTTGCAATGAAAAGCTTTTATCTAAACTCCGGGGGTCAGACGGATAAAAAACTTCAAAAACCTCACACTTACTCACACTTTCGACTTTAATTTCCTGAGGAGGAGATAAAATGAAAACAAATAGAATTTGTAAATCTACAGTTTCCCTGCTTCTTGTTTTTATGATGCTTATGTCTATGCTCACAGTCGGCATCGTCAACGCAGGTGCAGCTGAGACTGATGTTGCTGAAACTGGTGCGACAATCACAGGCGGCACTACTTTTTACCTTAAAGCAGATTTTTGGGATGCTTCTGATGCTACCGAGCGTTATGCCGCATTCTTTTGTAACGGCAGTTCTACAGAAGCTTGGTATTCTGCAGAAGGTCCGAACGATGACGGTTATTACTGGGTAACTGTTAATTCTGGCGAATCCCATGCGAACATTATTTGGTGTCGTATGAATGGTGCAGCTACTGCTAATAATTGGGATAACAAATGGAACCAGACCGGTGATATTGTTTGGGATGGTACAAGCAATTTGTTTACTATCTCACAGTGGGATGGTCAGACATCCGGTTGGTCAACATATACACCAACAGATACACCATCAGGTGATCCTACTACACTCAAAAAGCTTTACTTTATGGATAATTCTTCTGACGGTTATATGACAGATGAAGATGCTGACATTTACGCAAAGTTTGATAACGAGTCCAAAGCTAAAGCTATGAAACAGCGTGTTGACACTATTTCAGGCAAAACTCTCTGGAGCATTAAGGTTCCTGATGGTGCTTCTAGCGTAGTATTTACTCGTAGAAATAAGTTAGGTTCAACTTTAGGTAGTGGCACATGGAGTGTTCCTTTGTCAGACAAAACATCAGGTTACTTTAAAGGTGCTGGCAGCGGCTCAGGTTCATGGGAGAATGATGAGTCAACCTTCTCGCCATCTTCTGATGATGATATCGCAAACTTCTGGTATGGTGTTTGGGTTGACACAAAGGGCGAAGGTAACGGTACTGACGCTGTCAGATGGTGGAAAGACAGCAGCGGCAAATACCACATCTTCCTTCCAACACACACTCCTGATACTTTCAAGCTCTATACAAGCTTTGACAGCTTTGCTGTTAATAATGTAACAGCAAGCAAGAATAACCCTGTAGATATTTCCTCAATTACTTACGATACAAGTTACTCATACACATCTTCTGCAGGTAATGGTACAATTGTTTTCCATAAGTCAGCAAACGTTTCATCACTTATGCTGTTTACTGATGACCAGCTTTGGACAGATACTATTTACAGCTCTATTTCTGATGTAAGTGGTTACAAAGACGGTATCGAAACAAAGGGTAACATTTACCTTTACGATAAAGATGGTAATTTGGTTAATAACGTTGTAACTGACGAAGAGGACCAAACAGTTCTCAAGAAGATTAAGGGTCGTGGTAACTCTTCATTCGAAGCTTCAATGAGGATGTACGGTAAATACGCTTACAACTTCAACCTTGACGAAAGAGTATCTCTTGTTGATGGTGCTACAGCTACTAAAAAGTGGTGTCTCCTTGCTAACAACGTTGACCACTCAATGCTCAGAAATACTTTTGCGTATAACTTAGCTAATGACATCGGTCTTGCTTATTCTCCAAAGACACGTCACGTTGACGTTTTTGATAACGGTGAATACATCGGTGCTTACACTATCATCGAAAAAGTCGAGTATGGTAAGAAAACTCTAATGAACGGACTCGTTAGCCTTGACGACGAGCACGAGGCATGGTATGAGGATTATAACGCTTCTATCGGTAACGAAGATTTTGATGATTATGATAAAGAAGCTATCAAGTCTGTCGGTTCTTCAAGCAGTCCACAAACTTACACAGCTCCAAGTGGTAAGGTTTACAATTATAAATACTGGACATCAGATATAGAAGGCTTCACTTACGAACACGCTGATGATACTTTCAAAACAGAGTTCAACTTCCTGTTAGAGCACGAGCTTTCTGACAGATACTATAACGAGGCTTCTTGGTTCCAGTCTCCATACACAGGTCAGTACGTAGTTGTTAAGTATCCTGAATTTGCTACACAGAAGGAAATGAAGTGGGCAATGGATATGTATGACAAGCTCGAAAAAGCTGCGTATGAGACAAATACTCTCGCATCAATTGAGGCAGCTGCTGATGCTGAGTCATTCGCTAAGGTGTACCTCATTCAGGAGTTAGGTCTTAACCTTGACTCTTGTGCTACATCTTACTACATCTATAACGATAGAGCTGCTAACAAGCTCGTTGCTGGTCCTGTATGGGACTACGACTGGTCCTTCGGTTCTTATCATAAAACTAAGATTACATACAACGGTACAAGTTCAAGCCTTGATAATCCAAGACAGATGTTCGTAAAATACAAGGATATCAACAACAATAACTCTGGCGGACAGAGTGGTAAGCGTAACCTTCAGGCACAGCTTACAACCGTTTCTGATTATTGGACATTATGTAAAGAAATCTGGACAAACGATGTTGAGCCTGCTATTAAGACATATGTCGATGAAGACACCGCTGACTCAACTGATACAGGCATTATCTTAGGTTGGATGAATGATATCGAAGCTTCTGCTGAAATGAACAACATCCGTTGGGATCACACTTATGAAAATGATGAAGATGAAGATTGGGGTACAAAGCTCACTTCAAACTATAACAAGGGTTCTTATGACTTCAAAGAAGGTACAGGTAACTCTTCAGGTTCTGCTACAAAAGCCTTTAAGAACACTGTTTACTACTTAAATGACTGGCTCAAGACTCGTATGGACTATATGAGCGATGATGGCGGTTTATACGATGAGTCATTACTCAATCCTTACGAACTCAAGAGCGTTACACTTAACACCACACAGTCAGGTGCTAATGTAACAGTAAGTGTTGACTTTGACGCTACTTACAATGATGTACAGATTACTAATGACTACAAGCGTTTCGAGCTTTATGTAAATGGTAAGCTCGAGGGTGACTATGCTATTACAGACACTCCTGTTATTACACTAGGAGAGAATGAAGAAACAAGCTTTTATGTAATAGCATATCTTAGAGATGACAAAGATGCCTACAATATGACATCTGACACCAAGAAGTTAACATATGTAGTAACAGGTCCTGAGTATAAAGTAGAAAACGTTGAGTTCACAGCTGTTCAGTCTGATAACGAAGCTACTGTAACAATCACACCTTCTGCTACAGTAACTGCTGACGGTGTTGCTGTTCCTGCTCAGTACACTATTTATCTCAATGGTGCTGTATTGACAACAGAAACATTTGAAAAAATGCCTTCTTATGAGGTATCACTTGTAGAGGGCAAGGTAAACGAAATCTACATCAAGGTTTCTCCTGTTGCTGATACTACTGTTTCAGGTACATCAATCACTCAGAAATTCTCATACAACGTACCTGTTGATAAAGTAGCAGTAACAATCAACTTTAAGTCTTCTTCGTCATACCGCTACATTCCAAAGATTAAGGTTGGCGACAATGAAGCAGTCGCTATGACCCAAAAGGCAGACGGCTTTATCGGCAAGAACTCATCACAGACTCAGTCTTACTACTGGTACACAGCTGAAGTTGAGGTCGAAAAAGATGCTGAAACATCTGTAGTGTTCACAAACGCTTATGCACTCAACGGCTCAACTAAAGTAGTTGGTACTGAGAACGCTGAGTATTACCTCGCTGTTGATAATCTTAACGATGGTGCAACAGTTGTTGACCTCACTGAGTTCAACACAACTGACGGCGAGTATATCTTGAACTTCTGCCAGTCAGCATCACACATGGTTTACAGCTCAGCTGATGATCCGGAAGTTGCACAGACATCAATCGACGGTACAACTTACAAGCTTGGCGATGTTACAGGCGACGGTAAGACAAATATCTCTGACGCAACAACTATGCAGCTCGCACTTGCTGAAAAAGAAACTCTGACTGAAACAGGTGAAGATCTCGCTGACTTCAACCTTGATACTCAGAATTCTATTATGGACGTTACTCTGTTTCAAAATTATATCGCAAGATAACGTAGCATAGAAAATCATAACTTATATATATGTACGTGCGTACGCGTGCGTACATATATATAGCTTGAAAACGAACATTGTTCGTTAATAGCAAAAACTATTTTTGCTGTTTTATGTTTCACCTTGCAGAAACCAAGTAATACTATTGAAACATAAGCCGTAACAGCAAATTTTGTATAAATGCTCTTTTGAGCAACCTGCGGATATTAAACCGTAGATAAGGGAGACAATGCTCTCCCGAAAAATCTCCTTTGTCTAAAGGGGAGGGGTACCGCGAAAGCGGTGGAGGGGTTATTCCCTCAAACATAGCGGGCGAGCAACGCTCGTTTGCAAAATCTAAGTTTCCTTTTACGAAAGGGAGCTGTCACCGCAAGGTGACTGAGGGATTGATTAGAGCAATTTTTATTGCTTTAACAATTTGAATAATTTCGATTCATAACAAAATTCAAAAGGAGGAAATCCTATGAAAACAATTTCAAAGCGTTTTCTTAAAGCGTCCGTAGCGATGCTCCTGGTTGTGATGATGCTCTTCAGCTCCACAATCTCCGGCTTTGCTGCTGTCGTAGATAACGCTGACACATCTGCTGATGCTGATATCACTTTATTGGGTGCTAATTCAACTGCATCAGACGGTAATTACAGACTCTACTTTAAATTTAGTGGAGGTTCTAACTGGTGGAATGGTTCTGGTTGTTACCACTATGCTTGGGTTTGGGGTACAAACATGACCGACCAGTGGTGCCCTATTTATAAAGTGGGTACTACGAGTACAGCTTCTACCGGTAGTACATCGGATGTATTCTATATGAATATTCCTTCAGGTACTTTGACTGGTATGAAACTCATTCGAGCTAAGTCTACTTCTCCAGGTTGGAGCAACTACTATAATGCTACTGGTGATATTACTATACCTAATAATATCTCCACTTATAATTTGATTACTGCTGTAACACAGGATAGTACTTCTGTTACACAGTCTTCACGATACTTAACCGTTTCAGTTGCAACAAAAGGTGCGACTGTTACTAATGCACTAGGCGGTAGTGGTACTTCTTCTGACCCTTATATCGTAACTTCTGGTCAGGTGATGAATGTTTCTGCTACATCTACGATTGATGACCACAACTTTAAGGTGGGTTATGGTTATAATTCATCAACACAGTATACTACAACTGCAACTGGTACCGTAACTGCTAGTACGACTTCTGGTACACATAGTTTTAACGTTTATTATACACCTCTTCTTAATGGAAGTACTTCTTATAAAGGCACTCAGAGCTCTACTACTGTTTACTACAAGGTTGAAGACCCAACATATACAGCTACATTCGAAGACCACGATGGTACTGTATTAAGTACTCAGACAGGTCTTAAGAACGGCGAGACACCTACAGCACCTAGCAATCCAAGCCGTGATGGCTACAACTTCATTGGTTGGGAGCCAGCTATCACAGCTATCAACGGTGCTGACCAGACATACGTAGCTCAGTATGAGCTTGCTGGTGTATGCTCTCCTGTATTTGCTGATACAAGCAAAATGGAGCTCGCTCTTGGTGCTTCACAGACAAGAACAGCTACATTAAACGAATACTGCTCAGGCGGTACTGTTTCTTACAGCTCATCTGCTACAGGTGTTGCTACTGTTGACGCTAACGGTGAGGTAACAGCTCTTAGCGTTGGTAAAACAACTATTACAGCTACATGTTCAACTCACGGTTCAACTGATACATATGAAGTTGAAGTATTAGCTCCAGAATTTGAAGTTGCTGACGTTACTGTTGATGTAAACGGCACAGCAACTGCAACACCAACCATCACAGCAAACGAGCCTGTTGGTGCTTACACAATCAAATACTTTTCACATACTGCTTCAAACTCAGATTACTATGCAATCAATGAGTCTACTGGTGTAGTTTCAGGTCAGAAGCCTACTACTCCTTCAGCTATTGCTAGTGCTAGCGTTATATACAACGGCAAATCTGTTGCAAGTTATACATTCAATGTTAAAGTAAACGAGCCTGAGGTTAGCCTGAACAAAACTACTCTCAAGCTCCTCACAGGCCAGACAGCTAACCTTTCTGTAACTTCAACACCTGATTACGAAAGCGTGGCTTGGACTCCTGCTTCTGTAGCAACTGTTGGTACAGATGGTACTGTTTCCACAACTGCTACTACCGGCACAGATAACGTAACAGCTACAGTTAAGTACAACGAGTTCTATTCAATAGACCTCACATGTGCAGTTACTGTTGCTTCTCCTACACTCACAGTAACCCCTGCTACTCTTAACCTTGAGATTGGCGAAGGTTCAACATCAACAACAGGTACAGTTACTGTTACTAACAACGACACTGCAGGTGCAGACGGTACAGACGCAGTTGCTCCTGTTCTCGCGGTAACTTCCTCTAAGCCTGAGGTTGCTACAGCTTCTGTTGTTGACGGCAAAATCAACGTTGAAGCTAAAGCACTTGGTACAACAACACTCACAGTTTCTTACCGTGGTGTTGAAAAACAGGTTACAGTAAACGTTGCTACATACGACCCATACGTTTACCTCTATGTAACAAACAATCAAAATTTTGATAAATTATGTATCTATTCATGGGTTGAGGGTGGTAGTAATATTACACCTCTCGGCACAAACATGATTTATATCGGTAAAAACGGCGATGGTCATAAGGTTTTCGCTTACAGATTCTTAAAGACAAACAAGCCTAATAGATTTATCATCACTAAGGATAATACTTGGAACTGGCAGACTGCTGATATTTCAGTTAGCTGGTCCAGCACAAACCACAAGGCATTCTACTTTAGCAGTGCTGATAGCGGAACAGGTATGGGCGACTGGACATCAAGTTGTATGATCGTTCGTCCTACAGTTTCTGTTGAAGACTTAACTGTTGTTATGGGTGAAACAGGCACTGCAACTGCAACTGTTACTAACGGTGACAAGGTTGCTTGGACGATTGCTGAAACAACTGTAGCTACTGTTGCAAATGTTGCTACTCAGACTGCTACCGTAACATCAGTTGCACCTGGTAACACTACTATTTCAGCTCGTGCATTCGTTGACACAGCTAATTCAAGTATCAAAACACTCCCTACTAACTACGCAACAGACACAGCTTGCTGGCCATTTATCTCTACAGAGGCTACAGCTACTGTTACAGTAGATCCGGGTTCTGACCGCACTATCACAGTTGCTCCATCTTACACAACTGATGGCACAACATACGATGCAGGTACAGTCGGCGGTACAGCAACTGTTACTTACGATGGCGCCAGTGATGTTACTGCAAACGTACCATACAACGGCGAGTTCACACTTACAGCACAGGTAAATGATGGATACAGATTCGTAGGCTTCTATAATGGTGACACTGTAGTAAGCACAGAGGCTACTTACACAACTACTGCTAAAGACAACGCAGACTATGTTGCTAAGTTCATCAAATCCAGCACTGTTACAGTAAACGGTGTAGATGAAGGCCCATATGACGTTGGTGTCGAAGTAACTGTTACAGCTGTGATTCCTGAAGGCCAGTATATTTCAAATGCTACAGCTTCTCCTGCTGTTGAACTCAATGTTAACCAAAAAACAGGTGAAATCAAATTCACTATGCCTGCACAAGATGTAACAATTGCAACTAATTTTGCTGATTTATCTTATATTAACTTTGAAGACACAGAAGGTATCACTATTGATGGCTTAAATACCGGCGGTTATATGGCTGGTGAAGAAGTTGAAATCAAAGTTGAACCTAAGTCAGATATGGTTACTATTACAGGCATCGAGGTTTCCGACGATGCTCTTACAGTAACACCTGCTAATGGTAGCTACACAATCACAGGTACACTCGCAGCAGGTCAGACTGTTACAGTTACACCTGCTATTGAAGCTAAGTTCCAGATGGACTACGACATGGTTGCTATCGGTAACTATGGTACAGGTGTTACAAGTGGTTTTGGTACAGTTTCTATGAAGATTGGCGACACAGCTCTTGCTAAGGGTGGCTACGCTGATAAGACAGAAACTGTAACATACACAGCTGCTGAATCTAACGCTAACTACACATTTGCTGGTTTCTATTCAGATGCTGATTGTAAAGATTTATTAACATATGAAACCACATATTCCTGCAACCCAACTGAAGACACAACTGTTTACACACTTTGGGCTCGTAGACAGTATATGGACTTCGACAGTGGTACTACTAATATTGTCAAAGAATTGACATATGATAAAGAAGAGCGTATATATACACTCGACACAGTTTTAGCTGACAACAGTTCTACTACTGCTATTTCAAAGGGTGCTTGGTTCCAGGTTACTAACGATAAGAACAGTTGGACTGCTCAGCCAAGTTATCATCACTATGGTTCAGACTTTACTGTTACACACAACGCTAAAGGCTTTGATGCTACAATCACATGGAATGATGGTGGTGACAGCTGGAAGCTTACTACATCAGCTGCTAATGATACTGCTATTAAGTTCATCTTGACTCCAACAGGTAATACTGCAATCGATTTCTCTGCTCAGGTAGGTGAAGTTGGTGATTTAGTATACCTTTCATCAGGACGTCTTGATCTTCCTGGCTCATACAACGCAACAGTATTTGAAGCAACTTCAACATTCACACACGAAGGTGCAACAAATCCTGCAGACGTATATGTAGCTAACGAAGGCGAGAACCGTGAGAAGTACAAGAGAATCGCTCTAACTGAAGCACAGACAGTTTCATTCGAGACTGAAATCACAGGTACAGCAGCTTCTAACTACTACGTATACAGATATGTTGTATATCACATTAATACTGAATCATACTCAATCGTTACACCAGCTTCACTTGGTAATAACAAATACAGTGGCTCTGTATTCTTAGACGGTGATGCTTACATCATTCCTATTTATTTCCTTACACCAGAGTACGTTGAAGCAAACAACCTTGCTGAAATCGATATTTACTTCGATGCTACAGCAATCAAAGACCAGGCATGGGGTCCGTTCGTTGCTTGTTACGCTTGGGGTTCAAACAATACTGAATACCACGGTGGTTGGTCAGGTCAGATGATGATTCCATCTGAGGACGGTCTGTCATTCTACACAATGCTCACTGTTCCAAAATCTGATGACACTACCGCTACTTCAATCCCTAACGGTGTTACATTCAACAACTATACACAGTCTACTGTTCCTGGCTCAAACCCTGGTGCATTTGGAATCTCTGCTACACAGTACCAGTGTTACGACTACCGTGAGCCTATCACATTGTACGAGGCTGGTTACGAGGTTATTACATTCGTTGCTAAGGACTCAACTGACGGTTACCACGGTGACAGAGCTAACGGTGTAACTGCTAACACAGTAACAACTACAACAACTGATATCTTTAATAAGTACGACTTTGATTATCTCTACTCTCGTGATGGCGAAACACCTATGGACCTTAACGGTGACGAAATCACTGTCCCTGTTGATATCAGCGTTAATAAGGCTGATTACTATATCATTAACAAGGGTGATATCACATACGATCCAAACGGCACAAAGTATGTTGGTGATAATGCATTTGACGCTGACTGGGCTGTGGATTGGTACGTCTTTGATTCAACTGGTAAGTTCATCACAAACATTATGTCAACAGCTATGTGGCATGATAAAGACAACGATCTTGAGGATTTATACACTTATCTCCACGAAGCTTTAGGTGTAACAGCCGCTGATGTTGCTGGTAAGACAGTTGCTATCTCTTACGAGCACGAAAACAACGCTGGTCACCAGGTATCTTACGATGGTCAGTGGTATGGTAACTATCTTGATGACGATGTCATCGGTGACGTTCTCGTTGGTCTCGTTGATGGCAATGGCGTTTACACAATCGACGATGATAACGTAGCTGATTATGGTGAGGGCTACCTCGTTGATGAAAACGGCGATACACACCAGACTCTTGCAATCTCTATGGACCTTGGTGAAGCTAGCCTTTCAGCTGTACGTAAAGACGGCTATCGTTTCATTGGTTGGCACACAAAACAGCCTGATGGCTCATATAAGCTCATCAGCTCAGCTTTTGACTACACAACACTTATCAATATTAATACAACTTACTACGCAATCTTCAAGGAGATTCAGTCTGGTGAAGTTGTAATCAACCATTCAGTTTATAAGAACACAGACCCTGCTATCCCTGATCACGGTGGCGTTTCTGAAATGTATATCGAAGTAGTAAATCCTAATGGAACAGTAGTTTCAAGTACTCCAAGTACATCACGTTCAACAATTACTTTCGCTGGTACAGATACTCAGACATATACAATCAGAATTATCACAACTCCTCTTATGAACGGTGAGTTCTTCGCTTGGTACACTGATTCCACAAAGGCTGATGGTACTAAGACATACGAAGAAGTATTCACTTCAGATGCTGTAGTTGGTTCAACTAAGCAGGTTGTAGCTGAGTTTGAGTATACTTATGACCAGGATAATTCACAGAAGGTTATCAATATCTACTCTGATGTAAGACGTGTTTCTAACTACGCTACACTGAAATATCAGTACAGAAACCGTTTTGGTCAGATCAGAACATACATTGTACCAAACGTCTTGTTAACAGATGAAGAGTGCGAAGGCTTTGTTGGTAACGAATATAATAAGTACTGTCCAACATTCCGTACAGAGCTTACATTCGTTAATAAGAATGATGATACTGATGTAAAAACAGTATACTGTCCTCAGGAAGAAGTTGAGAGCAGAATCACAGCAGAAGATGCTAAAGGTTACACTCACACAGATTCTTTCAATAAGATTGTTTACTATGCACCAAGTGATGAAGTAACTGAAGTATACGGTCAGGATGTAATTTGGAATGTAGCTGACGTTAACCTTACACCTGCTACATCTGAAATCACTCTTAAGGCTGAACAGACTGATTGCACATACTATCTCAGCTATCAGATTGGTACTACTACAGATACTATTCCTGGTAAGTTCAATGACCTTGTAGAGATTGAAGCTCCTGGTACATTAGACGGTCAGAAGTTCTCTTACTGGGTAGAGATTAAAGATGGTGAAGAAGTTATCTTAACTTATCTCCAGAACTACAGATATCGTCTTACAGAAAACAAGAGCATCAAGGCTATTTATAAGGGTGCTATCACTGACTTAGTATGGACACCATCCATCAACTCTGTAACATATACTCGTGAGTTTGGTGACGGCGGCGACTATATCTACACTGACTACCTCTTAGCTTATAACAATAACAAGGCTCTTGAGCTCAATCAGGTTAAGAAAGACGAAAACGGTAATGCACAGTATAAGTACGGCTTACTCTTAGTAAGAGACGCAGACTATTATTACCAGCCTACTACTGAGATTGCGATTGTATTCCCTGATGCTAAGGATGCACAAATGAAACAGGGTCTTGAAACTATCGCATCAGGTGGTAAGAGTGACACATTCGATGTTTCAGGTAATACATACAACTGCTATTGCTACGATCTCACAGAGTATGACCTCACTAACCTCAACCGTTGTAACTACTTCAGAAAGTACGATAACAACAAGGTTGTAGGCGGTTCACACTACTATCGTGAGTATGCATTTACTGCTGTTGCTTATCTCATTGACGCTGAAGGTAATATCTACCTCAGTGAGCCTGAGGAGGTTAACTTCTACGACCTCGCTACTAAAGATACTGATACTATTAACTAATGGGAGGGAAAGCAATGAAAAAGATTTACACAGAGCCTGATGTTGAACTCATCAACATCCAATTAGTTGCTGACGTCCTTGGACCTAGCAAATATGACCCATCCGAGACACCGCTCCCGACTCACTTCGGTGGCGAAGACGACGACTTCGAATAATTTAAACTAAATAATCCCCACAGTGCTTTTGCACTGTGGGGGAAAGCTGAACAAGGTGATTTATTATGAAAACAACTAACAGAATACTCGCATTGTTACTTTGCGTAGTGATGATGTCTGCTGTTGCATGCCTTTCGGCTGGTGCGGCAACTCTGTTTCCTGTTGGAAGCTGGGTTTACCAAAAGATTAATAATGACACTGAGTTTGAAATTTACGAGTATAGTGGAACATCGGTGAATGTTTTTACACCATATTCCAACAATCGCTTGTATATTACTTCTGTTGGTGAGCGTGCCTTCAGCGGCAACACTACTATGCAGAAAATCACTCTCAGTCAATATATTACTAATATCAGTTCAAACGCTTTTATGAACTGTACTGCTTTGGAAACTGTTGTTTTCAGTGCTAATACAGTAACTACAATTCAACCATATGCTTTTGCCGGCTGTACTGCTTTGTCATCTATCAGTCTGGATGAAACATCAATTGACACTGTTTCGTATTCAGCGTTTATGAACTGTGACTCTTTGACCGAAATCACTCTTCCTGATTCTGTAACAACAATCGGCAATTCAGCATTTGCTTATTGCGACAATCTTGCAAAGATTACTATACCTGCATCTGTTACTGAAATCCACGAGGATGCTTTCTATGGTACAGATAACGTAGTTATTTACTGCTATTCTGATTCAGCTGCACACGTTTATGCTGAGTCTAACGAAATCGAGTATGTTTTACTTGATCCTGTAGAAACATACATTCTCGGTGACGTTGACAACGACGGTGACGTTTCGGTTTTGGACACCACAGAAGTTCAGTTAATTATTGCTCAGCTTACTGAACCTGTTGATGATAATGCTACACTTCGTGGCGATATCGACAGAGACGGTGTTCTTTCTATTATGGATGCAACTTCTATTCAGAGATATGTTGCTTCTTATGATGACGAACTTCATATTGGTGAAACATTTGAAGTTTAATGTTATGAATCGTTTTAGAGCTCCCTTTTGGGAGCTCTTTTTGTTTATATTTACTAAATTGCTACACAAATTTCTTGCAATAGATGACTTAATAGGATATAATCATAAATGGTGATAAATATGAAAATTAAAGACGGCTTTGTATTGCAGGCTATTGCAGGAAGTTATTTGGTAGTTCCGCTTGGTTCTCAGGTAACTGAGTTTGGTTCTATTATTAAGCTGACAGAAACGGGTGCGTTTCTTTGGAGGTTGCTTGAGACCGACAGAGAAAAGGAAGATTTACTTTCAGCTATGACAGAAGCGTACGATGTCAGTACGCTTAAAGCTTCAGAAGACATAGACAAATTCATTGATAAGCTCAAGTCTGCTGATTTGCTTGAGTAATAACACTCAAATTTGATTCCCACAGGTGGTGTAGTAATGGGACGATATAGAATTTCAGAATTAGGAATTGAAGTAAATACTAATTCAAAAATGCTTTTAAAAAATCTTGAAGCGTACTCAGCTTCATTTGATTATAAGCCTAATCTTACTTTGGATATAACCGATGATATTTTGCTCCAGCTTATGGATGAGTATGAGGGCTATAGTGCTGATGTTATTGAGTGCGAATATATGACAACAGAGTTTGCACGAGCACTTTTTGATTTCAATGGTTTCCCGATTAAAGCGGCTGCTGTTGAGCACGATGGTTGTGCTGTTCTTTTTTCAGCACCTTTTGAAGAAGCTAACCTTGCTGGTATGCTACCTCTTGATAAGCTTTTTACAGCCGATGCTCCTGCCATTAGATTGATTAGAGATGTATTCTATGCGTACGGTACTCCTTTTGGTCTATATGGTGATAAATCACGTGATGTGAAACTCCCTGTTAAAAGTATTGTTTTTGTCGATAAAGAGCGTTTTAATTCGCTAAAACGCCTTGATACAAAAGATATGGTATTGATGTTTATGCGTGCTGTTTATCACAGCATCCGCAGTGAACGCACAAAGCATACACTCTATATGCTCGAAAAGGTTATGCACAAGGTTAAATTCTTTGGGGTAGGGGACTTATCTGATGTTCCTTTTATCCTTGATAGAGTTACTGAGGACTAATATTATAGTATCTTGTAATAAAAAACGGAGACACCTTTAAGTGTCTCCGTTAATTTTTATGTAGTTGGTGGGGTTAGTCGTTATTGTATGTTTCGTTTATTCTGTAGCATAGTGTCATAAGCGAATCGCTCATATGTACATTTTCAACTATAACATCCTTATAATCGTTCTTGATATCGTAATGGCTGAAATTCCAGAAGTTTTTGATACCAAGAGCGTAAAGTTTGTCAATAAGCGGTTTTACAGCATTTCGTGGTAGACAAAGAAATGCCGCATCTACTTTATTTTCTTCACAATACTTCTCGATATTATCGTCAGACATAATAGTAATGCCTCGAAGCATCGTTCCTACAATACTCTCGTTTTTATCAAACACAGCAGTAAGCTCAAAGCCTTGTCGTGAAAAATTCATATGAGTTGCAACAGCTCGTCCTAAGTTACCTGCACCAAGCAAAATGGCTTTGAAATTCTTGTCAAGGCCTAAAATTTTGCCGATTTCCTCTTTAAGCTGTGTAACAGGATAGCCGTAACCTTGCTGACCAAAACCACCAAAGCAGTTTAAATCCTGTCTGATTTGTGAAGCAGTCGAACGCATAATTGTAGCCAGTTGGTTTGATGAAATTCTCTCAACACCCTGACTTTCAAGCTCCGTTAAGAATCTGTGATATCGTGGAAGTCTGCGGATAACAGGCATAGAAATTTGTTTTGCCATAATAACCCCTCCGTGGTTATGTGAGTAAGTCTTACAGAAGCTCCTTGAGTTTCTCGTTTACAGCCTTAAGGAAGTCTTCTGTGTTTACTTTTGTTTTGTTTTCAAGAGTAGAAAGCAGGTAAAGGTCACCTGTCATAATACCGCTCTCGATTGTGTCAATTGTAGCCTTTTCGAGCTTATCAGCAAAAGCACAAAGCTCTGGTGTCTCGTCAAGCTCGCCACGCTTTCTTAATGCTCCTGTCCAAGCAAAGAGGGTAGCGACAGAGTTTGTCGAAGTTTCCTCACCCTTTAAGTGCTTGTAGTAATGACGCTGAACTGTGCCGTGAGCTGCTTCGTATTCGTAGATTCCCTCCGGTGATACAAGAACGCTTGTCATCATGGCAAGAGAGCCGAAAGCAGTTGCAATCATATCACTCATAACGTCACCATCATAGTTTTTACAAGCCCAAATGTAACCGCCGTTTGAACGGATAACTCTGGCTACAGCGTCATCAATGAGTGTATAGAAATACTCGATGCCGGCAGCTTCGAATTTCTCTTTGTACTCATTTTCAAAAATCTCAGCAAAGATATCTTTGAATGTGTGGTCGTACTTTTTAGAGATAGTGTCCTTAGTAGCAAACCAAAGGTCGAGCTTCTGGTCAAGAGCATAGTTAAAGCAAGCTCTAGCAAAAGAAGAAATTGAAGAATCAAGGTTGTGCATACCCTGAATGATGCCGTCACTGTTCTTGAAATCAAAGATAAGGTCGCGAGCTTCAGTGCCGTCAGCTTTTGTAACACATAACTCAGCCTTTGAGCCTTGCTCAACAACCATCTCAGTGTTTTTGTAAACGTCACCATAAGCGTGTCTTGCGATGCAGATTGGCTTAGTCCATGTTGGAATGTATGGAGTGATACCCTTGACGAGAATAGGGGAGCGGAATACAGTACCGTCAAGAAGTGCACGGATAGTACCGTTAGGTGACTTCCACATTTCTTTTAAGTTGTACTCAGTCATTCTTGCAGCATTTGGTGTGATTGTTGCACACTTTACAGCTACGCCGTACTTCTTTGTAGCTTCTGCTGAGTCGATAGTAACCTGATCGTTAGTTTCGTTTCTGTATTCTAACCCTAAGTCGTAGTACTCAGTTTTTAAATCAATATATGGAAGAAGGAGGATATCCTTAATCATTTTCCATATGATTCGGGTCATTTCGTCGCCGTCCATTTCGACGAGCGGAGTTTTCATAATAATTTTATCCATTGTAATCATCCTTTCAAATTTGTAGGGGACGGCGACCTCGACGTCCCGTGTGCAACGCACCCACAAATTACATTGTAGGGGAGGGTTTCTACGCCCTCCCGTTGTATTATAAAATTAACCGTTAAGCTTTGTGTAGTTTAATAAACCACCGCAGATAGCGATATCTTTCTGACGCTGTGTTAGCTCACACTTAGCCTTGATTGTTTCTCCTGTTGTTTTATTGAGAAGAGTAACAGTGTCACCTTCTAAAATTTCAGCCTTAATGTTTGGTAACTCAAGCTCATCAAAAAGACTAATCTTTTCGTAATCGCTTTCGTTGATGAACTCAAGCGGTAAGATACCAGCATTGATGAGGTTAGCTCTGTGAATACGAGCAAAGCTCTTAACGAGCACAGCCTTAACACCAAGATAAAGAGGAGCAAGTGCGGCATGTTCACGAGAAGAACCCTGACCGTAGTTAGAACCACCAACAATGATTGAGCTACCGAGAGTTTTAGCACGATTTGGGAATTCTGTGTCACATACTGTGAAGCAGTGCTGTGAAATAGCAGGAATATTAGAACGAAGCGGTAAAATCTTAGCACCTGCCGGCATAATGTGGTCAGTTGTGATATTGTCCTCAACCTTGAGTGAACAAGTAGCCTTGATTGAATCTTCCATCTCAGATGATGCTGGGAATTCCTTGATATTTGGACCGCGAAGAACCTTGATGTTGTCCATTTCTTCAACTGGTGCCGGCTCGATAATCATATTGTCGTTAATAAGGAATTTCTCAGGCATCTCTACCTTGTAGCCCTCGCCTAAAGTTGTTGGATCTGTAAATACACCTGTTAATGCTGATGCAGCAGCAGTTTCAGGAGATACAAGATAAATCTGTCCATCCTTAGTACCAGAGCGACCTAAGAAGTTACGGTTGAATGTACGTAAAGAAATACCTGCACTGTTAGGTGACTGACCCATACCAATACATGGACCGCAAGCTGACTCAAGAATTCTTGCACCAGCGGCAATCATATCAGCTAACGCACCGTTTTCAGAGAGCATTGTAAGTACCTGCTTTGAGCCTGGAGCGATAGAAAGTGAAACATCAGGGTGAACAGTTTTTCCTTTTAAGATGTGAGCAACTGTCATTAAGTCAGCGTAGCTTGAGTTTTTACAAGAACCGATGCAAACCTGATCAATTTTCTGACCAGCGAGAGATGCGATAGGCTTGATGTTATCAGGAGAATGTGGGCAAGCAGCAAGTGGCTCGAGCTCATTTAAATCAATAATAATGTGCTCGTCATAAACTGCATCTTCATCAGCTTTTAATTCAACGTAATCTTCCTCACGACCCTGAGCCTTTAAGAACTCACGTGTTGTTTCATCACTAGGGAAGATAGAAGTAGTAGCACCAAGCTCAGCACCCATATTTGTGATGGTAGCACGCTGTGGTACAGAAAGTGTTTTAACACCTTCACCAGCGTATTCAATAATTTTTGAAACGCCACCCTTAACGCTCATAATTTCAAGAACCTTAAGGATGATGTCTTTAGCAGAAACCCAAGGCTTTAATTCGCCTTTGAGTTCAACCTTAACGATATTTGGCATTGTGATGTAGTAAGCACCGCCACCCATAGCAACAGCAACATCAAGACCGCCAGCACCGATAGCGAGCATACCGATACCGCCACCTGTTGGAGTGTGGCTGTCAGAACCGATGAGTGTTTTACCAGGGCGTGAAAATCTCTCTAGGTGAACCTGATGGCAGATACCGTTACCAGGACGAGAGAAGTAAATACCATGCTTTTTACAAACTGTCTGAATGAATCTGTGGTCATCAGCGTTTTCAAAGCCTGTCTGTAAAGTGTTGTGGTCGATATATGCAACACTTCTCTCGGTCTTAACTCTAGGTACACCCATTGCCTCGAATTCGAGGTAAGCCATAGTACCTGTAGCGTCCTGAGTGAGTGTCTGGTCAATCTTCAGACCATTGTCAGTACCTTTAACCATTTCACCACTGACTATATGTTCTTTAATAATTTTTTCAGCAATAGAATATCCCATTGTTAACCTCCATTTTTGCGATATATAATTTTTGAAAAACATTTATACTATTATATCAAAATTTGTTTATAAAGTAAAGCAAATAATGTATGAACAGACATACTCTTTTTCGGTTAATTTTTACATAGTAATTGCACCAAAAACGTGCTATAATTTTTAATTGTCGAAAAACTTACAATAGGTGATTTTATGAGTAAAAGAGAAGATATAAGAAATATAGCAATTATCGCCCACGTTGACCACGGTAAAACTACCTTGGTTGACCAGCTTTTAAAACAGAGTGGCATTTTCAGAGCAAATGAAGCTGTAGCTGAGCGTGTTATGGACTCTAATGATTTAGAGCGTGAGCGTGGCATTACAATTTTGTCTAAGAACACTGCTGTTATGTATAACGACGTTAAAATCAACATCGTTGATACTCCGGGACACGCTGATTTTGGCGGTGAGGTTGAACGAATCCTCACTATGGTTGACGGTGTATTGCTTTTAGTTGATGCGTTTGAGGGTTGTATGCCTCAAACTCGTTTTGTGTTAAAAAAAGCGTTAGGCTTACACAAAAAGCCTTTGGTAGTAGTTAACAAAATTGACCGCCCCGGTGCTCGTCCAGAGGAAGTTGTTGACGAGGTGCTAGACCTTTTCATTGAGCTTGGTGCTGACGATGACCAGCTTGAGTTTCCCGTGGTTTATGCTTCGGGCAGAGACGGTGTAGCTTCTTTAGACCCTTATGAAATGGGTACCGATATGAAGCCTTTGTTTGAAAAAATCGTTACTGAAATCCCTGCTCCTGAGGGTGATGTCGACGGAGATTTACAGATTCTTATTTCTAACATAGACTATGATGATTATGTTGGCAGAATAGGTGTCGGACGAGTAGAGCGTGGACAGGTTAAGGTTAATCAACAGGCTGTTCTTTGTAAGCGTGACGGTGAAAACGTGAAAGTTAAAATCTCTAAGCTTTATCAGTTTGAGGGCCTAAAGCGTGTTGAAACAGAAACCGCAAAGATGGGCGATTTAGTGTGCGTTAGCGGTATTGCCGACCTCAATATAGGTGAAACAATTTGTTGCGTGGACGATATTGACCCGCTTCCGTTTGTAAAAATCGACGAGCCAACAGTTTCTATGAACTTCATAGTTAACAATAGCCCGTTTGCAGGCAGAGAGGGAAAATATGTAACCTCTCGCAATTTACGTGACCGACTTTTCAAAGAGGTTGAAACAAATGTAGCAATGCGTGTTGAGGAAACTGACTCAGCGGATACATTTAAGGTATCAGGCAGAGGCGAATTACATTTGTCTATCCTTATCGAAACAATGCGACGTGAGGGCTATGAGTTCCAAATTTCACGTCCACAGGTTATTACTAAGCATATTGATGGTGTTCTTTGCGAGCCTATAGAGTACCTGATGATTGAAGTTCCTGACACCTATGTCGGAGCAGTTATGGAGAAGCTTGGCTCACGTAAGGCAGAGCTCATCAATATGGGCACACGTGAGAGTGGTATAACTCACATTGAGTTTAGAATTCCGTCACGTGGTTTGATGGGATATCGTCCTGAGTTTTTAACTGACACGAATGGCAACGGTATTATGAACCATGTTTTTGATTCATACGAGCCGTTCAAGGGTGAAATTGTTACCCGCCATCAGGGCTCTTTAATAGCCTTTGAAACAGGAGAAACCGTAACCTACGGACTTTATGCTGCACAGGAGCGTGGCAGACTATTCGTTGGTGCAGGTGTGCCTGTATACGAGGGTATGATTGTCGGTGCTTGTCCTAAGAATGAGGATATTACTGTTAACGTCTGCAAGAAAAAGCATATCACAAACACTCGTGCATCAGGCTCAGACGATGCCTTAAAGCTCACACCACCATCAGTTTTATCACTTGAGCAGTGCATTGAGTTTATCGCTGACGACGAGCTTGTCGAAGTTACCCCTGAGAACATCCGTATGCGTAAGCAGATTTTATCAAAAGAGCTCCGTATGAAAAAGCAATTCAAAAAGAATTAACTCAACATTTCCATGCACATTGTAGGGAAGGATTATGTGCCCTCCTAAAAAGACAGATGTTGCATTTGCTCCCTTGGATAAAGGGAGCTGTCTTTTGCGAATGCTAAAGACTGAGAAATTGTTACGTGAAAATATTTCTTAGCAGGAATTAAATATGAATTTTGTTATCTTAGACCTTGAATGGAACGGTGCTTATAGTAAGAAAGCTAAAAAATTCGTTAATGAAATTATCGAATTCGGTGCCGTTAAAACAGACGAACAATTTAATATTATTGATACATTTTCGATGCTCGTCACTCCCCAAATAGGCAAGAAGCTAAATTCGCGAGTGAGTGAGCTGACTCATATCACAACACAGGAGCTCTTTGATTCTAATAATACTTTTACACACGTACTGTCAAAGTTTAAAAAGTTTTTGTCTGATAGCATACTTTTAACTTGGGGAACGTCCGATATCTTAACTCTTATCGAGAATTGTAAGTATTATCTGGGAGAGGAAAAGCTCTCTTTTATGACTACTTATTGCAACCTGCAGGCGTATTGTGAGCATAAACTCGGTCACACCGATAAATCGCGTCAAATGGGGCTAAGTACTTGTGCTGAACAACTGTCTATTTCCACAAACGGACTTGAGCTACATCGTGCCTGTGATGACGCAAAGCTTAGCTTGCAGTGTTTTGAAAAGTTGTATGATTCAAGCGACATCCGCGAATTTATCGAAATTGCAAACGATGAGTTTTATCGTAAAATTACTTTCAAAAATACCGTGCTTTACGATTTGCGTAATCCGCTGATTGACAAAAAGGAGTTTTACATTTGTTGTGATAAATGCGGCAGAAAAGCCCGTAAGAAATCGAAGTGGATTTGTAAAAATCGTTCGTTCCGTGCTCAGTTTCGTTGTGCAAAATGCAAGCGTGATTTTGAGGGCAGAATCACCTTCCGTTTAAAATACGAAGGCGTCACAGTTGATAGGAGAGTAATCGAAAAGGTTAAGGGCGAAAATGCAGAAAAGCCTAAGAATATTCTCAGCAAGTTGATTAAATAAAATTCTAATTCAGAAATAAGGTTTTCGTTTTGAGAGCGTGCAGTGTTTGCTGTACGCTCTTATTTGTTTTAAAAAAGCTTTATATTTGACTTTGTCCTTCTAATTTGTATTAATTGCAAATTATTGCGACACGACAAAATCTATCACAATTTGTTGCATACTATCAAACACTGAAAGATGCTGTCTGCAATCTATGAACTGTTTGTAAAATCGAACAAATATTCGAAAAACTATTGAAATAGGTAGAAAAATCTGCTAAACTTAAATCGAAGTCAAGCCCCAGCTTCAACGAATAAGCCCCGAAAATTTCTAAAATGCAGGAAAGGACGAAAAAATATGGATTATATAAAATGGTCACAGGAATATATCGAACAGGCTCAAAAGCTCCTTATGGTGATTGACAAGAAAAAGCGAATGTTAAAGACAGCTAACGCTGACGAGAAACATACGCTTAACGCTGATATAATTCGCTTGCGTAACATTTACTATGAATGTATGCTAACAGCGAAGCACCTTAGCGAGCGAGCAGGGGTGATGCTTGATGCAGCATAACTTTTTTAGCATTACCGAAAAAAACGCTCACCGTATTTCTTATGAAATATACAGCTCGTGTGGAACGAATGAAAACTCTCTTGCTAAAATGAAACATATTTTATATGTCGCTTTAAATAGCGAGCTCACCCCACGCCAGCGTGAATGCTTAGAGCTTTATTATTATAAGAAAATGAAAATGTGTGATATAGCGTCTTTTCTGTCTTTATCGCCGTCAACTGTCACTCGACATATCAAAGCGGCTGAGCGTAAACTAAAAAGCGTAGCAAAATATTGCTAACAAAAAAGACCTACTCGTATGGGTAGGTCTTTTGACTTAACTATTAACTTACAATGCAAAATCCTCAGGCTTGTACTTTGGGAGAACATTCTGAGATTTAGGTATACGCATGAACGGATTGTACTCATATTTTCTGCATTTGCCGTTTTTGAGCACCTTGTTCATAGTGCAAAACTGCGTGCCGTTATTTATTTTAGAATGAGCACAGTATTCACAGCTCACGGGAATATTGTTACCAAATAACTTAACCTTTTTCATAATTCCTCCGAAAAAATTCGTTCTTAGTTAAGTATATCACGATTATTTGTCACTTGCAAGCATAAGATAAGTGTAGTATAATTTCTATGCTTTGAGGTGATATATAATGAGAATTGAGTCTAAAACAATGACTTTAAATAAAAACGAGGGAGTACATTACCTGACTTATAATAAGCTCTCTGAAATTGACTTTATTAATCACGCTTTTTCAACCCGTTTGGGTGGAGTGTCAGAGGGTATATTCGAGAGTATGAACCTTTCGTTTGAGCACGACGATTTTGATAAAGTGACAGAAAACTACAAACGTATGTGCAAAGCCTGTGGTTTTGATTTTGATACTTTAGTTGCATCTTCTCAGGACCACCACACCTTTGTGCGTGTTTGCACAAAAGAAAACTGTGGAGTAGGCATTTACAAGAAAAAGGATATAGTTAGCGTTGATGCTTTGGTTACTAACGAAAAAGGTGTAACTTTGGTTACATACTACGCCGATTGTACACCTCTTTTCTTCGTTGATACAAAGAAAAAGGCGATAGGCTTAGCTCATGCAGGCTGGCGAGGAACTGTCGGAAAAATTGGTGCAGAGGTAGTTAAAACTATGACAGAAAACTACGGTACTGACCCAAGCGACCTAGTCTGTGCTATCGGCCCTGCTATTTCAAAATGCTGTTATGAAGTAGACAAAGCCTGTGCCGATAATTTCTACGCTTTAAAACTTGATGATTCTAAATTTGTATTCCCGAAAGCTGACGGAAAATTTATGATTGACTTGCTTGAGTGCAATAAGCAGATTTTGTTAAGTGCAGGTGTAAAAGAAGAAAACATCATCATTTCCGATTTATGCACTAAATGCAATAGTGATTTACTCTGGAGTCACCGAGCTACAAACGGCAAGCGTGGCACTATGTCAGCATTTATGACATTAAAATAACCTAAAAAAGCACTGCTGAAAATCAAATCAGCAGTGCTTTTTTGTGACTGTAATGCTTCCCTTGTGTAAAGGGAGGGAAACCGCTAAAAGGTGGTGAAGGGATTATTGTTCTTGTTTTAACAAATCAATGCCTTGTTGCAACTGTTCGTCGCTTAATGCTCCTACAGCATAAGTAACTAAGTCACCGTTTTCGTCGATAAAGATAGTCATCGGCAAAGACGAAGCACTGTATTTAGTAGCGGCATCGCCGTAAATATCGTAGTAAATAGGGAAGGTATAGCCCTCTTCTTTGATAAATGCCTTAGCATCGCTTTTTGAGTCACCTGATGTCATATTTACCATCAAAAATTGTATGTCATCATTATTCTTGTAAGCTTCCTCAAAATAAGGCATTTCCTGCTTACATGGAGAACACCAGCTCGCCCACAGGTTAAGCACAATCGGCTTGCCAAAGTAACTTGATAATGTTACATCGTTGCCGTCTTTGTCCTCAACAATAAAGTCAGGGGCAGAATAGTCAACGTCCTCGTCTTTTTTAGTGTTATCACTCTGAGTGCTGTTAGCATCAGCCAAAGTGTTTGGAGCATAGTCATCCTTAAGAGCATTGTAAGTGATAAGTGCTCCTATAAAAATTGCAACTGCAATAACTATCGATATATATAACTTTGTTTTATTTTTCATATTACACCTCACGCTAAAAGTCCGACAAATTTAGTGAGCAGACCGCTCATCATCAGTATACCGACCAGTATCAGTATACATCCACAGATGATGTTTATTACTTTATAATTTTTCTTGATAAAATCAAAGGTGGTTTTTAATTTATCAATAAGCACGGCACTTGCGATAAACGGAATTCCAAGTCCGAGCGAGTAAGTTAGTAGCATTAAAATGCCTTGTAACACTTTGCCTTGTTGAGAAGCCATCATAAGTGCCGAACCTAAGAAGGCTCCCACACACGGTGTCCAACCTACAGAGAATACAACACCAAATACAAATGAACTGAAAAATCCGAGGTTGTTGGTTTTTGCATTACCCTTCATACCCTTGAAAATATTCAGTTTGAAAATTCCAAGAAAATTAAGACCGAAAAACACTACGATAAGTCCTGTGATAATGTTAACAGCCATCTGATACTTTGCCAGAAAACTTCCGACAGTGCCTGCTAACGCTCCCAAAGCTACAAAAACTGTGGTGAATCCAAACACAAACCCAAACGCATTTTTTAGCGTTTTAGGTGTGTTTCTTTCAGTTCCACCAGCAAAATACGAAATATATACAGGCAACATCGGCAGTAAACACGGTGATATAAATGTGATGATACCCTCTAAAAATGCGATAAAATATTGCATACATAGCTCCTTGTGTTTTTTCTAACTATACATTCAAAACACATTACTTGTCAAGACGATAGTATTTGCTTATAATGTAGATATAAACATTTAGGAAGTGCAAAAATGCGTATTACCGTATTAGCTGAAAATACAAGTAACTATAAAAACCTTGGCTGTGAACACGGCTTGTCCTTGTATATCGAAATCGGCAAACACAAACTGCTTTTTGATATGGGACAAAGTGAATTGTTTTATGAAAACGCAAAGAAACTTAATATTGACTTAACTCAGGTGGATATTGCTGTGTTATCTCACGGACATTATGACCATGGTGGAGGACTTAAAAAGTTCTTACAAATTAACAGCAAAGCTAAAGTATATTTGAGTAACTATGCTTTTGAGCCTCATTACAATGGTGAAAAATACATTGGGCTCGACGTAACGCTTAAAGACTCTGACCGCTTAGTTTTTGTAGGTGATGAACTTGAAATTGCCGATGGTTTAACTCTTTTCAGTTGCAACAACGAGTGGTGTAAATGGGATATAAACAGCGGTGGTTTGAGTGTTTTAAAAAACGATGAAAAAATCCCTGACCCATTTTTACACGAACAGTATTTGTTGATTGAAGAAAACGAGCACAAAGTATTAATCAGCGGATGTTCTCACAAAGGCATCCTTAATCTTAACGATTGGTTTGCTGTAGATACTATCGTTGGTGGACTCCATGTTTCTAAGTGGAGTGATGATTCCTTGGAAAGCCTAGCAAAGATGCTCAATTTTATAAAAGTCAGTTTCTACACTTGCCACTGTACTGGAGTAGAGCAGTTTAAGTTTATGAAAGAAAGAATGAAAAGGCTTCACTATATCTCAACCGGAGATGTAATTGAGCTTATATAATTTTACTGTGAATATATAAAAGACAGGATGCATTTATGAAAAAGATATTTGTGATTATATTATGTGCTGTTTTAACTATAACTCTGGTAATTACAGCTTGCGTTTATATTCCTTGTTTTATTACACAACAGAAAACAGAAAAAGGGGATAACGCCTTAACCTCACAAAAGATACTCAAAGTACCTGAGCTTTCCCAGTATCCTGAGTTACCTACAGGATGCGAGGCTGCGTGTGCGGCAATGGTGCTCAACTACTACGATGTTAACATTACTGCACCTGCATTTGCACAAAGTTGGCTTGAATACGACGAGGATTTTGAAGAGTATGAGGATAAATTATACGGACCGAATCCGAACGAGGTTTTCGTTGGAAATCCGTTTAGTGAGTATTCTTACGGATGCTATGCCCCTGCCATAGCAAAGGCGGTTAATTCTCACAGCGTGTTGTGTGAAGCGGAGGTTATCAAATATAAGTCAGTGAAACAGCTTTGCAGTGAATACATAGATAATGATAAACCGCTCTTGCTTTGGGTTACTATGGGTATGAAAGAATCAAAAATCGAGGATTTCTGGTATCTTGAGGATGATACCTATTTTTACTGGCTTTCAGGAGAGCACGTCATGGTACTTGTAGGCTACAATGAAGATTTTTATTTTCTTAATGACCCGACATCAGGGAGCACAGTGGCTTACAAAAAGGAAATTGTTGAAAAAAGATTTTTGGAGCTAGGTCAACAAGCTGTTTATATCGACAGAGTTGAAAAAAGCGAGAACTACTGATATAGTAGCTCTCGCTTTAATGCTTTATAAGTTTATTTTATCATCCTGTGTAAAAGATACTTCTTTTAAAGAAAATTCTTTGCCGTTTAAATACTGTAGCTCTCCAGCATCGGTATTGAAGTCGAACTTTAACTTGTAGGAGCTTAATAGCTGATACATTTGATTGTATTTCCTGTTTAAGCTTTTATCTCCGTATTTTTCGTCACCCAATAGCGGATGTCCTATATAAGCCATATGGGCTCTTATCTGGTGAGTTCTTCCTGTGAGAAGCTCTACTTCACACAAGGAAAGATTACGTTCTTTATCGTAGCTTAACACGTTATATTTAGTAATGATCTCCTTACTGCCTTTAACCTCGTTTTTGCTGACCCTTACAGTGTTTTTGCTTTCGTTTTTTGTAAGGTAGCCTTTTAGTGTGTCAGATTTTTTCTTAGGACAGCCTTTAACAACACATAGATAGAATTTACGTATTTCTCTTGTTCTGACCTTTTCATTTAATACACGTAACGCCATGGCGTTTTTTGCCGCTATGATGATACCGCTTGTGTTCCTGTCAATTCTATTAACAAGAGCAGGGGAGAAGGCTTTGTCTGACTCAGGGTCATATTCGCCCTTTTCGTATAAATAACGCTGAACTCTGTTTACCATACAGTCAGCATCGTAATTTTTATCCTGATGAACGATAACTCCTGTTTTTTTATCAAGAAGCATCAGGTTTTCGTCTTCATAAACAATGTCGAGCTTTTTCGAAGCTTTCATAAATTCGTATTCTTTTTTGCTCTGTTCAAAGAACTCGTCTTTAATGTAAAGTGTGAGGATATCACCCTCGTTTAAAAAAACTTCAGGTGTAGCTTTTTTGCCGTTTAGCTTTATGTATTTTGTTCTTATGTATTTGTGCATAAGCGATTTCGGCATAGTTTTAAATCGCTTCAATATAAATTTATCGAGTCGCTGACCTGAGTCGTTTTTGTTTATAGTAATCGTTCGCATAATATCACCATCCTAAGTATACCACAAGATTTAATTTAATCAACAAACTTTAGTAACACATTTTTGATAGAGCAATATTATGTTAGTGGGTGATGATTATGAGAAGCTGTCGCAAGAACATTTCGTGTGCCGTATCATTTTCGGCGGGAATAATTCTGTCTTGTGTTCTGCCGAGTAAATGCGTGTTGTGCATAGCGGCGGCAACCATAATCTTAGTTTGCTATAGTTGTAGGAGGTAGCTATGAAAGTTGTACTTATTGAAAAGCCTAAGTTTTTGTCGTTCATATTAAGAAAGCTCTACGGTATCAAAAAATTACCACAACAGTAAATGTAAATTGAACGGGAGGGGCTGTATGCCCTCCCGTTGTTTTACTTTATAAAATATGTAACCGCCTTGTCGTAAGGCGGTCTTATTTATATATATAGCTGAATCCTCTGTCCAGGGTAAATTGTATCAGGGTCTTCGATGTTATTTATAGCGATAAGCTCGTTTACATCCAGCCCGTATCTGCCTGCTATAGTATAAACAGTGTCTTTTGGCCTGACAAAATAGAATTTCGGTGGTCTTACTTCTTCGACAGGAATTCGTAATTTCTGACCGGGATATATTGTATACGGATAAACTATACCGTTGTATCTGGCGATATCCATAGCGGTAGTGCCAAATAATTGAGCAATAGCAAACAGCGTGTTGCCCTGTCTTACAGTGTAGGTGATTGGTTCCATAAAGCTCCTCCTTTCCATATATTACATACTATGCAAGAACGATGGATTGGTAAATGAATATTTTGGAAGAATAAGTTAATGATATTTTGGGAGGTATGTTTATGAATACAAAGATTAAGAAAATTCTAGCCAGAGAAATAATCGATTCGCGTGGAAACCCGACAGTAGAAGCTCAGGTAGTAACCGAAAGTGGAGTTAGTGCAATAGCATCTGTACCGTCGGGAGCATCAACAGGAGAGTTTGAAGCTGTTGAGCTCAGAGATAACGATAGTCGGTACAAGGGCAAGGGTGTCAAAAACGCTGTTTCTAATATTATTGATACCATCAGTCCCGAGCTTTCAGGCATCAGCGTGTTATCTCAGCTCAAAATCGACAAGCGTATGTGTGAGCTTGATGGCACTGAGAATAAGAGTAACTTAGGGGCAAACGCAACCCTTGCGGTGTCTTTAGCTTGTGCAAAAACAGCTTCTAAGCTTCTTAATATTCCGCTTTATCGTTATATTGGAGGAGTTAATGCACACACACTTCCTGTACCCATGATGAATATTTTAAACGGCGGAGCACACGCTTCTAATAACATAGATATTCAGGAATTTATGATAATGCCGGTAAACGCTCCTTGCTTTTCTAAAGGTTTGCGACAGTGTTGTGAAATTTACCATACCTTAGGTGATATTTTGAAAACAGAAGGCAAAGCTACAGGAGTGGGCGATGAGGGAGGCTTTGCTCCCGACCTTGACAGCGATGAGCAGGCTATTGAATACATCTTAAAAGCGATTGAAAAAGCTGGCTACAGCACCCACGATGTAAAAATCGCCTTGGACGTAGCGTCCTCCGAGTGGTACAAAGACGGCTTTTATCATCTGCCAAAGCGTAACACACGAATGAACAGTGATGACCTTATTTCATATATTGAAAAGCTGTGTGTGTCTTATCCGATTATCTCCGTAGAGGACGGCTTATCCGAACATGATTTCAAGGGCTTTGCAAAACTAACTGACAGATTAGGTTCACGAATCCAGCTTGTAGGCGACGACCTTTTTGTAACTAACACAAAACGACTTCGCCACGGAATAGAAGTCGGAGCGGCTAACTCTATTTTAGTCAAGGTGAACCAAATTGGTACATTATCCGAGTCTATAGATGCCGTTCAGTGTGCACACAGAGCGTCTTATACAGCGGTTATTTCCCACCGTAGCGGAGAAACCGAGGATACAACAATAGCTGATATCGCCGTAGCCCTTAATGCAGGCCAAATTAAAACCGGTGCACCATGCAGATCCGACCGTGTCGCAAAGTACAATCGTTTGCTGAGAATCGAAGAAGAACTGGGCACTTTATCCGATTATGGGCTTTAAGGATTTATAAGAGTTATGAATGTATTACAAAAAATTAACCGCCAATTGGCGGTTAATTTCTTATTCGGAATTAAATGCATATATATACTGTGGTAATATTATGATGTATTGAAATGCATTTATTGGAGGCATATACTGTGAAACTAAAACGACTTTTGGCAGGTGTACTTATTATGTTGATTTTACCATCTGTTGTAATGACCGGTGCTTTCGCTACTTCCGAAGTTGTAGAAGAGACTGTCGCTCCTACCGAGGAGGAAACTGTTGCGCCTACAGAACCGCCGGTTACATCCGCTGACGTTGGTATGGCTAATTACGTAAAACTTCTTGAAAAAACCTACTATAAAGGAAACTTAGGTGCTACTTATTCAAAAAAGGAAACAACTTTTAAGGTATGGTCACCTTTAGCTACAGATGTTAAGGTGCGTATTTATACAAAAGGTACTGATGGTGAAGATGGAGCACAGATGCTCTCTGAAACATCAATGAAAATTGTTCCTAAATACGGCACATGGGTGCTTACTTTAAAGGGAGATTATAAGAACAAGTACTACACATACGTAGTCACTGTCAATGGTAAGACAAACGAGGTTGTTGACCCGTACGCTAAGGCAGTAGGTGCTAACGGTAATCGTGGTATGGTAGTTGATCTTGACTCGACTGACCCTAAGGGTTGGAAAGATGATAAATTCCAGCGTGTCAACTCAATGACCGATGCGGTTATCTGGGAAGTCAGTGTCCGCGATTTTTCAGCGAGTGAGACTAGTGGCGTATCAGAGAAAAACCGCGGTAAGTTTTTAGCTTTCACTGAAGAGGGCACAGTAGTTGATTCTGTCGAAGGCTCACTTCCTACCTGTATTGATTATTTAAAGGATTTAGGCGTTAACTACGTCCAGATAAATCCGTTCTACGATTTCCACTCTATTGATGAAACAGACACTGTTAATCCTCAGTACAACTGGGGTTATGACCCGAAAAACTATAACGTTCCTGAAGGCTCATATTCATCTGACCCTTATAACGGAAACGTGAGAATCAAAGAGTGTAAGCAGATGATTCAATCGCTCCACAAAGCCGGCATCGGTGTTATTATGGACGTCGTTTATAATCACACTTATCTATCTAATGATTCTTGGTTTAACCTTATCGTTCCTGACTATTATTACAGAATTGATGATGAGGGCAACTGGTCAAATGGTTCGGGCTGTGGTAACGATACCGCTTCCGAGCGTATTATGTACCGCGAGTTTATGAAAAATTCCGTTGTTTACTGGGCAGATGAATACCACATCGACGGATTTAGATTCGACCTTATGGGACTTCACGATGTTGAAACTATGAACTACATCCGTAAGAGCCTTGATGCTCTCCCTAACGGCGGAAAAATCCTTATGTACGGCGAAGCGTGGGATCTTTCTACTAACTGCGACAGCGGCACAGTTTTAGCTACACAGAACAATCTCTCAAAGTTATCAACACGCATTGGTGCTTTTAACGACACTATTCGTGACGGATTGAGAGGTAACGTTTTCGAAGCTAAGGACAAGGGCTTTTTACAAAACGGCTCTAATAAATCAAAAGTAAAATCCGGTATCGAGGGTATGGCAACAGCAGGCACATGGGGTACACCTCCAAGACAGTGTATAAACTACGCTTCCTGCCACGATAACCTTTCTTTATACGATAAGCTTGTTGCGTCTGTTTACCCTGAAGAGGGTAGTTTCAGACAACGCAGGGAAGACCTCGTTTCAATGAACAAGCTGTCCGCTGCTATCACTTTGACATCTCAGGGTGTGCCGTTTATGATGGCAGGTGAGGAAATGGCTCGTTCCAAAGATGGTGACGAGAATTCATACAAGTCCCCTGTTGAGGTTAACCAAATCGACTGGAATGACATTAATAAGTACGCTGACTTAAACGAGTATTACAAAGGTCTTATTGATATTCGTCAAACAGTTGATTTGCTAAGAGATACCACAGGCGATGTTGCAAAGTCTATTTCATATATTAAAGATCTTGATGATGGTGTAATCGCTTATACACTCAAAGGTACCGGAAATACACAGGCTTTCGCAGCAGTGTTTAATGGTTCTGACAAGAAAACAACAGTAACACTTCCTGATGGCCTTTGCCTTACTTGGGTACAGATAGCTGATGAAACAAATGCAGGCATCAGAAACTTAAAGGAAATCAGCGACAGCAAGGTTACGGTTGAGCCGCATTCAAGTGCTATTTTAGTTAACAAGAGTAGCTTTGATGCTTATAAAAACATCGACACAACCGCACGTGTTATCGTTAAGTATCACGATAGTGAGAGCGATTCAATAGTTTACGAGCAGGTGTTAAAGGGTAAGGTTGGTGACTCTTACGAGGTTGAGTATCCTAACTCACTTGTTTACAGATATAACGTTACAGGTGTTCAGGGCTCAAAGAGCGGTAAGTTTACCGATGAAACTCAGGAAGTAACAGTTAACTGTACACCATATTCGGGTGATTATTCAACAGTTACAATTCATTTTGTAAACGAGCACGATGAAGATATAGCGAACTCAATTGTTATGACAAACCGAGTTGGACAGAAGTATACAACCGCAAAAGTCGCAGGTGTATATGGTTATCGTCTTGATTTAGAAAATCTCCCTACAAATGGTGCGGGTAAGTATACAAAAGACCCTATCACTGTTACTTATCGTTATAAGTCAATCGAAGTATCGTCTGACGAAGGACAGGTTGATCCTGATGCACTCGAGAATACTGCTTGTGTTGCTAACGTTATCTATATGAGCAACAAAGGTGAGATACTTGATAAAAAGACTTATGTTGGCGACAAAGACTCAGATGTTATAATTGAGTATATCGACATACCGGGATATATTTACATTTCTGATACATCAGAGGGTGCAGTTTTCTCTTCAGTAGAAACCAATATCGTGGTTAACTACGATAAGCAGACAAACGTGTTGAATATTGCACTCATAGCAGGAGGAGCGGTTCTTCTCTTACTTTTAGTAGCGGGTGTTATACTGCTGGTTAAAAAAGGTAAATCTGGCGTTGGTGGTAATGGTGACTCCGACGACCTGTTTATAGAATAATTTATGAGGTGAAAAAATGAACAAAATCAAAAGAATTCTAGCGATTGTTCTTGCTGTTTTAATGCTCACAAGTGTTGCAACAGTTGGCACATTTGCAGAAACTACTGACGTAGAGCCACCTGTTAATACCAATGAGTATTCAGTAGCAGCTATGGCTCTGGATGATGAGTATGCTTATGACGGCAACCTCGGTGCTGAGTATACTCCTGCAAAAACAGTCTTCACAACATGGGCACCTACAGCAACTGAGGTTACTCTTAACCTTTACGCTACAGGTTCCGACAAAGAAGAGGGTGCTGCTAGCCTTGGTGTTTATGCAATGACACAGATTATGGATGGCGAAAAGTTCACAGGTGCTTGGACAGTTACTGTTGAAGGCGACCTCAAGAACGTTTACTACACATATTCTGTAACATCACCAGAGAGCATCTTGGGCGGCGAACTCACAACTCGTGAGACACAGGACGTTTATTCTTACGCAGTTGGTGTTAACTCAGCTCGTTCAATGGTAGTTGACCTTGATTCTACTGACCCTGAGGGTTGGGAGAACGACCAGCACATCTTCGTTGAAGAGCAGTCAGACGCTATCATCTGGGAGCTTCAGGTAAAGGACTTCTCTTACAGTGCTGCATCAGGCGTAAGTGAAGCTAACCGTGGTAAGTATCTTGCTTTCACAGAGCTTGGTACAACATTAAACGGCGAGGGCGAAATTTCAACTTGTGTTGATTACTTAAAAAGCCTTGGCATTACACACGTTCAGATTAACCCATTCTACGATTTCGGTTCAATCGACGAGACAGGCTCTGACACTCAGTATAACTGGGGTTATGACCCAATGAACTATGGTGTTCCAGAAGGTTCTTTCTCTTCAAACCCATACGATGGTAACGTAAGAATCAACGAATGTAAGCAGATGATTCAGGCTCTCCACGAGGCTGGCATCGGTGTTATCATGGACGTTGTTTACAACCATACATATAAGCAGGATTCTTGTTTTACTGCTATGGTTCCTGAGTATTACTACAGAATGAACAAAGACGGTACATATTCTAATCAGTCTGGTTGCGGTAACGACACAGCTTCCGAGCGTTATATGTATCGTAGATATATGATGGATATGCTCCAGTATTGGGTTGATGAGTATCACATCGACGGCTATCGTTTTGACCTTATGGGTATACACGACGTTGAGACAATGAACCTCATCCGTGATATGCTCGACGAAACTGACGATCGTATCATTATGTACGGTGAGGGTTGGTCAGGTAACTCTACATTCGACCCTGTATCATGCACAGATACACCAGTACTTGGTTGTACACAGAAAAACGCTGACGTAACAAGTGATCGTATCGGTTTCTTCAATGACCAGATGCGTGACGCATTAAAGGGCGGCGTATTTGATGGCCCTACAGCTCCTGGTTATCTCTCAGGCTCAATCGTATTCTCACCTGGTATCTCTTATGGTATCCGTGCTAATACATTCGGCAAGGGTTGTAACTGGTCAGCTCTTACACCTGAGCAGTGCGTATCTTACGCTTCATGTCACGATAACAACACACTTTACGATAAGCTTGTTGCTATCAACCACGGTGCATCCGCTGATTACAGAGCTCGTTACACAGATTCTATCGCTCAGAACAAGCTCTCATCTGCTATTACACTTTCATCACAGGGTATTAACCTCTTCTTAGCAGGCGAGGAGATGGGTCGTTCAAAGGACGGCGACGAGAACTCTTACAGTTCTTCACCAGAGCTCAACCAGATTGACTGGAACCTCTTAAAGACAAACGCTGACCTTGTATCTTACTACAAGGGTATGCTCGAGCTCCGTACAGTGTTCTCACCATTCACTGCAGCTACAACAGATGCAGACGACGAAACATACAAGTATATGTTCCATACATCAATGGCTGGTGCTTCAAAGACAATCGCTTACACTGTTGATAACACAGCTGAAGGCGAGTGGAGCAAGATTGCTGTTATGTTCAATGGCTCAAAGGAAGCTGCATCACAGACATTATCAACAACAGCTGACACTTCTCTTACAGAAGATATGGAATGGGTAATCATTGCTAATGATAAGAGTGCCGGCATCAAGAAATTAGGCGAAGTTAAGGGTCTTAAGTTTGAGATTCCTGCTTCTTCAGCTATCATTGCTGTTGAAAAACAGACTTATGAAGCTTGTGCAATTGATTCTAAGTTCTCAACAGTTACAATCAACCACGTTGATAACGTTTCTGGTGAAATCTTCAAGTCAAACACAATCATTGGCCAGCCTGGCGAAAAATACGTTGCTTCTGCTGACGATTCAGTTTCTATCAAATACGTTCTTGAGTCAGTAGACGGTGACGTAGTTGGTGAATTTGCTGAGGAAGACACAGTTGTTTCTTACAACTATGATAGATATGTACCTTCAACTCTCTTACCGGAGAATGGTGATGTTAACGGCGACGGCGAAATCAGCATCTTAGATGCAACTGCTGTTCAGCTCTATCTTGCAAAGCTTCTTGAGTTTGATGAAACACAAGTTAAGCAGGCTGACTATGACTACAACGGCGAGGTTAACGTATTAGACGCAGCTTTAGTACAGATGTATCTTGCTAAGATGGACATTGCTGTTTGCACACTCACAGTTAAGTACATTGACGAAGACGGCAAAGCATTTATGAGCCCACTTGTAACTGAGCACAGACTCGGTGAGGAGTACACAACAGAGCCTAAGGAAAGCCCATACTATCAGGTAGGCGAGATTCCTGAAAATGCAAGCGGTGTTATTTCTGGTGACACAGTAGTTACATACGTTTACTACTACAAAGTAAACACAATCACACTTCACGTTAAGCATGACGGCGAACTCACTTGGGATCCATACCTCTGGGCATGGGCTAAGACAGTTGATGGTGCTGATTCACAGAACGTTTACGAAGCTTGGCCTGGTCTCCAGCTCACAGATAAGGATGAAGAGGGTTGGTACACAACAACATTCGACATTCCTAACGGCTATGAGTACTATTTAATTATCAACAACGGTTCAGGTCTCCAGACTAACGACTATGAGAAGTTCACAGCTCCTGAGGTTTGGGTTGTTATTGATGATGCTGCAGCTATAGCACAGGGCAACTGGATTTCAGTTTATGCTGATGCTGAACTTACAGAAAAGCTCGCATAATCGGTTTGCTTTATAAATTGAATAGCTTTTTATAGCATAATAAATCCCCTGTGGTCAGCTTTGACCACAGGGGATATTTGTTTATATCCAGCGATTGTATATGATAATGTAGAAAATGAAATCTGTATTAAACTATCTTATCTTTTTAAGCATAGGCACTCTGTCAACAGCTTTAATAACACCATAGCTTATCAGTACTTCAACTATCGCAAATGGAACTAATACAACAGCTCTGTAGAGCATAAGCTCAAAGTAGGGGATACCCATCATAAAATGTAGTACCAGCGTATTAAGTGGTAACCTGCAAAGTACAAGTGCCAAAACAAACGCTAAAATAATTCTCTTGAGCGATGCCTGATCATAAAGTACAATACCTAGGATTATACCCTCAAAAATGTAACAAAGTGTGATACCCGGCATAATTGAAAACGAGGTTGGATTAGACAACACTATCGAGAGTACGTCACCGGCACCCGACACAACTGCCGCACACACAGGCCCATAAAGATAAGCTACAATAATAATTGGCAAAAACGAAAAACCAATTTTAACAAAAGGTGCAAAACTCAGCGTGAAATTTGTGAACATACCGAGCACAATTCTTAATGCCAGCATCATTGAGCATACACATAACGGTGCTATTTTTGACAGATTTTGCGACGACTTTTTAAACATTTCGATTATAGACATAATAAAAACCTCCCTATCTCGTTATCACATAGGGAGGCAATATCCGAATGTAACAGCGGGATGCAAAGACCGCACCGCAGGTCACCCTTTCGTTTTCACAGCAACTCCCCGTCTGCAAAACACTTGACGCACGATCTTTTACTCTGTATTTTCTTTAGTATATATCTAATTTTTAGTTATGTCAACTCTTAGGGTGAATAACTCTTGAAAGCGGTTTGTAAATGAATGTTGTAATAGTTGATACAAGTACACCCTTGATGAGATTAAACGGAGCAACACAGAACACGCAGAAAGTCAGCGTATTGGTAATAAGCGGCACAATGTCTTTACCCATCTGAATAATCTGCTCAAGTGGCATAAATGCTGAGTATATCGGAATCATAACGTAAGCATTGATAAAAACACCGAGTACTGCCATAGTAAGTGTAGCAACTCCCATGGCGATTATTGCGTTTGATTTGGTTTTCTTTCTTTTGTATATGAGTGATGCAGGCAGAATGTATGCACAACCGATAGCAAAATTTGCAATTTCACCGATACCGCCAGTCGTAGTGCCGTTGATAATGAGGTTGAGTAAGATTTTTACAGCCTCAATGATTACACCTACACTAGGCCCCATCGAAAATGCACCAATAAGCACAGGTACTTCTGAAAAGTCCATCTCATAAAATGGCGGAGCAATAAATGGTAGCGGTATTTCAAAAAGCATGAGCACGGTAGCTAAGCTACTCAGCATAGCTGTTACTACAAGCTTCCTTGTATTTGTCATTCTGGAATTGTTCATATAATCACCTTAAAACAAAAATCCCCGATGCTAAATACATCGGGGTAAAATTATATCTTTGCGTGCTATTGCACAAATCTTCTTTCATCCGGACTATACCGTCGGTTTCGGAATTTCACCGAATCAGCTTTCGCTCGTGGACTTTACCACCGGTGGGGAATCGCACCCCGCCCCGAAGATAGTTATATTATATATATATTATGTTATCGTGTCAATATTACACACAAGGTTTATTTAAATCTAGCTCTACCAAATCGTGGTGAGGTACACGCTTTTCCTCAGGTGGCAACTCCATATAGTCGCCAAAGGCGATTGTGAGATATTCGTCGTATCCCTGCATAACAGGTAGCTGTAAACCTTCAAATTCAAGATAAGCTTCCTTAGCAAAAGCTTCTTGCGGGTATTTTTTCTTCATATAGAACGGACCTGCATAAAGCTCTGTGCTGTATTCGTGTGTTTCGAAATCGTATTTTTTAAGCTGTTTTTCAGCAAATTTCCATACTTTGGTGCGAGCTTTTCTTGTTCGGACAATACCAAGCAAGATTTTACTTGCAGTACTAATCAGCTTACCGTGTTTTTCAGGAACAAATTCTGATATAAACAGCGAGTAGATTAGTGTCCACATATATTGCATATATCTATCGAATTTTCCGTCAGGACAGCCGTCTATTGGGAAGATGTCCGTAACAATACCGTGCGGTACGTCGATATCTTTCTGGTTTTCCTTAACCATAGTAGCTGATGTGTCAACAAGTGTTGCAAAGATATTGCCAGTGAAAACCTCGCCCTCGTCAGTTTTGAGCATCAAAAAGCGGTCAGAGTCAACCTGTTCTTTCCACAGCTTCAGCATTCTCTCCCAATCATTTCTCGGCATAATAATGTCAATATCATCATCCCAAGGGATGAATCCCTTGTGCCTTAAAGCACCGATTACACAGCCACCTAGCAAGTACCATCTAAGCTCATTTTTTTCACAAAACTCTTTGAAAAACAATAGTGATTCAAGCTCTTTTAACTGTAGCTGTCTTAAAGTTTCGTTATCAATTTTAATAATCTCAGCCATAATGCACCTTAGTGTTATTCCTCGAAAAATAAATCATCATTTTTAACAGTATTCTTCCTGATAGCTTCTTTTACCATTTCTATACGCTTTTCTGATGTATCATCAAGCTTCTTTTTCCAGAAAGGCATTTTTGCTAGACCCACAAGTGTACCGATTCCGTAAGAAATGTGAAGTACAGGGAAGATGAATGGTAGAGTCAAAAACAGCGGGTTAGGTTTTTTGAGCATTAAACATCCGACTGTGTTAACGAGATTAAACATCGAGTACATCGCAAAAATAATTGCAAACAATGTCGGATTGCCCAGTAACCAAAGAAACAGGCTGAATATAACTGCCATTACAAATACAAACGGAATAAAGTGGAAGTAGTTCAGACACTTAAAGCAGACACCGCTTGTCAAACCAATCCAGTAGCCGTTTCCGTATTTCTGCTTAATCATAGCACGCAGAGTGTTTCTGGTGTGCTGGAACGAGATAATCTCAGGACAACAGCAGAATTTATATCCTGCCATTCTCATTCTGTAGTGAAGCTCGTTGTCCTCAGTTCTGCCTAAATCTTCGTTGAATCCGCCGACTTTTTCGAATACCTCACGTTTATATGCCGCGTGAAAAAGGCTGTCGAGATAGATTTTCTGACCAGGAGCTCGTCTGTAGTCAGCAACCGAAGAACCAAAAAGTGACTCTTCAGCAGCAAGCAAGGTCAGCTTCCACGGTGTCATACCATCTGTTGTGTTAGGTCTGCCACCACCGACAATGTCCTCGCCCTCGGAGATTTCGAAAACATTTTTAGCAACAAAGTAGCGTGGGATTTTTGAGTGAGCGTCTACTCTGATAATGATATCGCCTGTAGCGTGCATCAACGCTTCGTTCCACGCTGTAGCCTGATTTTTATTTGTACTGTCAACAAGCTTGACCGATTCAAAGCCATAGTCAGTTTTCTGGAATTCCTTCATCATAGCTTTGGTGTTGTCGGTAGAAGCGTTATCAACGAGTATGATTTCAATTTTATCGTGAGGGTAGCTCTGCTCAGAAAAATCTCTGAACAGACCGTTTAAAACAGCTTCTTCATTGTACGCAATTGTACAAAGCGAAACCCTCATATTTTCTGTGTTACTGAAATAACTCATATGTCTTGTCCGTTCCTTGAAAGTTGTGTTAACCATTTACCACTTAAGCACATAGCCTGAGAGATATATGGAATAACGTAAAGTGCAGGTAATCCGGTGATACTTGAAAGTATCCACCAGAAGAAAGATAATATCAGTTTTACAACATCTTTTTCGTGATGTCGCATTATTTCTTTAGAAGTAGTAAAGTAGTAAGAAGTCTTTTCACACTCATTTTCGCACAGCAGAAGTATGCTCACAAAGTAGCGGATGCTGTGTCTTAATACCAGAACAGTAGAAGTTATAGCTAGTGCGATAATTAAAATCTTGATACCATTCTCAAGTGAGTCGCCGTTGTTAATAATTTTTGCTACTGCAAAGATAGAAGCAGGTAACAGGAAATACACCACAACAGGCAGTATCATTCTTAAAACAAAGCCTAATACAAACTTAATAGCTTTAGTGTATTTGCCGAATGTTGAAAAGTAGTACATAACATCGTTTAAAGAATAGTCCCTATCATCGCTGTAAAACATCCTGAAAAAGCCTAATACAAAAGGACTTAACAGCAGAGCCACGATAGTAGCTATCGTGCCGCCTGATACTTCAATAATAAACTCTATTGTACTGTCAGGATTGAGTAACTCGATAAGATAATATCCCAATGACGAAAAACATTCAATTATCATATAAACGATAGTTAGGATCGCCAAAGCGAATAACGCTTTAGCCCAACCGCCTTGTTTGAGCTTATCTCTAGCTTGAGCTTTCAGTATTATTTCTGCAGACATAGTTTCACCTTACTCGGCTGTGTACATTCTGTACATAGCCTCTAAACATATTTGAGCATGCTTGAAGAACTTTTCAACATCAAGACACTCGTTTGCGTTATGGATGTTAGATATCTCATCCTTGAATACAGGGCCAAACGCAACACCCTTGCCGCCGAGCATTCTTGCGTATGTACCGCCACCTGTGGAGTACATATCAGGCTTTTCACCCATAATTTCCTCATAAGAGTCAGAAAGAAGTTTGATAAGTTCGCTATCTTCCTGTAAATATAAAGGCTTTGAGTGTTTTAATACCTTAACGTGAAGGTTTTCGTTAGCGGCAGCCTTTGTCACTGTGTCAAGAATATTCTCGCCGTTAATGGTTGCAGGGTATCTGATATCAACAGTACAGGTAGCATAGCCCTCATCAATGTGGACGGTGCCTACGCTTATTGTAAGCGGGCCTGATTCGGCATCTCTTGTTTTAATACCCATCTTAACGCCTGTATTATCAAGACCGATACAGGATTCGATAAATGAACAAACACTTCCTAAAGATGGGAGAGAGAAGTTTGATGTAAGCAAATCAACAAGAGCAACAGCCGCATTGTGACCTTCCTGTGGTTCGCACGCGTGAGCCGCTTTACCTCTGCTTAATACCATCATACCGTCGATTGTATAGTAGAATTCAAATGTGCCTTTTTTCGCATCAGCAAGTCTAAGTAGCTGATGGTCCTCGGTTTCTGAGCAATCAAGTAAAGCATAAGCTGTATCAGGAACAGCATTAACAGCCTTACCCGAGTGAAGCTGAGTAAGAGTTGTGCCGTCGTGAGTATCAGCGTAAAGCTCTAGTTGTAAAATACCCTTTTCGCATCTGCAAATACCGTAGCGGTTATCAGGAGTAAATGACATATCAGGTATAGGTTCATGCTCGAAATACATCTCGATATCGTGCATACCTGTTTCTTCACAAGTGCCGTAAATGGCACGGATAGTATTCTTGCCAATAACTCCGCTTTCTTTGAGAGCTCTTAAGCAGTAAAGGTTTATAAGTGCCGCACCCTTATTGTCAGCAACACCTCTGCCGTACATATAGCCATCGCCGACAGAAAGCTCAAACGGTAAGGAGTTCCAGTTGTTACCCTCAGGGACAACGTCAACGTGAGAAAGCACACCGCAAAGCTTACCTCCGCTACCGAGTTCAGCGTGACCAGCAAGACCATCATATGTCTTTGTAACAAGTCCGAAACTCTCAGCCTTTTTCATCATCCAGTCAAGAGCCTGAGTACAGTCATCCTGAAAACCGGATACAGACTTAATAGCAATAAGTTCAGCCAAATCGGAAATTATGTCAGCTTTATATTCTAAAATCTTTTCACCAAAACTCATGTTGTACCTCCGCAAAATCTGATAAATTTCAAATATAAAAAGTAATTCTTGTTGTTTTAAAATTAGGTCTTTAAAAGTCATATTATTTTGTGTATAATATAACTAGTATAGTATAACACAAAAGTTTTAAAAATGCACTATATATTTTACATTTATATGTAATTTTCTTAAATTTTGGAGGAGTAACCGATGAATAGCCATTTTTTTGCGATAATGTCACGTATGAAATACATAAATCGCTGGGGTCTGATGAATAATACAAAGACAGAGAATATCAGCGAGCACAGTCTGAATGTTGCTATGATTGCACACGCTTTAGTTGTAATCAGCAACAAGCGTTTTGGAACCGCTTTAAACCCTGAACACGCAGCTATGCTGGGAATATATCACGATGCCTCCGAAATTATAACAGGGGATATGCCAACTCCGATTAAGTATTTTAATCCTAAAATCAGCGAAGTATATAAGCAGATTGAACGAGTGGCGGAAGAAAAGCTCGTGTCTTATTTACCGGAGGATTTACGTGAGGAGTTTGCTCCTTTACTTACCATTTGTGATGAAGACAAAGATTATGTGCCGTTTTTGAAGGCAGCCGACAAGCTTTCAGCTCTTATTAAGTGCATCGAGGAGGAAAAAATCGGTAACAAGGAGTTCTCTAAAGCCCATATCGCTACCGAAACCGCACTTGAAAATATGAATTTGCCTTATGTTGATGTGTTCTTAAATGAATTTTTGCCGTCATTTTATCTTACACTCGACGAGCAGGACTAACCTTTATTATTCAATGAGTACAATATATGCACCGGATTTTGCATAGTTTCACAACAAGTTGTGAATAAATGTTGAATTTTGGTGCATTTTTCTATTTTAGAAAATAAAATCCATTAATTGATGTATAATAATTCTGTTTTACTATGTGTTAGTATGCGTGTTCAACGCATACGGAAAGGTGGTTTGTATGGCAAATTACAACGATGATTATGTTGATATCAATTCCTCAAGCCAGGTAAACAAAGTATTTAACAAGAACAGTAAAAAGAATAAAAAAGGCAGAGCAAAACGAGTTTTTGTTCTTATTATGTCGATTATAATGCTCCTGTTTGGCACAGGAATGGTTTATTATTATTCGGTGCTTGATAGTCTGAATTATCAGGATGTTGACAAAACCCAGCCAACAACAGCGGACGGTTCGGATACAAACGCCGTAAGTACCGATTCCCTTATTGGTAATGAGTACGTACTCAATATCCTGCTTTTCGGTCAGGATGCTCACGGCAATGGTAAGGACGACTATGGCCGTAGCGATACAATGATTTTGCTGTCACTTGATAATTTGCACAAGAAAATCAAGTTGACTTCTTTCCAGCGTGACACCTATGTTTATATCCCTGGTTATGGTGACGGAAAGCTTAATTCGGCGTTTAGCTTAGGCGGTGTACCGCTTTCTATCAAAATGGTTGAAGCTAATTTTGGTATTGAGGTTGATAAATACGCTTGTGTAGACTTTGATTCATTTAGAAAGATTATCAATGTCTTAGGTGGTGTTGATATGGAGCTTTCTATAGAAGAAATGGAATATATCAATGCTCAAATTGATGTTAATAACCAGCTTGGTAAAACCGAATTTTTAGAGATAGATTATTCTAAGGACCCGCAGATTGCTCACCTTGATGGTTATCAGGCTCTTTGGTATGCTCGTAACCGTGGTGCCGAGTCACTCGGTGGCAACCCTAACTACAGCTTCTCCGGTGACGACTGGGAAAGAACACAGCGTCAGCGTAAGCTTTTAGAAACAATTATGTTAAGTCTTAAGGAAGAGGCTTCTTTAACCGACATTGTTGAGATTGTTAACGAAATCGGTCCTCTTGTTACTACTAACCTTAAGAAGAGCGATATTACGTTCCTTGTTTCAAACTGTATGACGTATCTTGATTACGAGATGAAGGAGCTTGCAATCCCGACAGAGGGTAACTGGAGCTACGGCAGAACTGATGATATGCAGTCGGTTATCGTAATTAACGATTGGGATAAGGTAAGATACGACCTCGCATCCTTTGTTTATGAAGATTTGGTAACCGGAACAAGCACAACCCCATAATAATCATAAAACCGCTGTTTTTTTTACAGCGGTTTTTTCTTTTTTTATGCAAAGCTCTAAAACTTTACAGATAACTTGACAGATGTAAAGAGTGAGGCGTATAATAACAGCGATTTAATAAATAGGGGTAGTTTTTTGTTATGGAAAGTCAGATTAAGAAACTGAAACAGGAGAAAAACGCTGTTATTCTTGCTCATTATTATGCACCCGACGAAGCTCAGAAAATTGCTGATTATGTAGGCGATTCTTTTTATCTTGCAAAAATCGCTAAGCAAACAACTGCTGACATAATCGTCTTTTGCGGTGTGTATTTTATGGGGGAGAGTGCAAAGATTTTAAATCCCGATAAAAAGGTTTTAATGCCCGATTTATCCGCTGATTGTCCAATGGCTCATATGGTCAAGGACGGCAAGATTGAAGAGCTAAAAGAAAAGTATGATGATTTGTGCGTTGTTTGTTATATTAACTCAACCGCTGAGCTTAAGTGCAAGAGCGATATTTGTGTCACATCGTCAAATGCGGTTAATATAGTCAATTCTCTTGACAATAAAAACATCTTTTTTATTCCTGATAAAAACCTTGGTAGTTATGTAGCAGAGCAACTGCCTGACAAAAATATTATCTTAAATGACGGCTGTTGTCCGATACATGCATCCCTAAAAGCTCAGCAGGTTTTAGCTCAAAAAGAAAAGCATAAAAACGCTTTGATACTGACTCATCCTGAGTGTGAAAAAGAAATTTTGGAGCTGTCTGACTTTATTGGTAGCACCTTGGATATTTTAAAATTTGCAACAAATAGTGAAAATGAAGAATTCATTATTTGCACAGAAAAAGGTATTTTGTATGAGCTTTTGAAAAAAAATCCTGACAAAAAGTTCTATTTTCCTAAACCTAATCCTTGTTGTGCAGATATGAAGCTTAACACTTTAGAGAATATTTTATCGGTGCTATTGAAAGAAGACAAAGAAGTTATCGTTAGTGACGAAGTAAGAGAAAAAGCACTTGTGCCTCTTAACAGGATGCTCGAGCTTGGTAAGTGAAATTATGGAAACTGATATTATAATTGTCGGCTGTGGTGTTTCAGGGCTTTATTGTGCTCTGAATTTACCAAAAAATAAAAAAATAACAATAGTAACTAAGAATAAGGCGACCAAAAGCGACTCGTTTTTAGCACAGGGCGGAATTTGCGTTTTACGAGATGAGCGTGATTATGATTCGTTTTACGAGGATACAATGAAAGCGGGACATTACGAGAATGACCCTGACTCTGTTGAGATTATGATTCGTTCCTCGCGTGAGATTATCGCTGATTTAGTGTCTTTTGGTGTGGATTTTGAAAAGAACGGTGAAAAATTTCACTACACACGCGAGGGAGCACATTCTCGACCGCGAATTCTTTTCCACGAGGACGAAACAGGCAAGGAGATAACCTCACATTTGCTTGAACAAGCCACAAAACGCAAAAATATAACGCTTATTGAAAACTTTACAATGGTCGATTTGATTTGTGAAGATAACGTATGTCGCGGTATAATCGGTCACGACGAAAACGGAGAATACAGAAGCATTGTTGCAAACTTTACGGTGCTTGCAACCGGGGGTATCGGCGGACTTTTTGAACATTCAACCAACTACCGCCATTTAACGGGTGATGCCTTAGCTTTAGCTTTAAAACACAATATTAAGTTAAAAGATATTAACTATATCCAGATTCATCCTACAACGCTGTATTGTAAAAACAGTGGAAGAGAATTCTTGATTTCCGAGTCTGTAAGAGGTGAGGGAGCTATTCTTTTAAACTCAAAGGGTGAACGCTTTGTTGATGAATTGCAACCTCGTGATGTTGTTGCTAATGCTATCTTCGATGAAATGAAAAAAGAGGGTAGTGAGCACGTATGGCTGTCTATGTCCCCAATCCCTGAAGAAGAAATAAAAACGCATTTCCCAAATATTTATGAGCATTGTTTAAAAGAGGGCTATGACGTTACAAAAGAACCTATCCCTGTTGTGCCGTCACAACATTATTTTATGGGCGGAATTGACGTTGATTCGCATAGTAAAACCTCGATGGAACGTCTGTACGCAGTAGGAGAAACCTCCTGTAACGGAGTCCATGGAAGGAACAGACTGGCAAGTAATTCGCTTTTAGAAAGCTTGGTTTTTGCGAAACGTGCCGCAAGGGATATTATTTCAAATTATACTGAACTTTCTGATAACGATGAGGTTGTTGTCAATAAAGCAGACTACATAGGTTATCAGGAAAAATACAAAAAAGCAGTGTTATCTGCGATAGAAGAGGAGAACGAAAAAGATGAATGATATTACAATGAAAGTAAACGCTGATGCGTTGATATTAAGTGCTTTATCTGAAGATATCACAAGCGAGGATATTACAACCGCTTCTGTTATGCCTGAGGCTAAACTTGGAGAAGTTGAACTTATTTGTAAGCAGGACGGCATAATTGCAGGTCTTGGTGTATTCAAGCGTGTATTTGAATTACTTGATGATAAAACAGAATTTGAATTTTTCTGCAAAGACGGCGATAAGGTCACAAACGGCGAAAAACTCGCAGTAATTAAGGGTGATATTCGTGTTCTTCTCTCAGGTGAACGCACAGCATTAAACTACTTACAGCGTATGAGCGGTATCGCTACATATACTCGTAATATTGCCGATTTATTACAAGGCTCAAAAACAAAACTTCTTGATACAAGAAAAACAACACCTAATATGCGTGTGTTTGAAAAGTATGCAGTAAAGGTTGGCGGTGGCTATAACCACAGATATAACTTGAGTGACGGCATTTTGCTCAAGGATAACCATATCGGTGCCGCAGGAAGCGTAGCTCAAGCAGTAAAAATGGCTAAGGAGTACGCACCATTTGTCAGAAAAATCGAAGTAGAGGTTGAAAATCTCGATATGTTAAAAGAAGCACTAATAGCTGGTGCAGATATCATTATGCTTGATAATATGAGCGTTGAAGATATGAAAGAGGCTGTCGCACTTTGTAATGGCAAGGCTGAAACAGAATGTAGCGGTAACGTAACAAAAGAAAATGTCGCAAGACTTGTAGATATTGGCGTTGATTATATATCTAGCGGTGCATTAACACATTCGTCACCAATCCTTGATTTATCACTCAAGAATCTTCACGCTGTTTAAGAGGTGCTTATGAAAGCGTCATTAAGAAGACAAGAAATAATAAATCTGCTTTTGTCAGAAAAAGAGCCGATTTCGGGAACCGCTTTAGCTGAACGATTTTCGGTGTCACGACAAATTATCGTTTCTGACATAGCAGTCATTAAAGCGTCGGGGTTTGATATACTATCTACTCATTACGGCTACGTTATGCAGAAGTCGCCACTTTGTGAGCGTGTGTTTAAAGTTAAGCACACCACAGATGAAACCGAAGACGAGCTTATGACAATTGTCGGCTTAGGCGGAACTGTTGTTGATGTATTTGTATGGCACAAGGTTTACGGCAGGGTGCAGGCTCAGCTCAATATCTTCTCGCCGCTACACGTTAAGCAATTTATAGAGGGTGTGCGTAGCGGAAAATCATCAGAGCTTATGAACATTACAGGCGGTTATCATTACCATACTGTCAGAGCCGAAAGCGAAGAAACACTCCAAAATATTTTTGAAGTGTTAAATAATAAAGGTTATATTGCCCCAGAAATATAAAAGAAGGCATCGCGATTTGCGATGCCTTTGCTGTATTGTGGAGCTGTATTAACTTAATTTTTCAAATCTTCTGATTTTTTTACCGTCACGCTCAATTATTTCCTTGAACATATCGTATGGTCTAACCCAGAGCTCTTGCTCACCGTACATAGCTTGATAAATAACCATTTTCTGCTCAGTTTCGCTGTCTTTAGCAAAGCCTAAAACCTCGTATTCGTTGCCTTTGAAATGTCTGTATCTGCCGAGTGTTACTTCCTGAGGAGCTAACTCATCAGGAATATTCTTAGCAGTATTAACAGGAGCAGAAATGACCTCGCAATTGATTCCTTCGTTAAAGTCAATATTTAAACTTCCGTCATTTGAAACCAAAATCATAGAACTTTTCGCTGGTACATCTATAGCCATATATCCGTTACAGTGGTACTGAGTGTTACCATTTAATACATCGGTTAAAATGCCGTTGTATTCTGAGTTAAAACCAATATTTCTGGTTTCATTACTTTGGTTAAGAAGAACGAAGACACTTTGCTCACCATTTTTCATTGAATAGCACAGGTGCTCAAGCTGGATGTTTTCGTTTTTATAAGAGCCGTTTTTAAGAGCTGACAAGGTGTGTCTGATTTTTGACAGCTTTTTAATATGCTCTAACAGCCCGTAGTTAGGATTAGGAATTTCGCCTAAATTGATGCAAGGACGTAAATCATAGTCGCAACGCGGAGTGCGTTTGCCCTCAATACCGAATTCGCTACCATAGTAAATAGATGGTGCACCGGGCATAGTGAACATAAGTGTGTGAACGTTTTTGAGCAGGCTTTTGTCATTTAGACTGCTTGCAATTCTGTTAACATCATGATTATCAACAAAGTTGTAAAGATAAAGATGCTTGTAAATTCCGTAGTTGCCAAATTCTCTCTCCATAGAATGAGCAAACTCAAAGTAGTTGCGGTCATTGTGGCAGGAGTAAAGAGCCTTGTAAGCTTCGTAATTTGTAACCGAGTCGAGTGTTGTGTCATTTGCCCAACGCGTGTATTCACCGCTTGTAATCTCGCCATAAAGCCAAAAGTCAGACTTTTTGTTCTTACAGGTGGAACGTAATTTTTTGAAAAACTCAAGGTCAACACAATCAGCCGCGTCAAGTCTTAAGCCATCAATTTGAAATTCATCAATCCAAAATTTTACAGCATCAAGCAGGTGTGAGGTAACAACATCGTTTTGCAAATTAAGCTTTACCAGGTCGTAGTGTCCTGCCCAGCCCTCATACGAGAAGTTGTCGCCCTTAGGGCTTCTTTGGTCAAAACGAATGTTATGAAACCAGTTGCAATAAATTGAACTCATACCGTTTTGCTGAATATCCTTGAATGCAAAGAAATCTCTTCCAACATGGTTGAAAACACCGTCGAGCAGTACTCTTATTCCGTTTTGATGAAGAGCGTCACAAATCTTTTTGAATGATTCATTGTCACCGAGTCTGCAGTCGATTTTGTAATAATCAATCGTATCGTAACCGTGGCGACTGCTCTCAAATACAGGATTGAACACAATCGCATTTACTCCCAAAGCCTTGAAGTGAGGTATCCAGTCATAAATTTTATCAAGACGATAGGTAAGCTGTCCGTCATTTTGTTTAGGTGCTCCGCAAAATCCTAATGGATAGATATTGTAGAACACAGTATCGTTTAACCAATTCATATTTATCACCTTCCAATGTGGGGATTATACCATAATAACAGATAATTGGTCAATCCAAAACTATTGAAAATACAATTTAGTTGTGGTAATATACTCTTATAAAATTTTGTGAGGTTTTTTATGTCTTATAATAGAGAAAAAAGTAAAATCAAAGAATCGAAAAAAGCTAAACGCCTGCGTATTACGCTTGCAGTTTTATATTTTATACAGGTGGTGCTTACGACATTTCCGTTCACCTGGATTGTTGATAGTAGTGGCAATGTTAAACAACTCACCGCCTTTGAACTTATGGTAAGACCATCGGGCTATGAAACTGCTCAGGAGGTTAAGCTTGCTTTCCTTTTTGGTGTTTTCGTCATTTTTCCTGTAGTCTGCTTTTTCTTTTGTGTATTAAGTAAAGGCTATGTTAAGAATTTTTTAAGCTTTGCTTGTTGTATAATTTGTGCGTCACTTATCACTTTCGGTATTGGTGCAACAATTGCTATGGGTGCAGTAGTAGCACTTTTGCTGTATATTCTTATTTTATTCTTTACAACCCAGAATTTGCTGGTAACGGTATCGGATAATAAGGTGGAGTAACTTAAACGCCGTTTATCGGCGTTTATTTTTTTGCATACAAATGTCATTTTTCTCATATTATGTGTCGGTGGTATTATGAGGATTTTTTCAAAAATTATCATTTGTGTTTCGATGTTAACTTTAATCTTTTTATCCAGCGGATGTAGTGAAGTTGTTACAAATTCTGCAGATGAGTTGACGCAAAGTAAATGGTCTGTACAGCTTGATAACGGTAACAAAATAGCTTTGGATTTTGATGGTGATAAAGCATCGCTCAGTGTTACACTTTTTGATAACAAAAGTATAACATTAAGCGGATTGTGCGAGTTGTCCTCTACGGCTTTTGTTATCCATGATGAGAATACAAAAATTCCCTATGCCTTTACTTATATTGTCCATTTTGACAGAGTTGAAATAGTTTATGGAGAAAATACTGTATCTTTATACAAATCGTGATTTTGGCACAATATTTTGTGTTTCTTTTGTTGACAAAAAGTATATCTTGTAGTAGTATGTGATTGAACACTTATGCAACTGACGGATGATGCGAAATAACGCGGGGAAGCATGGGTGCATTTCAGCCGACCGTCTGGGCAGTTCGCTTTTATAAGTGAATTGCCCTTTTCTTATATACCAGACTAAAAGTTAGGAGGAAAATATTATGGAACATAAGAATTGGGAAGGTTTTAAAAGCGGTCTTTGGTGTGATGAAATCAACGTCCGTGATTTTATCCAGACTAACTACCGACAGTATGAGGGCGACCACAGCTTTTTGAGTGGTCCTACACAGCGTACTAATGAGCTTATGAAAAAGGTGCAGTCTTTATTTGCACTTGAGCGTCAGTATGGTGGTGTGCTTGATATTGATACAGCAACTGCTTCGTCATTGACAAGCTATACACCGGGTTATATTGACAAAGAAAATGAGATTATCGTTGGTTTGCAAACTAACCGTCCGCTAAAGCGTGGCGTTAATCCATTCAACGGTATTCGTATGGCTAGACAGGCTTGTAAGGCTTACGGTTACGAATTAAGCGAAAAGATTGAAGATGAGTTTAAATACAGAACAACACACAATGATGGTGTATTCCGTGCGTATACTGATGAAATGCGTGCAGCCAGAAAGTGCCACGTTATCACAGGTCTTCCTGATGCTTACGGCAGAGGCAGAATTATTGGTGACTACAGAAGAGTTGCACTTTATGGTGTGGACAAGCTCATTGAAGAAAAGAAAAAGGACAAGGCTCAGCTTTCAACAGGTACATTAAATACAGAGCAGATTCGTCTTTATGAGGAGCTGTTCCAGCAGATTACATTCTTAGGATTTATGAAAGAAATGGCACTTGCTTACGGTTATGATATTTCTCAGCCTGCAAGCAATGCACGAGAAGCTATCCAGTGGACATATTTTGCTTACCTTTCTGCTATTAAGGAGCAAAATGGTGCGGCTATGTCTTTAGGCAGAGTCAGCACATTTTTTGATATATATATCGAGCGTGACCTTGAAAACGGTACATTAACAGAAGAAACAGCTCAGGAACTCATTGACGATTTTGTTATCAAGCTTAGAATGGCACGTATGCTTCGTACACCTGAGTATAACGAGCTTTTCGGCGGCGACCCTATGTGGATTACAGAAGCTTTGGGCGGTATGGGCGAAGACGGCAGAACATTAGTTTCTAAGTCAACTTTCCGTATGCTCAATACTCTCTATACATTAGGTTCATCACCTGAGCCGAACCTCACAATTTTATGGAGCAAACAGCTCCCTGAAAACTTTAAGAAATACTGTGCTAAGGTGTCTGCTGATACAGACTCAATCCAGTATGAAAACGACGACCTTATGCGTCCTATCTATGGTGATGATTACGCAATCGCTTGTTGTGTATCAGCAATGAAAGTCGGCAAGCAGATGCAGTTCTTCGGAGCACGTTGTAACCTTGCTAAACTCTTACTTATCGCAATCAACGGCGGTTATGATACCACAAGCGGTATGCACATAGGTCCTCAGATGGATGTGCTTTCAGGCGATAAACTCGACTATGACGAGGTTATGAAGAGATTTGATATCTATATTGAGTGGCTTGCAAATCTCTACGTTAACACAATGAACGTTATTCACTATATGCACGATAAGTATGCATACGAGAAGTCACAGATGGCTCTCCATGATACTAATGTTGAACGTTTTATGGCTTTCGGTATCGCAGGCCTTTCAGTAGTAACAGACTCTTTAAGTGCTATCAAGTTCGCGTCTGTTCACCCAGTAATGGATGAGAATGGCTATATCGTAAACTTTAATACAGTTGGCGATTTCCCTAAATATGGTAATGATGACGATAACGTTGACCTCATTGCTAAGGAGATGGCTCACAAGTTTATCACTGAGCTTAGAAAAACTCCGACTTATCGTAAGGCTATTCATACTCTATCTGTTCTTACAATTACATCTAACGTTATGTATGGTAAGCACACAGGTGCAACACCTGACGGCAGAGAAGCAGGCTCACCGTTCGCACCTGGTGCTAACCCAATGCACAACCGTGAAGAAAATGGTGCACTTTCTTCTCTCAACTCTGTTGCAAAAATCAGCTATGATGATTGCCGTGACGGTATTTCGAATACATTCTCTATTACTCCTGAAGCTTTGGGCAGAGATGAAGACGAGCGTATTAATAACCTTGTATCAGTTTTAGATGGTTACTTTGCTAAAAATGCTCACCACATTAACGTAAACGTTTTAAATCGTGATACATTGATTGAAGCGTATAACGACCCTGAGGCTTATCCGAACCTTACAATTCGTGTATCAGGCTACGCAGTTAACTTCCATAAGCTTTCAAAAGAACAACAGCGTGAGGTTATTAGCCGAACATTCCATGAGGCATTATGAGTGTGACTAAAGGACGAGTTCATTCTATCCAGAGTATGGGTACTGTTGACGGCCCCGGAGTACGCTTTGTAGTGTTTATGCAAGGTTGCAATTTAAGATGCAAATGCTGTCACAATCCCGATACTTGGAATTATAATGAGGGTAGGGAGTACACCCCTATAGAGATAGTTTATAAAGCTTCACGTTTTAAGGAGTATTTTGGAGAAAAAGGCGGTATTACTCTTTCGGGTGGTGAGCCTATTTTGCAAGCGAAGTTTGCGAAAGAAGTGTTCTCATTGTGCCACGAAAACGGCATTAACACTTGCCTTGATACATCAGGCAGTGTGCTTAACGATGATATCAAAGCTTTGCTTTCTGTCACTGATAGAGTATTGCTTGATATCAAGTACACCGATGATGATTCATACGTTGAAAACGTTGGATGTCATTTAGCTCCTGTGCTTGAGTTTTTGTCTTACCTTAACGAAAAGGGGATACCTACAACTCTTCGACAGGTAATTATTCCGACAATTAACGATTCGACGGATAATATCTTAAAGCTTAAAACAATAGCAGATAGCCACGATTGTGTTGATAAAATCGAGCTTTTGCCGTTTAAGAAAATCTGTCAAATTAAGTATGACGAGCTGAAAATCGACTTTCCGTTTGGTAATATCGAGCAAGCTAAAGCTGATGATGTATCTAAACTTAAACAGCTGATTTCAGAATATTGCTGATAAGCAGAATAAAAAACAATTACAGCGGACTTTTTTAGGAAAGTTCGCTGTTTTTTATGCTCATTTTATTGCTATTGTAAGCCGATTATGTTATAATAAATCTCAATTATGGGAAAGTACGTTTTTTTGAGAAAGGAGTGCGACTGTGTGATAGTTTTGGGTATTGACCCCGGTTATGCTATTGTTGGTTGGGGAGTGATTGAATATAACGGCAACGCTTACCGTCCCTTAGCTTTCGGCTCTATCACAACTGAGGCTCACACTGATTTTAATTTAAGACTCGAACTTATCTATAACGATATGATTACCATTTTAAAAAAGTACAAGCCTGACGCACTTTCTGTTGAAAAATTGTTTTTTACCACTAATGTCACTACCGCAATTTTGGTAGCACAGGCAAGAGGAGTTATTTTGCTGGCGGCACAACAATGCGGTGTGAAAGTTTATGAATATACACCGCTTCAGGTGAAAGTCGCGGTCACAGGCTACGGCAAAGCTAAAAAACCACAGGTTATGGAAATGACAAGAAGACTATTGCATTTGAAAGAAGTTCCTAATCCGGATGACACTGCCGATGCACTAGCTATCGCTATAACTCACACTCACGCCTGTGGAACTAAACTTCGAAGAGATTTATTAAGCGGAGGAGTTAAACTATGATTTATTCCGTAAAGGGAACATTAATTCATATTGAATCAGGTTTTGTTGTAGTTGAATGTAACGGTATTGGCTTTAGAGTCAATACTACATTAACGACTCAACGAAATTTAAAGCTGAACTCTATCGTAACATTGTTCACATATATGAGTGTGCGAGAGGACGCAATGGAGCTTTTCGGTTTTTACTCGAAGGCTGAACTATCTACCTTCAAAATGCTTATTTCTATTTCAGGTGTAGGACCTAAGGTAGCCTTAGCTATATTGTCCGAGCTCTCCAGTGAGCAGATTGCTCTTTCCGTTTCGGCATCCGACTACAAGACTTTAACCCGTGCATCGGGTGTAGGCCCAAAGCTTGCCCAGCGTATAGTGCTTGAGCTTAAAGATAAGATTAAAGGTATTTCGGTTGATACTGCTGACGGAGTTGTCACAAAAGGTTCGGTTATTGCTGACACAGGAAATATTCCGAAAGCTGTGCAGGCTCTTGCTGTGCTTGGTTACAGTGCCGCTGATGTCACTCCTGTTCTTTCTAAACTTGACCCTAGCTTAACAGTCGAACAGCTTATCGCCGCAACCCTGCGACAAATGGGATAATTTTAGTTTCTATATAACCCTAGGCACCATCTGTGAGGGAGCTGTCAGTGTAGCTGACTGAGGGAGAGAAATATAAAAATATTACGTACTACCTTTTTATGAAAGGATAACATAATGAACGAATATACTGAATTTGAAATGGATTTCGAGGATCGCTTAATGGATACCTCTGAAATACCGCAGGATTTGGTTGAGGGAGATAATCCCCTTCGACCCAAAACCTTAGATGAATATGTCGGACAGGCTAAGGCTAAAGAGAACTTAAGCATATTTATTGAAGCCGCAAAAAAGCGAAAAGAAGCACTCGATCACGTTCTTTTGTACGGACCGCCGGGACTTGGCAAAACAACGCTTGCTGGTATTATCGCAAATGAAATGGGTGTTAATATTCGAATTACCTCCGGCCCTGCAATTGAAAAGCCCGGTGATTTAGCGGCTCTGCTTACCAACTTAAACCCTGGCGACGTTCTTTTTATCGACGAGATACACCGCCTTTCGCGTGCTGTGGAAGAGATTTTGTATCCGTCTATGGAAGACTTCGCTATTGATATTATAACAGGAAAAGGGCAGATGGCGGCATCTTATCACTTACCGCTCCCGAAATTCACTCTCGTTGGTGCAACAACAAGAGCGGGACAGCTTACAGCTCCGCTTAGAGACCGTTTTGGTGTGGTCTTGCGACTTGAGATGTATTCGCCGCGTGAGCTTGCAGATATTATCATTCGTAGTGCTGGTATTTTAGGTATTGCGATTGATGATGACGGAGCCTTAGAGCTTGCGTCCAGAAGCCGTGGTACTCCGCGAATTGCTAACCGCCTTTTGAAAAGAGTTCGAGATTTTTCCGAGGTTATGTCAAATGGTGTAATCACCTGTGATGTAGCTCGTGTTGCTTTAGACAGGCTCGAAATTGATGAGCTCGGACTTGACCAAAATGACCGCAGAATGTTAGATACTATGATAAAGTATTATCGCGGAGGCCCTGTCGGACTTGAAACACTAGCCGCCGCTATAGGTGAAGAAGCGGTAACAATCGAGGATGTCTACGAGCCTTATTTGATGCAGATTGGCTTTTTAAGCCGTACCCCGCGAGGTAGATGTGTAACTGCACAAGCGTATCAGCATCTGGGTTATGATGTCCCGTCAAACACAGTACAGGCACAGGGAAGCCTGTTTGATAATTAGGCTTGATTTATCGTGAATGACTAAACGATAATGATATATATTAAAATTTTATTGTTAGGAGAATAAAAATGGGAAGATTATTTGGTACAGATGGTGCGAGAGGTGTCGCTAATACAGAACTTACAATTGAACTCGCTATGAATATCGGCAGAGCTGCCGCAATGGTACTCACAAGCAAAGAGGTTGAACATCCTACATTCCTTATTGGTAAGGATACTCGTCTTTCAGGCGATATGTTAGAGGGTGCTTTAATCGCTGGCCTTTGTTCAGTAGGTGCTAATGTTAAACTTTTAGGCGTTGTTCCTACTCCTGCTGTTGCCCACCTTGTGAAGAAGTACAAGGCTGATGCAGGTATTATGATTTCAGCATCACACAACCCTTACGAATTCAATGGCATCAAGATTTTCAGCTCAGAGGGTTACAAACTTCCTGATGAGCTTGAAGAAAAGATTGAAGCTATTATTTTAGATAACGCTGAGCCATACACAATTCCAGCTCATGAAGGTCTTGGCACTGTTGAAACAATTGAGACTGCCGCTGATGAGTATATCGACTACGTTGCTTCAACTGTAGATTATGACTTAAACGGTATGGAAATCGCACTTGATTGCTCAAACGGTTCATCATCACGCACAGCAGAAAAGCTTTTCACTAAGTTAGGTGCAAAGGTTCATATGCTCTTTGATAACCCTGACGGCGTTAACATCAACACAAACTGTGGTTCAACTCATATGGAATCCCTTATGGCTTACGTTAAGGAGCACAAGCTGCAAGCAGGTCTTGCATTCGATGGCGATGCTGATAGATGCTTAGCAGTTGATGAAAACGGCGAGCTCGTTGACGGCGACTTTATTATTGCAATTTGTGCCGCTGATATGAAGCTTCAGGGTAAGTTGAAGAATGACGCAGTTGTCGGTACAGTTATGACAAATATGGGCTTCAACAAATTCTGTGAAGCAAACGGAATGAAGTTTGTTGCTACTGCAGTTGGCGACAGATATGTTCTTGAAGAAATGATTAAATCTGATTACAATATCGGCGGTGAACAGAGCGGTCACGTAATCTTCCTTGACTATGCAACAACAGGCGATGGTCAGTTAACAGGTGCTCATCTTATGAGCTTACTTAACCGCAGAAACGAAAAGCTTTCTAAGCTCGCTACATTAATGCAGCGTTACCCACAGGTACTCGTTAACGTTAAGATTTCTAACGAGGGCAAAGCTAAGTTTAAGACAGACGAGGCTTTAAAAGAAGCGAATGACCGCATTGCTAAGACACTCGGTGACCGTGGTCGTATCTTAGTTCGTGCATCAGGTACAGAGCCACTCGTTAGAGTAATGCTCGAGGGTGAGAACTACGACGAAATCGAAGCTCTTGCAAATGAAATGGCTGACATCGTTAAGGAGAGATTAGGCTGATGCGAGTATCATCAAATTGGCTTGATTACGAGCTTATAGATACATCATCAGGTGAGCGACTCGAGCGTTGGGGTGATATTATCCTCATCCGTCCTGACCCACAGATTATTTGGAACACCGAGCGTAAAAATCCGTTATGGAGAAAAGCTCACGCTAAGTATCACCGCTCAAATTCGGGCGGTGGTCAGTGGCAGGTGTTCAAGAAAATTCCTGATTCTTGGTCATTAAAGTATCGCGACTTGGTGTTTAATGTAAAGCCTATGGGCTTTAAGCATACGGGAATTTTCCCTGAGCAGGCTGTTAACTGGGATTTAGCATCGGATATAATAAAAGATAGTGACAGACAGCTTAACGTACTTAACCTTTTTGGTTATACGGGCTGTGCAACTTTGGCTTGCCTTAATGCAGGTGCTAAAGTCTGCCACGTTGATGCGTCAAAAGGTATGGTGCAGTGGGCTAAGGAAAATGCCCAGTCATCAGGACTTTCCGATAAGCCTGTAAGATGGCTTGTTGATGATTGTATGAAATTTGTCGCCAGAGAACAGCGTCGCGGCAACAAGTACGATGGTATTATTATGGACCCACCATCATACGGCAGAGGTCCAGGCGGAGAGGTATGGAAGCTTGAAGAACAGCTTTATTCTTTTTTGGAATTATGTTCGACAATTCTTTCAGATGATGCACGCTTTTTTATTCTTAATTCATATACAACAGGACTCCCTCCGTCAGTAATGGAGTATATGCTTTCAACAATTTTAGTTAAAAAATTCGGCGGTTCGGTTTCATCTTCAGAAATCGGTCTTCCTGTCACAGATACTAACCTCATTCTCCCTTGTGGTAATACCGCAATATGGAGAAAATGATTTGGAGATAATTTAAACTATGGACTTTATCACAGCACAAAACCTGGTCTTTCGTTACATTGATGAGGATGAACAAGTAAATACTGCGGATGTAAAAAACGTGCTTGATGATGTTTCGTTCACCGTTAAAAAGGGCGAATTCGTTGCACTTCTTGGCCACAACGGCTCAGGTAAGTCGACTATATCAAAGCACTTAAACGCTATGCTTTTGCCACATTCTGGCAAGGTTTACGTCAATTCTATTGACACAGCAGACGAGGACGAAGATTTCACCGTAAGACGAATGGTAGGTCTTGTGTTGCAAAATCCCGACAACCAGCTTGTAGCTTCTGTTGTTGAAGAAGATGTCGCTTTCGGTCCTGAAAACCTAGGTGTCGATCCGAAAGAAATCAGAGTGAGAGTTGACAACGCCCTAAAGGCAGTTGATATGTACGACTACCGTAATCAGCCACCGCACAAGCTTTCAGGCGGACAGAAACAGCGTGTTGCAATTGCAGGTATTATCGCTATGGAGCCGTCTTGCATTGTGCTTGATGAACCAACTGCTATGCTCGACCCAAAGGGCAGAGAAGAGGTTATGAACACAATTAAAAAGCTAAATCGCGAGCAAGGTATAACTGTTGTGCTCATTACTCATTATATGGACGAAGCTGTTGATGCTGATAGAGTTATTGTTATGGATGACGGCAAAATTTTAACTGAGGGCACACCAAACGAGGTGTT
>JAFUIK010000034.1 GCA_017473955.1 Ruminococcus sp. | reverse complement strand
TTCAAAGAGATCGCTCCAAAGTATGCTGACAGAAACGGCGGTTACACACGTATCACAAAGATCGGTCCTCGTCGTGGCGACGCTGCTGAGATGGCTATCATCGAGCTTATCTAATTTAAGATTTGCAGAAATTGAGCACCCAAGGAAACTTGGGTGCTTTTTATATACCAGTCTATTTAAAAATAATTTTAAATAGGTATTGACTTTTTGAGTATTATTATATATAATCTATTTAAAGAAAATTTGAAATAGGTGATCACTATAGCAGTTTCTGACATACTTTCGGCACTGGCTGATAATAATCGCCGCAGAGTGCTTGAGATTTTAAAGAAAGGTAAAATAAGCTCAGGTGATTTAGCAAAAGAGCTTGATATGACACCACAAGCTTTGTCGTATCATCTTTCTAAGCTAAAAAAAGCTGACCTTATTTACGAAACCAAAAACAAAAATTTTATCTATTATGAACTTAATCTAACAGTGCTTGATGAAGCATTGATGTGGATTATGAATCTAAGAGGGGATAACGATGACAAAAACTAAGGAAGTATTATACAAGATTTTAACACGTTTACCATTAGCTGTGACGTTGACATCATTTTTATTTATGCCTGACGAGGTGCCTGTGCACTTTGGTATTAATAATCATGTCGACAGATGGGGCAGTAAGTACGAACTTTTGATATTGCCATTTGTTACCATCGTAATCGGCATTGTATTTTTGCTTATTGCAAGGCATTTGGATAAAAAAGAAGATAATGGTAGCAATAACTATAACGTGATGACTACAATAGGAATTGCAATTCTCGGTCTTTTTAATATCCTGACATATTACATATTGTATATAGCTTTCACACAAGTTCAGGATTTAGACAGTCTAAAAATTGATATGTTAAGCCTTCTGACCTTTACATTCGGTATCGTATTTATAATTATTGGTAATGTTGTACCGAAAACTAAAAAGAACCACTTCCTTGGTCTTCGCACGAAGTGGAGTATGAGTAGTGAAGAGGCATGGAAAAAGAGCCAACGCTTTGGAGGATATGCATTAATAATTACAGGTTTGATTACTATTGTTTTCAGCTTAGTATTGAACGGTTCAGCAAGCGTTTTCGCAATGATAATGACGCTTATAGTTATGACGATTGTTGATACAGCATATTCATATTTTGCAAGTAAGAAATAACGATGAACTTGAGCACCTGACTGCAAAAGTCGGGTGCTTTTTGCGTATATGATTTTTAATTTATAGACAACGTGCCGTAATTATGATAAAATCAGCTTGTATTTTATCGCATTTTGAGGTGTATTATGAAGAGAAATGACTATATATCATGGGATGAATATTTTATGGGTGTAGCTTTGCTTGCAGCAAAACGAAGCAAAGACCCTAACACACAGGTGGGTGCGTGTATTGTAGACGAGAATAATATTATCATTTCAACAGGCTACAACGGCTTTCCGTATGGCTGTTCTGATGACACCTTCCCTTGGGAGCGTGACGGTGATGACACAAAGTATAAGTACGTCGTACACGCGGAGTTGAACGCAATTTTAAACGCTAACGGCAAATCACTCAAGGGTGCGACACTTTACGTTGACCTTTTTCCTTGTAACGAGTGTGCAAAAGCTATTATCCAATCAGGCATAAAAGAGGTAGTCTACCTCTATGACAAGTATGCGACTACTGTGGAAACTCTGGCTTCTAAAAGAATGTTAGAAAGCTCAGGTGTTATAATACGCCAGTTTAAGTCAGATAAATCTGAAATTGTGCTTGAGTTTGAGAAGTAAGAGGGAATTATGATAGTTAAGTTTTATGATACAATTGAAGACAGTTTATTAAGATTTGCAGTAATCGTTTCTAAATCTAACGGTAAGTGGGTGTTTTGTAAGCATAAAGAACGTGACACCTATGAGTGCCCAGGCGGACATAGAGAAGCTGGGGAGGATATTTTTGACACTGCAAAGCGTGAGCTTTACGAAGAAACAGGGGCAATTGATTATAACATACAACAAGTGTGTGTTTACTCTGTAACAGCTCCCAACAATTTTGATGGAGTTGAAACCTTTGGTATGCTCTACTATGCTGATATTAAAAACTTTGAAGATGAATTGCACAGTGAGATAGAAAAGGTTGAACTATTCGACGATTTGCCGACAAAATGGACATATCCATTAATTCAGCCATTGCTTTTAAATGAAGTGATAAAACGAGGTTATGATGAAATATAAAAATATACTCTGGGATTGGAATGGCACTATACTTAATGATACTCCTGTTGCGTATGAAGCAACAAATATATTGCTTGAAAGATACGGCTATAAGACTATAACTTTGGAGTATTACAGAGATAACGTAGATACACCGATTGTGAATTTTTATAGCAAGATTTTTGATTTGAGCAAAGAGAGTATGGAAACCCTCGATAACGAGTGGTGTGTGCTATATAATCAACTCTCACAAAAAATCAAGCTACAGGACGGAATTGAAAAGTTGCTGGAAAAGCTCAGTAAGCAAGATTGCCATCAAGCGGTGCTTTCAGCATTTAAAACGGAAGAAATTATAAAGTTCGCAGAGAAGTTTTCGGTTAGTCACTACTTTAAGTCAATTCTTGGCACTAATAATATTGTTATGGAAAGTAAAACTATGCGTGGCAAAAAGTATATGCATAAAAACAATCTAGACCCAAAAGAAACGCTTTATATCGGCGATACAGTACACGATTTTGACACAGCACTAGGTTTAGGTGTAGATTGTGTTCTTTTGTCAATTGGTCAGCAATCACCACGCTTACTGAAAGAATGTGGTACTACTGTGTGTGACAGCGTAGAAGAGTTGGAAAAATTTATATTAAGCAGGTGAAGGTATGAACGCAGAAATAGATGTAACAGGTGTTGTGTTAAAAACAGAAAGATTAACACTTCGCCCTTTCAGAGAAACTGATTTGCAGGACTTTTTTGAGTATGCCAGCGTTGAGGGAGTCGGAGAAATGTCTGGCTGGATACATCACAAAAATATTCAAGACTCTAAAGCTATACTTGAAATTTTTCTAAGTGAGAAAAAGACTTTTGCTATAGAACTGGACGGAAAGGTTATCGGCTCAGTCGGCATCGAAAAATACAACGAAGAAGTGTTGCCTGAGCTTAATGACAAACTCGGCAGAGAAATAGGTTTTGTATTGTCAAAGGATTACTGGGGCAGAGGTATTATGCCTGAAGCAGTAAAAGCTGTTATAGAGTATCTCTTAAATGACTTACACCACGATTTTGTAGTTTGCGGTCATTTTGCAGGCAATACCCAGTCAAAGCGAGTACAGGAAAAATGCGGATTTAAACCATACAAAATGAGCAAATACAAAACAGAGTACGGAGAAATCAAAGACAATTGTATAAACATCATCTTTTTAGGGCTCGAATAGTTACGAGCTCTTTTTTGTGTTTTAATAAAAATTTATCGAAAAACAATAAAAATCTATTGACAAACGGAAATATATACTGTATTTTAAAACCAGATAAAACATTTGATGTACACAATGGAGGTAGTTATGTTTAAGGTATCTGCTAAATTTTCGAACACTTTGTTGCTTATTATAGCTTTTGTGTTTTTAGTCGGCTGTGTTGCAGCGGCTTTTTTGATGCCGACAGTTACTAACATTCTGATTTATAAACCTGATATCCTTGGTGACAGGGAGAGTATAACCGAGGGTGGCAGAATATTTGTGCATATTATGGCATATGCACTGCTATTAATCGTAACACTTGCCGATGTGCTTTCCGTCAAGTTGTTGTTTCGTATTCGCAAGGGCGAAGTGTTCACTTCAAAGAGCGTTTCACTTATTCGCAGTATTTCGTGGAGCTGTATTATGCTGTGCTTAGCTTTTGCTTTACTTGGAGTTTACTTTCAGCTTGCATTGATTATGGCCTTTTTAGCGTTGTTTTTGGGAATTTGCCTTAGAGTTGTGAAGAATGTTATCGAGGAAGCAACTCTTATCAAAAGCGAAAACGACCTGACTGTGTAGGTGATAGTATGATTGTAATAAATCTTGATGTAATGATGGCAAAGCGTAAGATGTCATTAAATGAGCTTAGTGAGAAAGTCGGCATCACGCTTGCAAATCTCTCGATTTTAAAAAATAATAAAGCAAAAGCAATCCGTTTTTCAACTTTAGATGCAATCTGCAAAGCACTTGATTGCAAGGTTGAGGACATTATCGAATTTGTGGATAATTAAATATTTCTATACACAAAAGAGGAGAAGGAAAGTATGAAACAAAAGTGGTGGTTTCAGGCTGTTATTGACGGCTTGCTGAATACAATCAGTTATATAGTTTTGCAATGGTTCGTTGTATCAATATTTTTCGACAGAGTTATAGTAGACGAAAAACTGTATATATTTATCTGCTTGCTCACCCCGATAATCAATTCACTTGTTTATTATAAGTTTTTGAATAATAAGAAAAGCATCAAAGAGCTTTTTTCTTTAACTTCTATAAGTGCTCTGGTATTCGTTGTGTGTATGCTGATTAGGTTTGTTTGTATGGTGACGCCGATTTTCACATTTAAACCATTTCAGCGTGAGCTGAGTAACGGCGATGGTATTTTAATTCTCTTATCAGCTTCAATTTTTTTAGCATCAACAATAGCTTTTAGATTGTTTATCCTAACATCCGAAGTCTTTCGTGTGCGTAGAAAAAGCAAAGATATTAGCTAGGATGAAATGAAAGATATGAAAAAGAAAACTATAATTATTATCGTAATCAGCATTATATTAGTGACAGCTATTTGTTTTGTGCGTTGGTATAATGGTCCAACAAGAGCTGTCGAAATATTTGAAGATGAAATTTTTGAAAAAGATTATCGCGAACTTGTTAAGATGGTAGAATTTATGGAATCATTGGTAGATGTACAAGATGCATACATTGACTCAACTGATGGTACAATGCTTGTGCATTATAAAGATGACCGAATAGTCAAAGATGCAGAAATTTCTGACGAAGACGTGTTGTCAACAGTTTCTGTATTAATGAAAAAAGGATATTTTAATATTACGAAGCACGGTAGTACTATTTATTTTGAAAGATGGAGAAATCAGTTCGGATGTTCCAAGGGGTTTGTTTTCTCTGCCGATGGTACGGGTGAACTCGACATTCAATTTCTCATTGGACGAATGGAATTGGATAAAACGGATTGGTATTACTATGTATCCGATTATGAAAAATGGCGAGCTATGAATTGAACTTTAAGCATTGTGTTAATACGCAAAAAATCCCACCGAGTGCTCGGTGGGATTGCTGTTTGTATAGGATTAGTTCTCGCTGTAGATAACAGTTACATCTGGGTGGAGCTGTAAGAGGGATGCAGGAACCATTGGGTCGATTGGACCGAAGAATGACTTCTCAACGATTTCCTTTTTAGCAGCACCGTTAGCAACTAAAAGGATTTTCTTAGCCTGCATAATTGACATCATACCCATTGTGATAGCTGTCTTTGGTACATCGTCGATGCTCTCGAAAAATCTTGCGTTAGCCTCGATTGTTGACTCGTCGAGTACAACCTCGTGTGTTGGACCAACAAAGTACTTGTCAGGCTCGTTGAAGCCGATGTGACCGTCTAAACCGATACCGAGGAGCTGGATGTCTGTACCGCCAAGCTCTTTAATCATCTTATCGTAAGCCTCGCCCTCAGCTTTTAAGTCTTCAGCACAGCCGTTTGGAACGAAAGTTTTAGACTTGTCGATGTTAACGTGGTTAAAGAGGTTGTCGTTCATAAAGTAGCGGTAGCTCTGGTCGTTAGTTCCGTCTAAGCCAACGTACTCGTCAAGGTTAACTGATGTAACTTCTGAGAAATCAATCTTGCCGGCCTTGTTGTCTTCGATAAGTCTTTTGTAAGTGCCGACAGGAGAAGAACCTGTAGCAAGACCTAAAACGCAGTTTGGCTTATTGATGATAACAGCAGCGATAATATCAGCAGCCTTGTTGCTTAACTCTTCGTATGTTTTTACAGTAATAAATCTCATTTGAAACATTCCTTTCAGTGTATCGTAAAATACATTTATAACTTAATTATAATAATTGCCAAGCGGTTTGTAAAGTGAAAGTTGTCATTACTCGGCACAGTGACCCTTATCCTTGACAACCTTTGCTATCATATCAGCGTATTTTTCGCAAAGCTCTTGTGTAGTTGCTTCAATCATAATACGGATAACAGGTTCGGTGCCACTCTGTCTAAGGAGGGCTCTGCCGTTGCCGTCGATAAGCTTTTCAACAGCGTTTAACTCATTTAAAACGTCCTTATCTTCCATTACGGCGTTCTTGTCTTTAACTCTGACATTAACAACGTGCTGAGGATAAACCATAAGACCTTCTAAAAGAGAAGATAACGAGAGCTTTCTGTCACACATTTCTTCAGCAATCATAATAGCGGTCAGAATACCATCGCCTGTTGTAGCGTATTTCTTTAAGATAATGTGACCTGATTGCTCGCCGCCGATAGAGTAGTTATTGTTTTGCATTTCTTCATATACAAAGCGGTCGCCAACCTTGGTCTGCTTGCAGTTGATGCCTTTCTTTTTCAAAGAAGCAAAGAAACCGCTGTTTGACATAATTGTTGCCACAACAGTGTTGTCATTTAACATACCCTTGCTTAATAGTCTGTTAGCAAGAATGTACATCATACTGTCGCCGTCGACAACGTTACCGTTTTCGTCAACAGCAATACATCTGTCACAGTCGCCGTCAAACGCAAAGCCAACGTCAAGGTGGTGCTCTTTAACAAGGTTGCACAGCTTTTCAATATGTGTTGAGCCACAGCCGTTGTTAACGTTAAGACCGTCAGGTTGAGCACCTATAATAACCGTTTGTGCACCCAAAGCATCGAAAACAGCCTTTGCAATCATCCAAGATGCACCGTTTGCACAGTCAAGACCTATTCTCAGATTTTTGTAAGAATTGGAGGCTACGGAAATAAGATAGCCGACATAGCGATTTCTGCCTGATACATGGTCGATAATCTGACCAATTCTATCTCTGTGAGCCAAAGGCAGGTCTTTATCCTTAATGCCGAGTACAGAGAGGTTGCCGTCAATGTATGCCTCAATTAAAGCAGTTGTTTCATCGTCAAGCTTCTCGCCGTATTTGTTGATAACCTTGATGCCATTGTCATAGAACGGATTGTGTGAAGCGGTAATCATAATACCGCAGTCAAATTCGTCCTGACGGGTAACATAGGAAATTGATGGAGTAGTGGTAACATGGAGCATATACGCATCAGCACCGCTGGCGGTGATACCCGCTACGATGGAGTACTCGAGCATATAACTGCTTCGTCTTGTATCCTTACCGATAACGATTCGTGGTTTATACCCCGGCTTTGTGCATCCTGAAAGCTTTGAGCCATAATACCAGCCGAGGAAACGACCAACCTTATACGCTTGCATAGAAGTAAGGTTAACGTTAGCTTCACCTCTAAAGCCATCAGTACCGAAGTATTTGTTCTTAATCGGAGCACCCTTAGGAGCTCGGTTGATGACAACACTGTCTAAAAGAAGTTCATCCGTAGAGATGTTGAAAAGCTCGCAAAGCTGTACAACATTGTCAATCTGTGGCTGGGTCTGGTCCATTTCCCATTTGGAAACAGCCTGACGCGACACCATTAGCTTGTCAGCAAGAGCTTCCTGAGACATACCTGATGCATTTCTAAGAACAGTAATTTTTTCGCCTATTGTCATAATAGCCTCCAAAAATCATATTACATCTATAAGTATATTCTTCTTACTTTGTAATAGTACTATAAGCGTGACAATTTTACAAGCAACAAAACATTGATATTTTCGCAACTTTAGTTTACAAAAATGTAGAATATACACGAAAATAGCCTAAAATATGCCTTGCGATACGATTTTTTGTAAATCAACAGTTGACAAAAATATAAATTGTAGATACTTAAACAAAGAAAATGACCCCACTGTAATGGTGGGGTCATGGGTATTACATAAGCTTTAAGTATAGCTCTTTAATCTCTTCTACGCTTGTATCTCTCGGGTTACCTGGACGGCAAGCGTCATCATATGCTGACTGTGCTAAGAAGTCGATGTCTTCTTCCTTTACGATTTCTTTAAGGTCAGCAGGAATTCCAACATCAGTAGAGAGTTGCTTAACAGCGTCGATAGCAGCTTTTCTTGCATCTTCAATGCTCATAGCATCTGTACCATCGACACCCATAGCCTTAGCAATATCTCTGTACTTGTCACCGGTAGCTTCTGCGTTGTACTCCATAACTGTTGGCAGAATGATAGCGTTAGCAACACCGTGAGGAGTATCATAAACAGCACCGAGTGGATGAGCCATGGAGTGAACGATACCAAGACCTACGTTAGAAAAGCCCATACCGGCGATGTACTGACCTAGTGCCATACCTTCTCTGCCTTCATCTTCGTTGTTAACAGCACCACGTAAGGATTTTGCGATGATCTCGATAGCCTTAAGATGGAACATATCGCTCATTTCCCAAGCACCCTTGGTGATATAACCCTCAATCGCGTGGGTGAGAGCATCCATACCTGTAGCGGCAGTTAAGCCTTTAGGCATAGTAGCCATCATATCAGGGTCAACAACAGCAACCACAGGGATATCGTGAACGTCAACACAAACCATTTTGCGGTTGTTTTCAGCGTCTGTGATAACGTAGTTGATAGTAACCTCAGCGGCTGTGCCTGCTGTAGTTGGAACAGCGATAATAGGTGTGCACTTGTTCTTTGTAGGAGCAACACCCTCAAGGCTCTTTACGTCAGCGAATTCAGGGTTTTCGATGATAATACCGACAGCTTTAGCTGTGTCCATAGAAGAACCGCCACCAATAGCAACGATGCAGTCAGCCTGTGCGTTTTTGAAAGCCTCTACACCTGACTGAACATTTTCAATAGTAGGGTTAGGCTTTATGTCAGAGAAAACGTCGTACTTAATGTCAGCGTTGTCTAAAATATCGGTAACTTTCTTTGAAATACCGAGCTTGATTAAATCAGGGTCACAGCATACAAGAGCCTTAGTAAAACCGCGTGCGATAATCTCGTTAGCGATTTCGCCTATTGCACCCTTGCCGTGGTAAGAAGTTTCGTTTAGTACAAATCTGTTAGCCATATTTATATCTCCTTGTATGTAATTTAAGATTGTTATCTTATTAACATTGTGCAAAATAGATGTTATTATGTCAACAGTTTTGTGTAAAAAGACAAAAAACAAAAGCACCGAATACACGGTGCTTCTCGTTATTATTTGTTGTCTATTTCATCCATTACTTTTTTATCAAGTGCTTGCGGATAATCAATGTCAGTGTTTTTTATTGCGTGTTCAATTTCTTTTTCGGCGGGCGATACAGCGGTGAGGCTTTTGCCTGTGTTGGTTTTCATTACATATGCTTTTCTTTTGCGTATCACCATAAATGCGACAGAAGTCAACAGTAGAATTATCAGTATGATTGTGCTAAGATGTGGCTTCGTGTCAAATGTTACGGCTTCACCTACGGGTGCTGTTATCAGCACTTCTTCCACAGGAGGGTCACAATAGCTTACTGTAAAGATATCTCCGTACTGAGCTTTCAGGTCAGAGAGCAACAGCTCGGTTTTTTCGTTGCCTTTGTATTCCTTGAGGATACCTAGAGCAATTCTGTTTTCATATTCGTTCAAGGCGGTAGAAATCAGTCCGTGCTCTTCGTTAGTTTTATATAGCTTTATTAACTCATCCTGAACATCGGTTAAGTAGTTACGGCTGTATTCTCCGTAAGTAAAGGTGACAGATGAGTCGTCTTCTATAAGCTCAAGAATTTCCTCTTTGCCACGGTTACCCTCTTCGGTATCAAGCACCGCGATTGTCAGATTATATTGGCTACCGTCATTTGACCAAACACCGCATACGTAGTCAGGATAAGTATTGGATGGTGCCCACATTTGATTTAAATCATAGGCTGTTTCAAAAACAGCTTGAGCATTAAACGAAAAGGTTAAAGCAGACAGCAGTATAGTTGTTAAAAGTAAAGCGATTATCTTTTTCATAGCACACCTCCTGATAGTTTTTCTTTAAGGATTTGTAAGCCCTTTTTGTATCTTCTGAAAGTCGCAGGTAGCGACAGCTTTGTAATGGTTGCAATTTCCTTGAAGGTAAGCCCTGCGTTTAAATGAAGTGTGATGATTTCTCGTTCAGTTATTGAAAGTTCTTGTAACGCATCTTCTATATTAAGTCTGTTTATTACCTCGTTTTCGACGCTTGGTGTAGTAAGTATGGCTTCTTCAATAAAAGTATCTTTGTTTTTTCTAAGATAGTCAATCGCTGAATTTCTGGCTACAGTAAAAATCCACGCTCTGGGTTTCTTAATAAATGAGTCAGGGGGTGATACAAACAGTTTCACAAAAACCTCTTGAGTGATATCTTCCGCCACTTCCTTTGAATTAACAATTCGGTAAATAACGGTATACACAGGGATTTTATATTCATTATAAAGTAGGGTGAAGGCATCTTTGTTATTTTTCCTGATTTTGTCAAAGCACTCTCTTAACTCCTTGTTATCCATCGCAGCCCCTCCTTTCATTAAATATGACGTTTGCGTGAGCTTGTTTTTTCGCTTATTACAAATTTATTTTACCACAATAATAGAAAAGAAAAAAGGAGTTATCTTCTTTGGTTAGTGAGATAACTCCTAAAGTTTATTCCAAGCCTTTGAAAACATCAGCGACATCACTGACTGTAACGTAGGCTTTTGGGTCGATATGACGAACGATTGCTCGAAGTTTTGAAATTTGGAAGCGGTTGACAACAAAGTAGATGATAGTTTTGTCTTTGTTTGAATATCCGCCTTTAGCGTTAATCTTAGTAGTGCCGCACTCGAAGGTTTCCATAAGCAGTTCACTTATTTCGTCAGGCTTTTCTGTGATAATCATAGCCTCTTTTTGTCTGTCAAAACCCTCGACAACAAAATTGACGTGCCTGAAATACCACTGTCATATAAATTAACTGGAGCGATGAAAACTGTTACACCAAAAGCATTGATGCACCCTGCCAGCGTCAACATCAAAAAATTCTGCAACCTTAGGCTTTTGAGGTCGTTTATAAGTTTCTTTTTCATATTAACCACCAAGCTTAAATTCCTGCTTTTGAGTATATCATATTATCTCAAACCGAACAATGAAGAATTTGTAAATTGTAAGGAAAAAGGCACCTTGAAAAGGTGCCTGAAAATTAAGGGTTGTCACTATCCTGTGGTTGAGGATAAGTTGGTTGAGAATACTCAGCAGGGGATTGATTGTAAGGTTGTGGTTCCTGTACTTGTGGGATATAACCCTGTTGATATGGAGCCTGTGGTGGCATTGGAGGCTGAGGCGGGGTGGAGGCTTTCTTGATTAAGTGGTTTCTCATTATGAAGTACATTATTGCTCCAACAGGAAGCATAAAACGTAAAATCATAGAACCGTCGCCATATTTAATAAATGCACAGTAATTAATAAGCCAGCCTAAGTTGACATTCAAATGGATATTAGAAGTGCTAAGTGTTAAGCTGAAGGTTACGAGACCTAAAATTATCAGCACCAGCCACAAAGCTTTTCTCTTGATTTTCTGACGTGAGCAGTCAATCACAGCGAAAATAACAAGTCCTAAAACAGGAATGTTAAGTAGCATCATAATCCATTGAAGTGTTGATGCGTTTTTCATACCGCCTATAGTTCCCGTAACGTAAAGCTTTGTGTTTTCGTATAGTTGAATATCAAAATGACTGAGCTTTTCATATTCGGAACTACTTTCAACGCTGATAACATAAACCTTGTCAGCATCGTCAGTCATTTCGTAAGTAGTACTAAGTGTGGTCACTGACTTGCCGCCTGATATATTTGTGTTGCTATAAAATCCGGCGAATTTGAGTTCGTAGGACTTTACATCGTAGAGCAGTACTTCCATATCATTATAAACTTGAGCAAATTCGTCTTTTGTACACGCATCTTCAATCAAAGAATAAGCAGTGTCAAAATCTTTAGCAATTATAGCGTCAACCATTGTTTCGGTATATGTTCTGATTTCTTTGTTTTCCATTTTGTTCAAAATCGACGAACAGCCTGAGCACAATACAGCCAATAAAACAATCAAAACAGAAGTTAACAAAACTTTATATTTTTTCATAATTTGCACCGCCCTTTGTAGTCTACTCTTAGTCTACTATATCGTGTCAGTTATTGTCAATAGATTTTGTGAGGATATTAGCCGTTTTGATTTTTAGAATTGTATAATTTTCTGCTGAGCAGAAAGTGAAATTATATTCGCAAAAAGCCTACACGGTCGATTTAGCGTGAAAAACACATTTAGCTGAGTGTACTCAATTTAGCTCGCTAAAAGCGAATATAGCTGAAAAAAGACCTTGTCATTTGACAAGGTCTTTTTTCTGGTGGGAGAGGGTGGATTCGAACCACCGAAGTCACTGACAACAGATTTACAGTCTGCCCCCTTTGGCCACTCGGGAACTCTCCCACATATAAAGCCTACCATTACAGTAGGTTTGTTTGGAGCTGGTGGACGGACTCGAACCCCCGACCTGCTGATTACAAATCAGCTGCTCTACCAACTGAGCTACACCAGCGAATTTCTTAACGCTCGACTATAATAACACACATAAAAACTTTTGTCAACACTTTTTTTACAAAATAATTCGCCGTATTGATTTTTTTTACGCTCTATTGTAAAATATCTAAGTTACATAAAGTGCTTTCAATGGGAAAAGATAACCCTTGAGGTGTTTATGTTGGAGAAAATCGTCTGCAACAAGCTTATAAGGAAGCTGTATTCTGTTTACTTTCTTAATGTGCTCGATTGGGTGTGTACGGTTTTGCTTTTAAAAACAGGAATGTTTTATGAAGCTAATCCGGTTGCACGTATGTTTATTGGTAGTTTATCACTCGGATTTTTGCTCAAGTGTGTTGTTCCGTTTGCGGTTGTTTTTGTCGTTACGCGGTTTATGCACATACTATCTATAAGAGAACTCAGGCTTGTTGATATGATGATTTCGTTTGCGTTGACCGTGTATCTTGCGGTTATACTTGACCATATTATAAATTTTTTAATTTTTCTTATTAATTAGGAGGTGAGGCTGTGCCTGTATTAAGTGTTCATAATCTTAAAATGACTTACATCGAGCGTAATCTTTTTACCGATGTCAGCTTTAATATTGAAGAGAAAGACAAGGTCGGCTTCATCGGAGCCAATGGTGTTGGCAAAACTACTATTTTTCGTATCATAAACGGTGAGGTTAGTCCTACAGGCGGTTCGGTGTCGATTTCAAAAGATACCAAAGTCGGTTATATGCAACAGCACGCGTGCACTCACCCTCAGCGTGGAATTTATGATGAGGTTCTGAGTGTTTTTGGTTATCTCAAGGATATGCAGGATGAGATTGATGCTTTGTCAACTCAAATAGAAAACGGTGTTGCTGACCTCGACAAAGTTATTGCACGTCAGACTCAGCTTATCGAAGAATTTGAGCGAGAAGGCGGACTTACATATAAAAGTAGAGCGAAATCCGCGTTGATGGGCTTAGGCTTTAAAGAAGAGGAGTTTTCAAAACCGACAGGCACTTTAAGCGGTGGCCAAATGTCAAAGCTGTCGCTGTGCAAATTGCTTTTGTCAAAGGCTAATTTACTGCTACTTGACGAGCCTACTAACCATCTTGACGTTGAAGCAATCTCATGGCTTGAAGGCTTTTTGAGAGATTTCAAGGGCGAGGCTATAATTATCAGCCACGACCGTTTCTTTCTTGATGCAGTTACTAACAAAACTATTGAGCTTGAGCATAATAAAATCACAACCTACGAGGGCAATTACTCTGCTTTTATTAAAAAGAAAGAGCACGAGCAGGAAGCTATCCGCAATAAGTACATAAATGATATGCGTGAGATAAAGCGAGTCGAGGGCATTATCGAACAGCAAAAGCGTTGGAACAGAGAGAAAAACCTCGTCACAGCCAGGAGCAAACAACATCAGGTGGATAAAATCAAAGAACAGCTTGTTACTCCTGATTCTGAGCTTGAAACGCTGTCGTTTACCTTAGAGCCTAAGCGTGAAAGTGGTCAGGATGTGCTGATGTGCTACGATTTAGAAAAGAGCTTTGACGATAAGAAGATTTTTTCTAATCTTTCAATGCATATCAAAAAGGGCGAACGTGTGTTTATCATAGGTCCTAACGGTTGTGGTAAAAGCACGTTGTTTAAGCTTCTCACCTCACAGCATGAGCCAGACGAGGGTGCTATTCGATTTGGTGCAAAGGTCGATTTGAGCTATTTTGACCAGATGCAAAATGACCTTGATTTGTCAAAATCCGCACTTGATGAGGTGTATGATGAATATCCGTCAATGGATTTGACACAGGTCAGAACCGCTCTTGGTTCGTTTATGTTTAAAGGTGATGATGTGTTTAAACAGCTCTCGAGAATGAGTGGTGGAGAAAGAGCGAGGGTGTCGCTTTTAAAGCTGATGCTAAAACGAGGAAATCTTCTGCTGTTAGACGAGCCTACTAACCACCTTGATACAAGCTCTCGTGAGGCATTGGAGAAAACACTGCTTAATTACGGCGGAACAATGTTGATCATCAGCCACGACCGTTATTTTATAAATAAGCTTGCGACGAGAATTCTGTATATGAATGATGATGGGTTTACTGAGTATTTGGGTAACTACGATGATTACCTTTTCAGAATTCAGAACACAGATAGCGAAGAGAAAGTTTTTGAGACAGTAGTTGATAGTAAGCCTAAGCTCAATGACTATCAGCTTCAAAAACAGCTCCAGTCCGAGATGCGTAAGCGTAAAACTCAGCTTAATAAATGCGAAAACCGCATCGCAGAGCTTGAAGACGAGATTGAGAGCTTGCACGCTCAGATGAATGATGAGAACGTTATGAGTGACTATGAAAAGCTTGCTGAAATTACATCGCTTTTAGAAAGTAATCAAGCTGAGCTTGACAAGCTTTATGAAAAGTGGGAAGAGTTAAGCGAACAAGTTGAATGATGTGATTAAAGCTACAGATTTTGTAGCTTTATATACAACCGCCCGTGGCGTAGCTGGATAACGCAACGGATTCCGATTCCGGAGAACGGGAGTTCAAATCTCTTCGGGCGGGCCAACAACTAAAGGCACACCTTTGGGTGTGCCTTTAGTTGTTGAATATAAATGAGATTTGAACTCTAAGAGGGTGAGCGACGGCGGCAAAGCCGTAAAAACAGTCCAGTGTGACTGTTTTTAGGAGCGAAGTCCGAGCCGCACCAAGGCGAGGATGGATAGATTTTCGAAGAAAATATATCATCTCTTCGGGCGGGCCAACAACTAAGGCACACCTTTGGGTGTGCCTTAGTTGTTGAATATAAATGAAATTTGAACTCTATTGTGAAGCAACATCATTATGCGAGGTATAACTTCATATCGTGGTAGGCGATATATAATTGAAATGTTCTGTTTTTATGATATAATAGTTGAAAAAGAGAATGAAAGCTGACAAAATCCAAGAATTATTTGAAGATTCTTAGAGCTTTTTGGAGGGGTACCATGAAACTTGAAAATACTTTGAAATATCGTAGCGTGTGGATGGGTGTTGCGATGCTGTGGGTTGTGCTTTATCACACCTCGGGCACGCTCGCAGGTTACAGTTTTTTTAAAAACATCGGCTACGGCGGTGTTGACTTATGTCTGTTTGCCTCAGGCGTTGGATGCTATTACTCACTTTCAAAAAATGATAATGTATTCGAGTTTACAAAACGGAGATTATTCAGGATTTTTCCTACATACTGGTGCTTTCTGCCATTCTGGTTTGTTTATGCATTCAAAGCTTTTGAAATGAAAGTTCCTGACGTAATCGGTAATATTTTTGGTGTGCAGAATTTTACAGGTAAGGGCAACGCGTTTAACTGGTATATCAGTGCGATTTTGCTGTTTTATATATTGGCACCTTACCTTAAAATGTTATGTGATAAAGTCGGCTCACTACCTAAACAGTTGTTGGTAATAGCATTGCTGTTTGCGTTTTCAGTACCATTTTGGAATTCTTTTACATATATAATAACTGTGTCGCGACTCCCGATTTTCTACATTGGTATGGTGTTTGCTAAAAGTAGCAAGGATGGAGTTAAGCTCGGCTACAAAAATATGATACCTTATACACTAGCTATGATAGCAGGTTTTGTTTTGCTGTGGGTGTCATTTGAATATCTTAGTGATTATCGTTGGAACAACGGGTTGTACTGGTATCCGTTTATACTTATCACACCGGGTCTTTGTGTATGCTTGTCGTTTATTATGAGCTTACTTGATAAAAGTAAATTCACAAGCTGGATAGTGTCGTTGCTATCCCTTGTTGGCAAGTATTCGTTTGAGGTTTATCTTGTTCACATTCTGATTTACGACAGCGTAAATTATATGATTAACAACGGTGTCTTAGATGGCGAAAAAATTGTGTACGCGTTAGCTTTATGTGCTATTCCGTTTGCGTGCTTGCTTTTGAATTATCTTACCAAGCTTGTAACAAAAACTTTGCCGTCAATAATAAAAGGTAAATAAAAACACAAACAGCCGAAGGGTCGCCCTCGGCTGTTTTTATTTCAACTTAGTTTATTTTTAGTTTTAGCAACCGCAGCCGTTTGAGCAACCGCAATCATTGCCGTTGTTACCGCAGCAAGCCCATAAGATAACGAGAAGAATGATAATCCAGCAGCAGCTTGAGCCACCGAAAAGACCGTTAGAACACATGTGATTTCCTCCTTTCTGTTTACACTACATACTATTGCAAAAGCTTTGATTGTGTTACAAAAAGGTTTGCTAAATTTTTCTTATGGTGGTATAATGCTGAGGTATCATTTTTGAAAGGACTATGTTATGGATTATGCACTAAGCTTAGCCCAGCATTTTAATGTCAAGGAAGAGCACGCAAAGAATGTTATCGAGCTTCTTGACCAGGGCAATACTATTCCGTTTATTGCAAGATATCGTAAAGAGGCTCACGGCAGTATGGATGACCAGCTTATTCGTGAGCTTAGTGACCGACTTGATTATCTTCGCAATTTAGATAAGAGAAAGCAGGAGGTAAAAGACCTTATCGAAGCTCAGGACAAGCTCACCGATGAGATTGTTTCGGCTTTGGAAAAAGCGACAACCTTGTCTGAGGTTGAAGATATCTACCGTCCGTACAAACCAAAGCGTAAAACCAGAGCTTCTGTTGCTAAGGAAAAGTGGCTTGAACCACTGGCACTTGCCATTTTAGCTCAAGACGATATAAAAGCTGACCCGTTACAGATGGCTGCACAATATGTTGATGAAGAAAAGGGTGTAAATACCCCTGAGGACGCATTGCAGGGTGCTTTGGATATCATAGCTGAGAATGTGTCGGATAATGCTGAAATTAGAAAGCGTATCCGTAATCTATGTTGGCATAACGCAACAGTTGTGTCTAAAGCTGCTGACGAAGAGCAGGAAAGCGTTTATACAATTTATTATGAATTCGAAGAAGCAGTTTCTAAAATTGCGTCACACAGAGTTTTGGCTATTGACAGAGGTGAGAAAGAAGGCTTTTTGAAAGTCAGCATCAAGCTCGAGGATGAAAAACCTCTTAATTCTATCGCCAGAGTTATGGTAAAGGGTACGTCGATGTGCTCGGATGCTGTTTATGAAGTGTGCAAGGATGCGTATTCTCGCCTTATTTTCCCATCAGTTGAGCGTGAAATTAGAAAAGAGCTCACAGAAATCGCTGTAACAGGTGCGATTAAAGTATTCGCTACAAATCTGCGACAGCTTTTAATGCAACCACCTGTAAAAGGCAGGGTAGCTATGGGCCTTGACCCTGGATATAGAACAGGTTGCAAAGTAGCGGTTGTTGACTCGACAGGTAAGGTGCTTGATACATCAATTATATATCCTACACACTCACAGGCGAAGGTTGATGAGTCAAAGCGTGTTATCAAAAATTTAATCAAAAAGCATAAGGTTGAGATTATCGCTATAGGTAACGGTACTGCTTCAAAGGAAACTGAGATGTTCACAGCCTCTGTTATTTCTGAAATTCCTGAAAACGTTTCTTATATGGTTGTAAATGAGGCGGGAGCTTCCGTTTATTCGGCTTCAAAGCTCGCGGCTAAGGAGTTTCCGCAGTTTGACTTAACTTTAAGAAGTGCGGTGTCTATTGCTCGACGTTTGCAAGACCCTCTTGCTGAGCTTGTAAAAATTGAGCCTAAAGCAATAGGTGTTGGTCAGTATCAGCACGATATGCCTCCAAAACAGCTTGACTCCGCTTTGGATGGCATAGTTGAAGAATGTGTTAATAACGTCGGTGCCGACCTTAACACAGCATCAGCGTCACTGTTAAAACGAGTTGCAGGCTTGTCTGCTACAGTGTGCGAGAATATTGTTAAGTACAGAGAGGACAACGGACAGTTTAATTCTCGTGCGGAATTAAAGAAGGTTCCAAAGCTCGGACCTAAAGCTTACGAGCAGTGTGCGGGCTTTTTGCGAGTTATTGAAAGTCGCAATCCGCTTGACAGCACAGGTGTGCATCCTGAGAGCTATGATGTTGCTAAAAAGCTGATTGAGCTGTGTGGTTGTAAGTCTGCTGATATCAAAAACGGCGGTATAGCGGATATTGAAGAAAAGGTTAATGCCCTAGGCGGTGTAACAAAAGTCGCCCAAACACTGTCAGTAGGTGTGCCTACTCTTGAGGATATCGTCAAGGAGCTTTCAAAGCCGGGACGTGACCCGCGAGAGGAATTACCGCCACCGCTGTTAAGAACCGATGTGCTTTCAATGGAAGATTTAAAAGCGGGTATGGTGTTAACGGGTACCGTGCGTAATGTAATTGACTTTGGTGCTTTTGTTGATATCGGTGTTCATCAGGACGGCTTGGTTCATATCAGCCGTATCTGCAATAAATTTATAAAGCATCCTAGCGAGGTGCTTAAAGTCGGCGATATAGTTAAGGTTATGGTGCTGTCTGTAGACGTGGATAAAAAGCGTATCAGTCTGACTATGCGTGATATAAAAGAAGAAAACTGATTTTAGAGGCTGTCTTTTAAGGCAGCCTCTATATATTTGCAGTGCTGTTTTTGTGCAATATCTATATGAGCTTTGTGCAGAATTGCTAAATGAACAGCTGTTTTTTCTATGTTTTAGATATCGGAAATATCTTCAAATTCGTTGAAATACATTTTTTACAAGCGTATAATAAAGATACTAGTGTACTATGCCTTTTTTGGGTATATACAAATTTGAAATGGAGGATATCTTATGAAACAATTCAAGAGAATCATCAGCCTTGTAATTGCGATGACAATGCTCGTATCTATGTTCAGCGTTGGTATCGTAAGTGCTTCGGCTGAGAGTGCTACTTATATTCTCGGTGATGCGACTAAGGATGGTAAGGTCAATATTTTTGATGCTACATATATCCAGAAGAGCGTTGCTGGTTACGAAGAATATAAGATAGCAGAAAACACGGTTGAGTTTGCAGCAGCTGACGTGGACCGTGATGGTAAAATCAGCGTATTTGATGTTACTATCATCCAGCAGTTCGCAGCTCATTATGATGAGGTTCAGAATCTTGGTATAGGTGAAACTTTTGTTTTTGAAGAAGTTAAGCCAACAGAGCCAACTGAAGCTCCAACAGAACCAACCGAGGCTCCAACAGAGCCAACTGAAGCTCCAACAGAGCCAACTGAAGCTCCAACAGAGCCAACTGAAGCTCCAACAGAGCCGACAGAAGCTCCAACAGAGCCAACTGAAGCTCCAACAGAGCCAACTGAAGCTCCAACAGAGCCAACTGAGGCTCCAACAGAGCC
>JAFUIK010000033.1 GCA_017473955.1 Ruminococcus sp. | reverse complement strand
TTTCAAAACAGGATTTAACAATGAACGGAAAAGGTTCACTTGCAGTTACTTCTCCTGCCGGACATGGCATAGTCTGTAAGGATGATTTAGTGATAACAGGCGGATCTTATACGGTAAATTCAGCATCTCACGGTTTTGATGCAAATGATAGTGTGCGACTTGCAAACGCAACACTAAACATAGATGCAGGCAAGGATGCTGTTCACTGCGAAAATAACGACGATGCATCAAAGGGCTTTGTTTATATTTCAAGCGGAAATATTAATGCAGAGGCTGAGGGTGACGGAATATCATCTGGTGCCTATATGCAGATCGAAGACGGCACAATAGATTTGCTTGTCGGCGGTGGAAGTGAAAATGGAACAAAAGAACAATCAGATTCCTTTGGTGGATTTATGGGCGATGGCAGACATGGAGGAATGAGACCTGAAGATATGCAAAACACCGAAACCGAAGAAGACAGTACCAGTATGAAAGGGCTTAAAGCTGTAAGCAATCTTTTAATATCAGGTGGTAATATTACCATAAATTCAGCCGATGACTCTATTCACTCTGATACATCACTAACAATTAACGGCGGTACGTTTAATATCGCCAGTGGTGATGATGCTGTTCACGCAGAGGAAACCCTGACAGTAACCTATGGCAAAATTAATATTTCTGAGAGCTACGAAGGTCTTGAAGCCTTGAATATTAATGTGCAAGGCGGAAATATAAAACTCAAAGCAAGCGATGACGGACTTAATGCGGCAGGCGGTAATGATCAAAGCGGTACTACGGGCGGTCGTGATGGTATGTTTGGTGGAGGACCAGACACTATGGGAGGACACGGCGGTGGCCCAAATGGTGGTGGAATGTCTACTAACTCTAATGGTAGTATAAAAATATCAGGTGGAACTCTTTATATTAATTCTTCGGGTGACGGCGTGGATGCAAATGGCACTTTGGAAATATCAGGCGGATACACAACTGTAACAGGTCCGACACAAGGTGACACTGCAACCCTTGACTATGATAAAACTGCTGTCATAACAGGCGGTACATTTATCGGTACAGGTTCCACTATGATGGCACAAAGCTTTAGCGATTCAAACCAAGGAGTTATTGCACTGAGCGTAGGAAATCAGGCTGCCGAAACTCAAATCACACTAACAGATTCAGACGGCAACACCATTGTTTCCCACAAGCCTGAACTTGAGTTTGCTGTGGTTATTATCTCAACTCCTGAGCTTGTAAAAGGTGAAATGTATTCAATTACAGTAGGCTCTGAAACGGGCGAATTTGAAGCCAGTTAAAAGCAATAATTTTTATATTTGGCGTATTTTTTAAATTGACTATAAAAAAGTAAAAGGTTTAGAGTCTTTTTCATAAATACAAATACTTAAAAAAGAAAGGTTGATGAAAATGAAAAAAATCAGTAAAGTACTATCCATTATTCTTACACTTTGTTTGCTTTTAACTGTAATTCCGTTTTGTGTGTATGCGGACGCAAATGACGCTAGCGTAAGAGTTGATATGAAGGGTAATACTTCTGCGGTAATTACCTCAAGCCAAGAAATTGAATCTGTTGTGTTAGATGAGTCATTAGCAACTGTTTCAATCAAAAACAATGTGGCTCGTGTGAGTGCGATTACAAATGAGCAAACTACGGTAGATGCCGTGGTAAATACTGCATCTTCAAGTGTAAGCGTACAGATTCCGTTGAACTACACTACATTTTATTTCAACAACGATACACTTACAGTATATGAGGGTGGAGATGATAAGTACGAGATAGCCGGAATCAATATGGCAGACGAGGAATATCTCGTTGGTGATTCTACCTATAATCTTCCTGTAGAATATGATGAAGACGGAAATGCTGTTTATGCTAACACAGACGCATATTCTATAAACGTTGCAATCAAGAAAAAAGGTGGCAGTTATGTATTTTATGGCAACTCCTCAGATATGTCTATTTCCGTAAAGAAAGAAGCAACAGGCAAAGCCGAGCTGATTTTAGCAGGTCTTGACCTTTGTTCATCATTTACAGCACCAATAACTGTGAAGAAAGATTCTACAACAACTGTAGATATTGTAAATCCTAGTGGGTTTACCAACACATTAAGTGACTGTGAATTAAATAATGAGGATTTATATGGTTCAGCCGGCACTGTGAATACCACTAATCCTGAATATGCCGAGTCTGCTGTTATTAAAGGAAAATCAGCAGCACAGATTACTATTTGTGGTACAGGCACTCTTAATGTAATCAGTAATTCCAAAAACGGTATTAAGGTGGCTGAATACGGTAGTCTGACTATAAAAGATGTCAATCTCAACGTAACCTCTGTTGACCATGGTATTTCAAGCGACAACACTCTTACTATCAATTCAGGTGTGATTAATGTTGTAAGTCAAGGCGATGGTATTCGCTCTGACCCTGATACAGTAGATGCAACCCTTGGTGCAAGTGCTGTAATTGAGATAACAGGCGGCAATATCTGTATCGTCGCAGGCTCTGATGGTATTCAGGCGAATCAACAGATTACTATCACGGGCGGTGAGTTTAGTATCAAAACAGGCGACGGCTATAATGATTCTGACTTCAATTCCGACACAGAGAGTTGCAAGGGTCTTAAATCATCCGTAAATTCTGACGATACAACTGACACATCTGAGTGCTCTTGTACTCTTAATATCAGTGGTGGTAGATTCTATCTCAACTGTGCTGACGATGCAGTTCATTCAGATGCATATATTAACATTACAGGCGGTTATTTTGTTATATATACAGGTGATGACGGAGTCCATGCAGATACCACACTTGACGTTGGAACCGAAGGTAGCACAACAGGACTTCCAATTATCAATGTAAAAGCCTCATACGAAGGTCTCGAAGCAGGTACAGTAAATATTTATGATGGTACAATCCGTGTAACTGCCAGCGATGACGGTATCAATGCCGCAGGCGGTTCCGATTCAACGGATAATAACATAGGTTTCAACCCAGGCGGTAACAGACCAGGTATGGGAGGCAATCATTCTGGAACAACAACCACCAACGCGTACAGTATTAACATCTATGGTGGAGATATAGTAGTTAATGCTAACTCAGACGGTGTTGACTCCAACGGAGCATTGAACTTCTTAGGAGGTAAGATTGTAGTTTGGGGTGCAACTTCCGGTGACGGAGAACCTTTAGACCACGACGGTACAATGACTATAAATGGTGCTACCTTGCTTGCATTAGGTCAGCGTGGTATGGGTAACTCATCTTCTTCAAGTGGTCAAAAAACTTTAACATCAAGCACATCGGTAAAAACAGGTCAGACAGTAAATATTAACTACAGTGGAAGCGTTGTATTATCTACAGAGGCAATCAAGAACTCTAGCTACATCATCTTCTCTTCACCTGATATGACATCTACAAGTGGTTGGAGTATTTCTACTTCTTCTAATTCTTCATTAGAAAGCTGTCAGCATACTAGCCTTGTAAGTGCAAAGATATTTGAAAATGATGCCGATTGTACGAATGTAGCAAGTTATGAGTTAGTTAAGTATTGTGCAGTATGCGGTGAAGAAATCAGCCGAACTACCATAACTGCTCCTGAAGTTATCGAACCTGAAGAATTTCCAACCGAAGAAAGCACCGAACCTACTGTAGCTCCAACAGAAGCTCCTACTATAGCTCCAACAGCAACTCCAACTGTAGTACCAACAGAAGAGCCTACTGTTGACGATAACAAAACAGGATATGTGATTGGCGATGCTAACAGCGACGGTACAGTAAACATAATCGACGCTACTACAATACAGCAAAAACTCGCAAATCTCTCAATAACTACTTTTGACGAGCAGGCAGCCGACGTAAATAACGATGGTTTAAATATAATTGATGCAACTGCTATTCAGCTATATTTGGCTCATTATGACAATCCGTACAATATAGGAGAGATTTTTGTCACTGAGTCATAACAAAATCCATCCAAATGCGGATATTAGCTTGTAACCTTAAATGATTAAAAATAGGATAGAATAAAGCAAAACAAAACAGAGTATAGATATCTTGTTGCATCTATACTCTGTTTTTGTTTACTGTTTGTTAGTTTTGTTTTGAATTGTTTTTACTATACTGCTGTTGTTGTGAATCGGTTGTGTATGGATAAAGTGTTAAGATTTCTACGTGCTTTATTGAGCTTTACAGCTAATCTGTTTGAAGTACAACATATACTTATGTTACGGATAAACTCCGCTTGAAAACATAGTTAAATCGCAAATTTTTTACAAATAACGAAACGCCATAGCATCGTTGAAATGTTTATAAGCAATGCTTTTTACTCTTCAAAAATAATAAATCCGAACTCATCTCAAATAAGAATGGGTTCGGATTTTTCTGTAAAAATGGGGGTCCCCGAAATCTGAGATTTTGGGGAGAGGAGGAGCGACATTAAGGTCGTGCGACTATTTAAAAAATCGTCGCAGACCTTTTGGGTCCGCGACGACGATGGTGCACCGAGTGCACTGATATCCGAACTAAAGACGTTTGCTTCTTCGAGTTCTGCAAAAGTCATTTCTTTTGAGCAGTCTTTGTAGTTGCATCCAAAATAGATTCTACCATCATCCCAGAGAATAATTTTGTTTATAAAGGTATTTATTAATCTTCTGCGATGTTCTATCTTTTTGAAATTCAACTTGCGAAGTCTGTTGAAGTAGGCTTCAATCTCCTCGGCAGAGATAACAGGTTTTGTCATTTCTTCTTTTATGATTTGGATTGACAGTTCTGTTTTCTGTTTTTCTAAATCTTCCATACGCTGTTTGGTGGAGGGTGTGAGAATACCTTGCTGAATTGCTTTGAGAAGATTCTCTATTCTTTTAAGATTATCATTTTATTGCTTTTTTAGTAGCGGTAGGGTGGTGTTTTCTTGTTGCTGTACTCTTGTTGCTGTTTCGCAGAGCATAGACACAAAATCATCATCAAACACAATCGTGCGTATAAATGCGATAGTTAAATCTTCAATCCATTCTTTTCTGACGGTTTTCTTATCGCAACCTTGATGTTTCTTAACACTAACGCATTTGTAATAGCGGTGTACCTTTTTCTTCATTTGGCTTGTGCCACTTTCGCCAACCATAAGACATTGGCACTTTCCACAGAAAAGTTTGGTAGTAAGCAAGTATTCGTCTTCGGCTTTATGTTTAGCCGGAGCTTTTTTATTTAAAACCATGCGTTCCTGAACTTTATCAAATAAGTCTTCGGGAATAATAGCAGGGATACCACCTGGTTTTACAATATCTCGATATTTATATTCACCGATGTACTTGCGGTTGTGTAACATACGAGTGACGCTGTTTATGCTAATTTTACCGCCACGTTTAGTACGAATACCTTTAATGTTTAGTTGGTCGGTAACCTCTTGCATACTCGCACCCTCTGCATAAGATATGAAGGCTTGTAATACGGCAGGGGCAGTAAGCGGATCAACTTGGAAGAATTGCTCGGAATCTATGGTGTAACCGATAGGAAGCGTACCACCATTATATTTACACTTGAGAGCGTTTTCGGTAAGACCTCTTAAGACTTTCTCTGCAAGGTCAGCGGAGTAATATTCAGCCAGACCTTCAAGCAAAGATTCCAGCAAAACACCTTCCGCAGTATCGGAAATGATTTCGGTTGCAGATATAACTTTTACACCATTTTTACGCAGTAATGCTTTGTAGTGTGCAGAGTCATAACGGTTACGAGCAAAGCGGTCTAGTTTCCACACAATGATAGTATCAAACAGACCATTTGCACTATCCTTAATCATACGCTGAAAGTCAGGACGATTGTCAGTCTTAGCAGATAATGCACGGTCGATATATGTACCGACTATTTGAATGTCGTTGCTTTGAGCAAATGCTTTACATTCACGCAACTGACCTTCGATGGATTCTTCACGTTGATTGTCGCTCGAATATCGAGCATAAATTACACCAGTCATCATACCACTCCCTTTTGAGAATTTGTATTTGTTTGTCGTATGTTAACTTGTAATGTCACTTTTGTCAACGTGAATTATGTCGTTTTTGGTGTCAAAATTTGAGTCGCATAAAACAAAGATAAACATAAGATGTTTTTTTGTTTTCAGTCGGTTTCAATTGCATGACCTGTTTATAGGGCACGAGAACTGTTATTCTTATGTCATAAAGATAACAGGAGTGATTATTTATGAACATTGATATTTGTGACCCTTGGTTGAGTCAGATAGATATCCTGAATTTTAATCAAAAATACTTAAGCATAAACGAACCGGTAGAAATATACTGGTACGCAAAGCATTATGATGTGAAATCTGTAGCCTTTTGTGATGATAGTTCTACTAAGTCGCTTAAGATGTTTCTTACTATTTGTGATGATTTAAAACTAAAGCCTATATACGGCGTTAAGTTTAAAGTTAAGACAATAGAGGATACGGCGCTCGATATAGTGGAAACTATCTGCTATGCTAAAAACAGCAAAGGTATAGACGCTCTGAAAAAGCTTTGTTCTTTAGTTAGCAATGGTGTACTGAGAGCTGAAGATTTGTGGGAAAATTGTGATGATTTGCTTATCGGTCTTGATTTCAGTTTTGACCATAGTATGATTGATATAGCCGAAAACCTGCTCGAATACTTTTTGGTGCCTGATTTTATATTTGTAGGGAAAAAGGCTTTCTTTAGCACATTTTGGGACGAAGTTTTTGAAAAGCTAAACTCTATGTCGGTGCTGATATGTGCAAAAGAAAATAGCTGTAAAAGTGAAAATTTATATTCAAATATGATGCAGCCGATGATAGAACACTTCTGGTTTCTGGAGGACTATACTGACAGGGCTGTGGTGTATAATCCACGAATCTTTCTGTCGAAAATCGAACTTTACGATTAGTAAAGTTAATACTACGCACATAGAAAAAGCCGTCACAGTTGTGGTGGCTTTAATTATGTCTTTGTTTGTTTTTTTGTATATTCTTTAACTCATTATAGAAACGCTTCAAGTATTCTTTGTCTGAAATACGATAATAACTTGGATGATAAACTTCTACTAAATAGGGTCTATCATTCTTGCGTTCTACAATACCGCCTACAATATTATGTACTATACTACTGCCACACACTATTAGGTCAGGATTGATTATATTGATTTCTTTTTCTATATATTCTTTGTACGTTTTAGCATATTCTTCGAGTTCATTATCTTTTGATCTGCTACCACCACCGCACTTGTTGATGTTCATATAAGCTATTTTTTCTAAGATATTATAACCTTTAGGGTCTTTTTTTACTGTGTCAAAGTCATCACTAAACAAAGCGTTTGTCATTATCAGAATACGCCTTGATGATATTTTAGGAACGCTATCTCCGTGGACAACACTTTGAAGCCAGTAATAATCTTCCTTATAATCATCCACAGAAATGTTAGATTCTTTTGCTATAAAGAGGATTTTTTTCTCTTGTTTTTTAAAGGTATCTTCATCAATAAATCCGTCTTTGCAAAAGAATTCGTGTCCTTTTTCTGTTCTCCATTTATTGAATAGCTCTTCAAGCGTTGTGAATTTTTCTATATCTTTATCCATAATTTACCCCTCATAATTTTTCATCGCAAATTTGATGTCTTCTTTAATTTTATCGACGAGTGATTGTGGAGAAATCACTCTGATGTGTCGTGAGTATTTTAATGCCCACATTTTCATTGCGATTTGATTCACCTTAACAGTAACCGTCACTTCGTCATCAGTTGCATCAGAAAATTTTATGTCTTTTCCGAACCAGTCGATGACATCGTTTAAGATATATCTTTTAGCGATGAATTTTACTACTACACTTTCACCTGAAAACATATAGAGGTTTTCGGCAAGGTGCTTTGGTAAATCCAATCCGTTTTCGATACCCTTGACTTTTCTTTTGGACTTAGCGGGAGTGTCGAGTAGCTTTATGTCGGTGATTCTGTCAAGTCTGTAGTTTGAAACATCGTCATATTTATCGTAGTTACAGATAAGATAGTATCTGCCGTTTGTTGCGACAATCTGATACGGATTTATTATGTATTTGCGCTGAACTCCATCTGAAGTTGTATTCGGGTGGAGTTTTTTGTCTATATCAAAGTGGTTGTATGTAAAAGAAACCTGACGCCCTTTACTGATTGCTTCGTCGAGGATTTCTATTGTGTAGAAGAGCTGGCTGTTTGAAGGTTGATTATCGGGCAGATTGCAGATGTGCTTTACCTTGGATTTAAAGTAAATGTTAGAAAGTCCTTCGAGTTTTTCAACAAGCTCTTTGCACTGGGAGTAGGGAATATGCTTTGAAAATAGCACACTATCAATAAGCAATCTTAGTTCACTGTCGCTGAACTCACGATTGAGATAAAAGTCAGAGAGAATGTAGCTTTTTTCATCTTTACCATCTTTGTTCTTATAAACTCTGAGCGATTCGCTGTATTCAAGGTCATAACCGAACTCGATAAGATTCATCAGATTGCGTTTGACAGTTTTTCTGTCAGTTTTCATCTCATATTCGTTTAGGAGAATTTCCTCGATTTCTTTCTGACTTAACCTGTGGTTTTCGTCAGTATACTTTTTCAGAATATCAAGGATATTCATAATCAATAACTTTTTAGGTTGCATAGCACACATATGATCACCTCAAGGCAAAAATATCAACAGTCATCTTCAAAATCATCAAGATCAAAATCTATATCTAAACAAAAATCTAAACCAATCGAAAAATTGTTGATATCAAAAATAGTATTACTACTATCTATCAAAACATAAAACTTTCCTTGTTTATATAAATAATCATTATCTTCCGATATTATTGCATTAATAAGTCCTTTTGTTATCCTTTGAAAATCACTTATATTTATTTCAAAGTTATTTGCAGTATCATAAAAATTAATGAATTGATTCATTAATAGCAAAATACTGATTGATTCTTTAGGAAGTGTTCCTTTACCACAGTAAGGCAGGAAAAATTTATGAGTCTTTCTAATGAGTTTTTTAAAGTATTTTGTATTATCTTTGCTCCATCTATAATATAGGCTACTATTCATTTCGTCCCACTCATCAGTCAATGAGTTTACTATTTGTTTATATTCAAAAATATTATTTTTCATAGTATTGATTCTCCTGAATTTATATTTATTCAGCGTATTCCATCCAAGCTGAATGTTCCCAGTCTAACATAGATGTTTTTTGTAATTTGTCTTTCAATAATCTAATAAACTCGGTGTAGGTGGGTTCCTCCCAATTGCTCCATCCTTCGATAGAATAGGTTTTGCCAAGAATTTTATTAATACCTAAACTTTTAGCTGCATTGAGTATATTCTTATCAACAGGAACGTGAAATTTCGCTCTGTTTTCTTTGAGAATATTTCCATAGCCTGTACAACCATTAAACATATCTTCGGCTAATAGAAGATTTTTGATGGTCATATTAAGCCATTTCTGAGCCATACCATATTTAAATACTTCATCTAATTCTTCATTGGTTTTAAATAAATAGAAATCTTTAAAAGCTTTACTTGTTTTGTTTTTATACTCACCATCTTTAATGTTATCTAAAAGTTTAGACTCAACTTCATTGTTATTTTTGAACAACATTTTAGTACACAATGAATTGTGCTCAGTATCATAATTATCTTTTGTTAACAAAGATTCAAGGTTCTCTAAAATAAGATTTATTTCATAATTTATAAATGCCTCTTTTAGTTTTATGTAGCCGTCATATTTTTTGATACTATCTTTATTTTTATATATTATTGTGGATGAAACGGAATATTTGATTGTTCTGCAAACATCAAGATAAGCACGATAAGAACATTTGTAAGCTACATAGTCTTCATATTTTTGAAATTCAGAAAACTCTCCGTTATTCTTTTTTTCTTTGAATATCCCTTTAGGTAAAATACCAAAATACGAAAACATAAAAAATTCTTTTGTTTCTTTTGTTGTGTTACACATATTAACCTCCAATAATTAAAATTATTCTACATTAACCTTACGCAGTTCAAGATAAATGAAAGCAGGCTGGTCCCACTCCTCGCAAGCACTGCGGATTCTTATTACATATGTTTTGTCAGGGTCGCTCATATCAAAGGTGTTAATCTGCATTAAAGGAGGATTAAAATTACCATACAATCTGAAAGGCAGACAAAATTCTCCTGTGAGCTTTAGAGGTATATCGCTCCATCCTGAACAATCAGCGCTTATTTCAAAATCGCAAGTTAGGAATTCCTCGTAAAATATACCACTGAAAGAAACTTCATCTCCCAAGAAATATGATTTTAATATCTGAGGAATGTTGTTTATATATTCAAAAGCACTTTCTGAATAATCGAAAAATTTAGCTTCTTCAACAGCATATTCAAATTCTTCGTCAAAACCGATAATGCTTCCGTTGCCGTCAAAGATTTCGTTTTTTGTTGTTGCAAATTCTTTGATTATAGAACGCATACCTGTTTTTGCTGATTCAAAATCTGCAAAAACTTTTATGTCCTTTTCGTATACCTTAGCTTCACAATTACCTCTAAGCATTTTAGTGAGATTTGTTTCTACTGTAAGTACATAAATTGATTTCATAATATTGCACCGCCTAAATCTAAATATTTTTACCAAACAATAGGTTATTTATTATTTATATATTACTAGAAAGTGTGGGGTAAAAACAACCCATAATATGTAGGGGGAACTAATAGTATTACTCTCCTTTATTACAATCTTACTACCTGATATTACAAAATTCAACAGTTTTCTATGTGCTCTATCTAATATGTTTTTGGCAATATTTAAAGCAAAGCTTGTCTTATCAATTTCAGGTCGAGAACACAAAAAGATTAAATCTCCATTATGAAAACCGCCTATAGTGCTGTCTATTGTATCAAAGCCTGTTTGTGTTACTGATTTGTTTATGATATAGCACCCCTTTGTATCAATTTGATAGATACATTGTATAAAATACTATGGGTTGAAAATAGTACATAATAAATGCTATATTGAAACTGAAAAGAGGATATGATATAGTTCTAGTATAGAATATCTGCTCTTTCACAATAGCGCACATCTTAAAATCGTTTTAAGAGGGGACAGCGAGTCGCTGTTCTGTTAATTTTAAATTGAGATAGAACATTCCTTAGAATGTTCGTACCAAACAACGCTCCTATGACTAAGAAATCATTTTATGATTCAGAAGTCACATCCGCTTGTGTTTGGACATTTTGTATTGTGAAAGAGCAGTTTTTTATTAAGAGGTATTTATGAAAGTTGTAAATGAAACTGTTGAGTTTTTTGAATGTGATATGAATATGGTAAGCAAAATCGGTTTAATGGAAGCCGTAGAAATGGTTCTGGATTTTTCCAGTACGAATACAGTACCATTTATTTACGATACTTATCAGTTGAGTGATATGTTTGCAATTGGCAGAAAAAATCTGTTTTCACTTATTCGAAATTGTGATCAGAATTACAAACAAATCAATATTAAAAAATCCAATGGAGATATTCGAGTTTTATACTCGCCTAGAACAAGATTAAAAGCTATCCAAAACATAATACTCAAAGAAATTCTATATAAAATACCTGTTTCAAAATACGCTACAGCATATCACAAAGGAGCAAAACTTATTGATAATGCAAAGCCTCATTGTGGTGAAAAGTATCTTTTGAAAATGGATTTGCGCCACTTTTTTGACAGTATAACTTTTACTCAGGTCTATAGTAGCGTGTTTAATACTTGCCGTTATCCAAAACAGATTGGTACAATTCTGACAATGCTATGCTGTCATCAGGATGTACTGCCACAGGGTGCACCAACTTCTCCTGCGTTATCAAATATAGTGATGAAAAGTTTCGATGATTATTTTGGAAAATGGTGTGAAAAGCGGAGCTTTTCTTATACACGATATTGTGATGATATTACTGTTTCGGGTGATAGTTCAGTTTATCCTGCGTATTTAAAGGCGAAAGCGTTGCTTGAAAATATGGGCTTTGAAATCAATCAAAATAAAACACATTTTATTACGAACACTAATCGTCAGGAAGTTACACGTTTGGTCGTAAATGAAAGGGCGAGAGTATCGTCTGATTATCGTAGAAAGCTTCGCCAAGAGATTCACTATGTCACAAAATATGGTGTGCTAGATGCTTTTAAACACTTGAAAGATAGCGAATATGAATCAGTATATAGCTACTATAGTTCTCTTATAGGGAGAATTAATTATGTATTACAAATAGAACCGGAGAATCAACAAATGCTGAATCTTAAAGCAGATTTAGAAAAAAGTATAGAAAAGTATGAGTGGCAAACGATGTTGCAGTAATAAATTATTCATTATCATTTAGGGGTCGATATTATGAGTTTAGGAGAAAATATTAAACATTTGAGAGAATCAAAAGGACTGACAATGAAAGAGTTTGCAGATAAGCTCGGAGTAGAAAGAGTGTCTGTAATCAGGTGGGAGAAAGGCGATACTGAACCGAAGTTTGAAATTCTTTTGAAAATTTGTTCAGTTTTATCATGTGACCTGAACGAGTTAACTAAGTGAATATAAATAATGTTCGTGCATAAAAGTACAACGGCAAGGTGAATCCCTGCCGTTGTTTTTTCGTTTAACAATATAATAAAGTGTTCAAAACGTGAATCAGTTTTGAACACTCATACTGAATTGTTACGCAATTCTGTTTTGTTATGGATATTGTAACATATATAATTAACTTTTTTGTTTATATATTTCTTTTAGGTTCTCAATAGCCATAGTCGGATCCATTGTATGAAACATCAGATAGTTTCTTGCCATTGTTTTCACAGGAGCTTGTTTATAAATTAAATAGTTTTTATAAACATCACCATTGTTAAATCGCACTTTCGTTTATACATTGATTTTGTCTACTCCAAGTTGTATAATAAAAACAGATTTACTTATTAAAAAACACAGGTAAGGATTACGGATTATGAAAGACACAGAACGTCGTTTAGCGGCTAAGGAATTTGCAGAATATTGGAAGGACAAGGGCTACGAGAAAGGCGAAAGTCAGAAGTTCTGGCTCTCACTGTTGCAGGATGTTCTTGGTGTTTCCCACCCGGAGCAGTTCATCACCTTTGAAGAACAGGTAAAGCTTGACCACACAAGCTTTATTGATGCATATATCCCTGCTACTCACGTGCTTATTGAGCAAAAAGGTAAAGGCAAGGATTTGCAGAAACCAATAAAACAGTCTGATGGCACATTACTCACACCTTTTGAGCAGGCTCGCCGTTATTCTGCAGCTCTGCCATACAGTCAGCGTCCACGTTGGATAGTTGCGTGCAACTTTGAACAGATTCTGGTTTATGATATGGAGAAGCCTAACTCTGAGCCTGAGCTTATTCTGCTTAAAAACCTTCCTAAAGAGTACTACAGATTACAGTTTTTAGTAGATACAGGTGACGAGAACATCCATCGTGAAATGGAAGTTTCCGTAAAAGCGGGTAAGCTTGTAGGCGTGCTTTATGACGAAATCTTAAAGCAGTATCATAACCCTGAAGACCCTAAAACTTTGCAGAGTCTTAATATGCTCTGTGTCCGTCTTGTATTCTGCCTTTATGCAGAGGACGCAGGAGTTTTCGGTGGTCACAACAAGTTCCATAATTATATAAATTCTTTCCCTGCTCGTGATATGCGTAGAGCTCTTATCGAGCTTTTCAGAATCCTTGATACCAAGGATGAAGACCGTGATGCTTATGAAGACGAGCTACTCACACAGTTCCCTTATGTAAACGGTGGTTTATTTGCTAGCAGTGATATTGAAATCCCACAATTCAATGATAAAATCCGTGAGATACTCTTAAAAAATGCCAGTGCAGAATTTGATTGGTCTGACATCAGCCCTACAATTTTCGGTGCTGTGTTTGAGTCTACGCTCAATCCTGAAACAAGACGTAGTGGCGGTATGCACTACACTTCCATCGAGAATATCCACAAGGTAATAGACCCATTGTTCCTTGATGAACTCAGAGATGAGCTAGCTGAAATTAAAGAGATTAAAAGTGCAAAAACAAGAGAGAAGAAGATTGACGAGTATCGTAATAAGCTCGCAAGCCTTACATTCTTAGACCCTGCCTGTGGTTCAGGAAACTTTTTGACAGAAACATATATTTCACTCAGACGTCTTGAAAACGAAGCATTGAAGACAGTTCTTGGTGACCAGATTGTATTTGATACAGGTGATGTTATCCGTGTATCAATCGGTCAGTTCTACGGAATTGAGATTAACGACTTCGCTGTAACTGTAGCGAAAACAGCTCTGTGGATAGCTGAATCCCAGATGATGAAAGAAACCGAGAGCATCGTTCACAAGAGCCTGAACTTCTTACCTCTTAAATCCTACGCTAATATCATCGAAGCCAATGCCCTGCGTATCGATTGGGAAGAGGTAGTACCAAAAGAAAAGCTCAATTACATTATGGGTAATCCACCTTTTGTAGGCTATGCATATCAAAGTAGTGAGCAAAAAACCGATCTAACATTTACAACCAGTGAAACAGCCAAAAATATGGATTATGTTGCAGGATGGTATTTTAAAGCTTGTAATTATATTATAGGAACAACTATTAGTTGTGCTTTTGTGTCAACTAATAGTATTACTCAAGGTGAGCAAGTGGCAGTAATATGGAAACCTCTCTACGAAAAATATAATGTTCATATTGATTTTGCATATAGAACTTTTAGATGGGATAGTGAAGCTTCTCAAAAAGCCCATGTTCATTGTGTTATTGTAGGTTTTAGTGTATCACTAAATAATAAATCAAAGATCCTATATGAAAACGATAGGTTTAGCATTGCCAAAAACATAAATGCTTATCTAGTCGATGCTGATAATGTTTTTATAGAAAGCCGAATCAAGCCGATTTGCTCAGTCCCAATTATGAGTAAGGGTAGTCAACCTACAGACGGAGGTAATTTAATTATCACTGAGAATGAGTATAGTTCTTTTTTGGAACAGGAACCTAAAGCGATAGAAGTTATAAAACTATTTCTTGGTGGTGAAGAATTCATTAAAGGAAAGAGACGATATTGCTTGTGGCTTGCAGAAACTTCTCCTAAGTTACTTAGAGAAATGCCAGCAGTTATTGATCGTATTGAGAAAGTAAGAAAATTTAGAGAGAAGAGTAAAAAGGCAGCGACAAGAAAGTGGGCAAACTTTCCGTCAGTTTTTACGGAAAACCGACAACCTACCACCAATTTTATAGCAATTCCAGAAGTTTCTTCAGAAAATAGAAGATATGTTCCTGTTGGGTTTCTAACTCCAGACGTGATATGTAGCAACAAGCTGCAATTAATTCCAAATGCTAATAGATATCACTTTGGAGTGTTAACTTCAAATGTTCACATGGCGTGGATGAGATCGGTATGCGGAAGACTGGAAACTCGATACGACTATTCAGCAAAAATTGTCTACAACAATTTTCCTTGGCCTGAGCCAACAGAACAGCAAAAGGCAGAAATCGAAAAGACAGCACAGGCTATTCTTGAAGCAAGAGAGCTGTATCCTGACTGTTCTTTAGCTGACCTCTACGACGAGCTTACTATGCCACCAGAGCTACGCAAAGCTCACCAGGCAAACGACAAAGCAGTGATGCGTGCCTACGGCTTCAAAAAAGACCTCTCCGAGTCAGCAATCGTAGCTGAGCTTATGAAGATGTATCAGGAGTTGACTAGTTAATGAGCACTACAATCAATCCACCACCAGATTTTGAAAGACCTCTAAAATCACAGTCGGAATTTGATGAATATATGGAGGAGATCTGTTGCAAAGAACAGGTTTATTCAATGGCTCTTTTTGATATTTTAGGATTCTCAAATTTTGTAGAGTCTAACGGAAATCAAGTGGTCCTTGATTTATATAATAAACTGCTTGATTTAGTTGACAAACAAAAATCTACGATGGATGGTCAAGAAAGCATAGCTGGTAGTGTAGTACCAGCACCAGTGTCAAATGATTGGAAACAAAATGTATTAATCGCAGATGCTAACGGATATATCAATGTATGTCATTTTAGCGATACATTCTTAATTTATGTTAATTATCAACTAAGTAAAAGACCTTTTTGGCTTAGAGATCAGAAATACGAGCCGTATCCTCTCTTGCTTGGTGAAATTGGAACAGAGCAATATCCAATAATGTATGATAGACACCATATATATCTATCTTTTTTACAAACATGTATGGATTTTTTCTGCCAAGCAATTGTTGCTGGTATTCCGTTAAGAGGATGTGTTTCAACTGGTTTGGCTGTTATGAATCCTTATAAATCAATATACTTAGGTTCACCATTGGTCGAAGCTGCAAGAGGTGAAACTGCACAGAATGCCATCGGGATTGCATTTGGAAAAAGTTTTAACAACTCGCACCCTGTGTACAACGATTATTTCATTCCGTATTTAGCCCACATTAAAGAAAAGAACAAAGAGTTTCTTAGTCCAATGATGTTAGATTGGGCGAGATACTGGAGAGAATCCTCTTATTTTAATAAATACAATCTAAAAGACTGTATAAATAAAATGAATAATAACCCCCATTTTTCCTCTTATTATGATAACGCAATTAAGTTTTTTGACTTTTCGGCTAATCATAAAAACTGGTCCAACGAATTGGATAGAGAAGCCATAACGGATATTAAAGATTATTATGTTAAGGCAAATGAATGGTATAAATCTGTAACAAACTAAAGAATAGATAAATGAGGTTAATAAGATAACTTTTCATAAAATGGTTGGAGATTTCTGAAAAGTGAATAAAGAGTTTAAAAGATATTTGCTGATTTACTAATTCCATTTTGGAAAGAATATTGAGGTAAAACACATGATTGATAATGAAGTATACACAGATGATTGGAAAAATGAACTACATACACAACTAATAACAAGTTTAGTTAATAGACAAAATACGAATGATAGTATATTCGAAAAAATCGGATATTACTATACATGTTGTGCACCAGCCTTTCTATACAAGTATTGTGGTGATAGCAACAGGACGATTGAAAATCTTAAGGCGAATAAGATATGGTTTTCAGCTCCATGTAATTTTAATGATGTATTTGATTGCGATATATTAATTGATGATAATCAAGTTTTTCAAAACACTTTAGAATTAATACCTAATAAACGAGAGTTTCGAAAAGGAAGTTCTAAATGGCGTATGCTAAATCAAAAAATATCCAAAGGACTCCGTAAATTACGAGCTAATTTCGAAAAAATGAAAACAACAATAGGTGTTTTTTGTTTGAGTGAGTTAGATGATTCTTTATTGATGTGGTCACATTACGCTAATAATCACTGTGGGATTTGTGTAGAGTATGAGTTGCTGAGTATTAATAAACAATTAGGCTTTTCTCCAGTCCCGGTGATATATTCTAGTGAAAGATCAAGTATTCGATCAATTAATCCTAATACAATTGATACTGATACTAAAAGTGTGTTTATAAAAAGTCTTATTTCAAAATCTCCTGAATGGAGTTATGAGAAAGAGTGGAGAATAATACAAGATAAAGGAGCTTGTGGCATTAATTGGAACACAGAAAACAAAGGAGCATTACGTGATATGGTGCGACCTCGTTCTGTGATTCTAGGCTGTATGGCGAAAACAGAGTTTGAAAAAGAAATCTATGATTATTGCGAAGAGAATAAAATAAATCTTTATAAAATGGTGAAAAACAAAAGCTTGTATAAGTTAGATAAAACCCAAATTTTACAGTTCGATGAATAATACTGAGTGGCAGAGAGAAATCTCTGCCTTTTTCTTTTGCTATGAATATTTATCTGGACTTATGAAAAGTTGTGTAGTATATGTTTGTGTTGCAAAGGAGGTGCTATGATGGCACAAAAAGTCAGAGAGAAACTAAAACATAATAAGAAAATAAAAACGAGAGCGATTCTCTATCGATTAGCATCGAAGAGGGTCGCTCTCTTGCTATGTGAGGTGGTTAGATGAGCATACTCGAAGATTTGTATTATGGAAACGTAAGTCCGTGCGACAGAGATGTCAGTCGAGGTTCGAAAGTAGATAAACTTCAAAATCTAGTCTGTCAATATGAAGAAGAGCTAAACCCTACACTCACGCAAAAGCAAAAAGAAACATTTGAAAAATTCAAAGATGCCTACAGTGAACTGTACGGTTGTTTGGAGCGAGATATGTTCGCACAAGGATTCATAATAGCAACAAAAATAATGATAGAAGTTGAAAATTATAGAGGTGACGAAATATGAAAAAGAGAATTCTATGCACACTAATATTCAGCCTGATCGTGCTCACGGCGTGTAACAGCAACAGTGATACAATAAAAGCTACACCTGATGAAATCACACCAACAGCAATCGTTGAAACGCAAGCAAAAGAAACTGTCAGAGAAACAGTAGCAGTAACAGAGAAATCTACAGAACCAACTGAAGTTGAAACAGTAATTGCTACAACCAAAATAGAACAGAAAAATGAAGCTGAAATCATAGAGCGAGCAGAAGAAACCAAAGCTACTGCACAAGCTCAAAAGATAACTCAAAAATCAGCATCTGAACCAACAACTAAGCCGACGCAAAAACTAACAGAAAAAGCAAAACAAGAATCAGTTAAACAAGAACCAAACTCCAGTAACAATGAACAAGATATTCAGAACATAGTGAGCTACATAATCAGCCACAATCAAAGCAAAGGTATGGTATACGATTCAACGCTCAACACAAGCAACAGCGGTTGGTTGTTCGCATATCAAGGTTGCCTAAACACGACAGCAAATCGTACATACGAAGAACAGCTGAGTAGGACAGTATCAGGCTTAGATGCAGACATAGATTCAATACTTGCACTAGATGGATACGCAACGAATTACACCCAGATAAGCTTTAACTGCTACGCTGAAAAGCAATCAGACGGAGAGTATAACATTTACTTCTGCTATGGATAATCACATCAAAATCTGACCCACTGTAACCAAAGATTAGAGTATGGATGTACTTGTACATCTATACTCTGTTTTTCTGTCTGTAAGAGCGAAAATCAAAGCATATGAAAAGATAATCTGAAACTAAAGAAAATATCCACTTGAAAGATTGAAACCAACACAGCGGAAATTTGAGAAATTGTTAAAGCTTTGTGTTAGAGTGAGCACTGAAGTTGCTTTGTTTACGGTGCGTTTTTTTCTGTACTTTTCAATATTATTTTAGCAGAATAATAAATATCAGTAAAACTATATAACAATAATAATTACCAATAAATGCTAACAAATTGTAAACAAATTCAAAAATGTATTGACTAATAAAAGCTTTTCCTTTAACATAAAATCAACCCTTTAAAAAGGGCAAGAAAATTTAATAAACATAGCACGCTTGAATAAAGCGTTTACAATTAGAATCTAACTAATAAAGTCTTGTAGTGAAGAACAGAGTAAAAGGTTTTCTGATGCTTTACTAGAAGACTTTTTGTTTTTTTAGAAAGGTGGTGGTTTTTATGATTGTAATGCTTAGATGTTGAAAAATGCTATCTCGCAGAGATAGGCAAGCATATTGTTTGTATATACGCCGACCCGAAATAGGGCGACGATACAAACGCTTGTCGGGGTGAACCCCGAACCCCAATGCATAAATAAGCACTTAATTGTGCAGAGAAAGGATGATTAAGACAGACAAAAAATCAAAGATTGTAGCTCTGAGATTCAGAGAAAGCGATCACAAAAAAATCAAACTAAAGGCTGAAAAAGCTAAGATGAACTTCACCGAGTTTGTAACTACCTCTGCTCTGGGTAAAAAGGTTACGGTAATAGAAGGACTCGATGAAGTTCTCAAAGGTCAAAAAGCAATAGGTAGAAATATCAATCAGCTTACTACCCTTTGCAATATGGGACGAATAACTTGTCCTGATTTGAAAGAAATAAAAGAGCAATACGCTCAGGTGCTTACGCTCCTCAATGAGATTGTCAGGAGGTGTAAGTGATGGCGACCTTCACAGCAATACCTGAAAAAACACAAACAGCTACCGCAATGAAAAGAGTTCTTGATTATGTAATGCAAGATAAGAAAACAACCTTAGATAACGTAAAATTAGTAAGCGGAGTGAACTGTGTGGCTGAGTTCGCTTACGATGAATTTATGGCTACTAAGCATAGATACAATAAAGCTAAAGGAGTATTCTTCAAACAGTATGTGCAATCATTTAAACCAAACTGTGGTATCACCCCACAACAAATACATGAAATAGGGTTAAAGACAGCACAGCTTTTCGATGATTTTGAAGTGGTAGTCGCAACACATATAGACTGTGATCATTGGCATAATCACTTTGTTGTGAACTCAGTAAACTGTGAAACAGGTCACAAAATACAGATAGGTGAAGCTGAACTTGAAAATCTGCGACATAAGTCTGATGAAATATGTCAGCAGTATGGACTTGAGATACTTAAACCATACGAGAAACCAAAACAGAAATCTATTAACCAAAGAGAGTACAGAGCAGCCATAAAAGGTAGTAGTAGAAAGATAAAACTTACAAATGCCATAGATTATGCCGTAGCACATAGCAGAACGAAAAAAGAATTTATAGAGAGAATGAAAACACTTGGCTACGGAGTAAAGTGGATAGATAGATACAAATACATAACCTACACTACACCGCAAGGACAATCTTTCAGGGACAACAAGCTCCTTGATAAAAAATACTTAAAGACGAATATGGAGGAATTATATGATGAATATGCAAAATTTGAAACAACTGAATCCAATAGAAGAACTAACAGAGCAAACAGTCGAAACTCTGACAGAACCTATACAACCGACTTGTGTAGCATTGAAAGCGGAACAGTACAACCTGTTAGCAAAGCACATAAGCCTGACTGGTCAGACCATTGTAAAAAATACGGATTTGATATCAAAGCTACCTACACCAGAAGTGATGATGGAATTAGTAGAAGGCATAGCGATAGACAAGAAAAGCAGTATAGTAGATACGATACAAGACCAGAGCAAATTAACCCGTTCCACGGTGGAGTTGGAATCACTCAAACAATCGGAAAGATTGAAGGATATGATACAACAGGAACTGAACACTTTGACACAGAATCTGAAAGCGAGGGATTTATCTCCGTGGAAACTGAAACTCAAGTGGGCAGGGATTGGAGCGATATTACCATCGATGCTTTGCATCTTGCTGCTGATATTACAACGATAGGAGAAACCGATGACAATGATAAACAAAAGCCGAAATTTGTCCGTGAACGTAAACGCTATAGAAGAAAACAACAAAAAGATTACGAAAGTAATGAAATGCAAATGAAGATGTAAAGGAGTGATACCGACATAATCTCAAGATTTCCGTGATGCCTTATGAAACGAGGCAAATGGGATATCCCAGATTATGAATTAGAAGCAATTGTAAAATGTTTCTTGCCCGATATTCAAGATTTTTATGCGACAGAAGAGGGCAAAGAATACCTAGAAGAGTACAAGTCAGGCAAGGAGCAAAAAACGCCACCACAAGGCGATTAAATGATGTATGATATCAAAAAACACGGGTCGTAGAGTGATACTCTACGACCCGTGTAAGTTTATTAAGTGTTTTCTTGTTTTATTTCTCCAAGTCTAATTTTTTCGGTTATTGAAGAAACAGCTTGTGCTTTTAAGGCTTTTTGATATTCTGCATCTAAAAGAGTTACAGCTTGTCCCATACAACAGAAAAACGTTAAAATTGTATCCAACTGTGGAAAGATTTGAGTGTGTTTTGGAATTTCTGGATGTTGGTTGATAAATTTAGTATCACATATGCCATTATTATGTACAATCACATTTCTATATTCAGATAAAAGCAATAATGTCTTATATCGCTCTTTACCAATGACCTCTTTATAGTTTATACTTATTTCTTTTTTTAGTCGATCGTTCGTTTTGCCAGGATTTAAAAAATCATTTTTACAGTCTGCTACAAATTTATCATAGAGAGATTGTCCTGATTTTACGAACTTTGTATTTAAGATATCAGCATAGAATTCTCTTAAGTACACTTCGTAAACAGAACATAATTGCACGCAAAGTTGTTGATTAAGTGATAAAGATAAATCTTCGTCACTTTGTTTAGGATTTTTGCTTAACATAATTAGTTTTCCAATTTTCTTTATACCTTCTTGATAACGATGAGTAATGTTAGTCTCTCCACAATGAGCGCAGTATTTTAATTCGTTTGCCTGCTTAATTCCTCGACAGACAGTAAATCCTGCGGTTTTGCACTTAGGACAGTATAAGTAAACAACAGAATATTTTGTTCTATTGGATTTCAAATAATTCTCTTTAGAGAGTAAATTTGATTTGGTTCGTCGTAATTCTGTATATAGTGAGTATGCAAAGTCACTCAGTATTAGCCTTTCAGGTTCTTCAAAATCATTTAAAAATTCGTTATTAACCAAAAAATAATTAGAATACATATATTCACCTAAAGTCGTAGAATCATAATATTTTATATTAAAATTATATCATATTATAACCTTTTGACAAGGTGAATTACAGTGCTTTTTTAGTATTAAAATTAGGATACTCCTCAAAAACAATAAATCCGAACCCATCTCCAACAAGAGAAAAGTTCGGATTTATACTGTTTGGTGCACCTGACAGGACTTGAACCTGCACCTTCGTGAAAAGATATGGACCTGAACCATACGCGTCTGCCAATTCCGCCACAGGTGCATATTAAATTTTAACTCCGTAAATTTTACACGGCCTAAGTGTCCGAGGTGGAGCGTTTTGCTTAATCCACATTAGTTTATGCAGGATGGTGAACTTAATTTGAAAGTACACCGAGGGGGCGTAGACAGAACCATACGTGCCTGCTAATTCCGCCATATCCGCATGTATTTATTTAATTGTGAAAGAAAACTCAGCTAAGCTATAACGGAGAGGGCAGACGCTACGCGTCGTCCGGTCTGAAATATAGTCGTTTTGACTTCACACTAAAGTGTTCGTCATAACTCGTTATTTCACACAGCATTTCGCTCCCTTAATCTGCCACCGGCAGCGGTCGCTACATTACCAATTCCGCCATATCCGCATATTAAGAGTTTCGCTCTATAAATTTTACACGGCTAGAGCCACCGAACGGGAGCTTGCTTTCATTCAGATGAATCTTACTTTCAGCTTAATCCCGATAAAGTCGAAAAAACCGTTTCGACCTTTAGTATTATAACAAAGTAGTTGATGCTTGTCAATCAAAAGCTGAGGCATATCCAAAATTTTCGGATATGCCTCTTGAAAGTATGTTAAGTTTATTCGGTTACAGGTTCCAGTGCATAATTGTTTTGCCGAAAGCTTTTCTTGTGTCGAGCTCAAAAGCTTTTGTCATATCAGCAAAGCTGTTCACTTCGACAACATTGCCGATGATGTGAGTGAGAAATCTCACGATTTCAGGGTGTTTAGAATACATCTCGACAGTTTTTTCAAAGTCAGCTCTACCGCTTCGGCTGGTTCCAAACATTCTTAGTCCCTTTTCAAGAATCATTCTTGTGTTGACAGGGACAGGATACTCCGAAACACCCATAATTGCGATTGTGCCCTCAGGGCGAATATAGGAAATAATCTGTTCAATAGCAACAGGGGAGCCACCTGCTCCGACACATTCGAATGCGTGGTCAATCCTGAGGCCACTCGGAATTTCTGTTGTAAGGTAAGTTTCGTCAGCAAATGAAAAATCGTTTAACTTGTCGCGATTGATACCAAATACATAAACCTTTGTGTCAGGGTACAGCTTCTTTAAGAAAAGCGATGTGATAAACGCGAGATTGCCGTCGCCCCAAACGCCGATTGCATCGCGTCTTTTATGAGCAATACACTCGAAACGAGATATCGCATGAACACTGACGCTGATAATTTCAGTGAAAGCAGCAACATCGAGGTTAATATTGTCAGGGAGTTTCACAAGTCTTGAGGGTGGGATTTCGACTAATTCCTGCATAAAGCCGTCAGTCGAGCTAGCACAGAATTTACTGCTCTCGCGGTAATTTTCTGCGATTATATCATCCTCAGTTGTGGGAATGTTGGGTATCATAACCACCTTGTCTTTAGGTTTGAATGTACCGCTTTTATCGTAAACTACTTCGCCGACACCCTCGTGAATAAGAGCCATAGGGAGCTTTTCTTTGAGAACCTTGGCATCTCGAGTGCCCTGATAGTATCGCTGGTCAGCGTTACAAATTGACAGGTGAGTCGGTCTGACTATGCAGTTGTCTAAAAAGCTTATGTCCTCAAAGTCGATTTCAAATCTTCTTGGAGCAGAAAGCCTGTAGATGGTGTTAATCATTTTCCTCTTCCTCTATGAGTGACTTTGCTATTTTCAGGTCATAAGGGTATGTGATTTTAATGTTGTAAGTTTCGCCTTGTACAAGGTGAACATCCTTGCCTTTCATTACAAGAATTTTAGCGGCATCTGTTAAAATATCACGCTCAGCATTTGTTAGAGAGTTGTAGATATCTCTTAACTGCTTTGCTTTAAATGACTGAGGAGTCTGACCTTGATACATATTCTTTCTTTCCGGAATAGCAGAAATTACGTTAGCATCAAAGCTCTCAACAATAGTATCAGTTGCAGGAATTACAGTATCGCACGCACCATACTTTTTAGCGGCTTTAATATTTTCCGTAATAATACGGTGGGTGACAAACGGTCTTACACTGTCGTGAGTTACAATAATAGTGTCATCATCAAGGGTGTAATTTTCCTCGATGTAGTTAATCGAATTCATAATAGTTTCGTTTCTTGTGTCACCGCCTGCAATCACTGCGATTTTATCACAATCGCCGATATAGCGATTTATGATACGCTTTGTGTGGTCAATCCACATCATAGGTGTGAGCACAATGACTTTTTCGAAATCAGGGTGAGAGAGAAACTTTTCAACAGTGTGTATAATAATAGGTTTGTCCTTGATGGTCAAAAACTGTTTAGGCTTGTCTGTGTTGCCCATACGGTTGCCTGTGCCACCTGCAAGAATAACTGAAAAAACCATAGTAATCTCCTTATAGCAATTCGCCTTTGTAGTTGTAGTGTTTAGTAAATTCGTTTTCATTAGAGCATCTAAGCTCGTTTCCTATATCAAGTCGATAATAATCGTGAGTGCCGGTACGCTCGCAGAGCGGAAGTAATTCCATATATTCCTCACAGTACCAGCGTTTGAGGTAGTTGTCATATCCTGTCGGGATGTATGACATAACATCTTCAAACGGAGCATCTGTCACGGCTTCAAACCAGCTTTTTGGCATAACTCCACGCCACTTGTGGTCGGTAGCAGGAGGCAGGACAGTGGACGTATTACGCTTTTCGTATTTGCGTAAAAGCTTATCGTACATTTTACTGTAGGTGTCCATAGAAAAAACGCGTAGTACAGGTAGCAGTAGCTTTGAGAGCATATAGCTTTTACCTTTTCTGGGATGATTTATCCACCTGACGTTCATTAAAAGTCTTAAAGCCATCAGCATTTTGAAATGCAGTTTGCTGAAAAACTTATTATCAGATGTTTTATCAAAAACGAATATGTCCATAGAAATACCCTTGAGCATCTCGAATTTATCAGAATATTTAGTAGAAAAATAAGTGTCCTTAATAGTGATTTTATCAAAAAAGTAGTGGTAGCCGTCCTTGTTAGTGTAGGACTGATACTGATACTTGTGTGGGAGTTCGGTTTTGCACACTTCTTTGAATTTAATGTAGTCCTCTCTGAGCATTGCGATGTCAACGTCATCGTCCCACGGAATGAATCCCTTGTGTCTTACCGCACCGAGCATCGTACCGCCCGAAAGAAAGTATTGGATGTTGTTTCTGCGGCATATTCTGTCGATTTCACGCAACAGTTCTAACTCCATATCTCTAATATATTGGAGTTTTCCGCAGTATGAGCTGTTAATTTTATTATTAACAATGTCATATTTTTCAGGTAGCAGACCGTGCAGAGTATAGAAAAGTTGGGTTTCAAAATCGCACACAGGGGAGAAGCCGAGAGCTTGCAACTTGCCGTTATCAAGTACACGGTAGGATTTGTTCTTTAAAGTATCACTTTTGGTGAAATCAAGCTTAATCCCATATTTACACAATGTTTCGTAAATAAAAGATTTAACATAATAAACAGAAACAGCTTGCCCTGACATATTGTAAATATTACCGTTTTTGCCGTGTTTTAAGACAGTAAAAACAGCATCTACAGCGTCACTCATAGTAACAGCGGAAACGATATCAAAAGCGTCATTACTGTCAATCGTAACGCAGCCGTTTTTAGTAGTAATATCAGTAAGCTGTGTCAAGTTTAAAGCGTTATTATCACTATCTTCGATAAGGAAATTGTCAAAGCGGATTTCCATTAAGTTAAGCTTATCACAGTAAGAAGCAAGAATACTTTCAGCCTGACCTAGCACCGTGTTTGCTGAAGCTTTAGATAGCTCAATCTCTGACAGTGCTTGTACGTCTTCGCGTTTATCAAGTGGTGGGATGATAACAAGTGCAACGAATGTAGTGTCATTAATATTTGATGCATACTGAAGAGCTTTTTCAAAATTTGAAAGGGCAGGGGCGTCCTCGTTTCTTAAGTCCAAACAGTACAAAAAGCACTGTTTTTTAACAGTGCTTGTCAGAGCATCAGGAGAATTCACCTGATACAGGGTATATTTATATTCACTTTTATTAAGAGAATTAATAGTGTCGCAGAGATAATCACACAGAATGTGTTCACCGATTACGTTGATGACACAGCCTTCTTTAGGCATAAGGTTGTGTGAAGTGATATATCGCTGTGACATATAAATCTCGTTTTTTATAAAACTGTTGAGCATAATATACCTCTGTACAGTGCAAAATTCTAAAAAAGAAATTATTTCTTTGTTTTACTTTCTTCGTAAATTTTATAGGCTTCGTTTACATCGCCATCAAAAATAAGCTCGCCTTTTTTCATAAAAATAGCACGATGGCATAACTCCTTAACGCCAGCCTGATTGTGGCTTACGTAAAGCACAGTGACACCGCTTTTGATAATCTCGGCGATTTTTGCCTTACATTTTTTCTTGAATGTAGCGTCACCAACAGACAACGCCTCGTCAACAACCAAGATGTCAGGCTCAATATTAACGTTGATAGCAAAACCGAGTCGCATTCTCATACCGCTAGAGTATGTTCTTACAGGCTGGTCAATATAGTCGCCAAGCTGAGCAAAGTCGATAATTCTTTCTTCAATAGTTCGGATGTATTCATCCTCAAGACCGAGAATATAACCCTTGAGGTAGATGTTCTCTCTGCCTGTCATCTCCATTGAGAATCCGGCTGTAAGTTCAAGTAAAGCGGCAACCTTACCGTTAACAACGATTTCACCGCTGTCAGGGTGAGCAACACCTGTAATCATCTTGAGTATCGTAGATTTACCTGCACAGTTGTCGCCGATGATACCGATAGATTCACCCGAATATATATCAAAGCTGACGTCTTTTAACGCTTTATTGATTTTAGGATTTTTAGGTTTTAAGAACAGAGCACGAAATCTTTCTCTGTCGTTTTTATAAAGGATGTATTCCTTATTGACATTTTTAAATGAAATAATAGGTTGTTCCATTGTTACACCTCTTATAGTACATCAGGTAATCTCTTGCGTAATCTGTTGTAGTTGAATATACCAAGAGCAAAAACAACAACGAATTCGATGCCGAATATTATAAGCTCGAGCGGATACTCGAAGAACCATCTCTCGTATAGGAAAGCATTTCTGTAGCCATTAGCAAAGAAGTTGATTGGATTTAACAGCATTAGATATTTTAAGAAGCCCGATGTAAAATCATAGCTTGAGTAAATAACACCTGAAACCCAGAAGATACCTGACATGATAGAAACAATCATATTCTCAAAGTCAGCAGAAAACGCACTCATCGGAGCAGTTGACCACGCGAGCATTACAAAGAATAAGAACATCAGCGGGCAGTATAGGAAAAATTGAAGGTTGTAAATACTTACACCAACACCTGAAATTAATGCCACGTAAAGGTACATAATTGCAGCAAGCAAGAAATGTACGTAAAGTCTCGCCATTGATGTAAAAGTGACAATTGTAGAAACAGGGAAGCTGACCTTTGTTACAAACTGGCGGTTGAGCCTGATGGATTTAGCACCGAGAGTGATGCTGTCAGATATAAAGAACCACGGAATAAAACCTACAAGCATAAAAGTAAAACGGTCAAAAGTGTTAATGAATTCACCGTCAACGAAAACGTCAACAGCACCTAAATCTTTGATACCGACAGTAAACGCAAACCAGTAAACAAAGAGTGTGAATGCAGGCTTAATTACTGCCCAGAAAGGACCGATAACGGCACCCTTGTAAGTTTTGATAAGTTCGTTTTTAGCGAGCAAGAATATCTGTTTCCAGAAACCCTTGTGTTCCTTGTAAATCTGGAACAAAGAAATTACCTCCCTTATGTGGTATGTACAATTTATCATATTAACCCACTATACAATATAGATAATTCAATTATATATATTTTTTACTGTTTGTCAATTTATTTGGCGGTTTTTAGCTGTATATATAATGTTTAAGGCAAGTATCGGTAAGTTGATAAAAAGGGGATAGCCTTACTAAGAATTCAGTAAAATGAAAACAGCAGACGACTTTCGCCGTCTGCTGTCTTAATACCAGATAATAATTATCGTGAGATTAGCTTAGTTATAGCTAACCCAACCGTTATCGTAAAGCTTGTTGAAGCCTTCAAGTTTAATGTCATCGGTCTGGGTGCCTGCGTTATTGTTGAAGATAACATAAGTAGCATCACTTGGAAGAGTTGCTTTGTAAATGTTATCAAGAACAGGCTGCATTGGCTCGCCCGGCCAGAGTGTCATACCTGTATTTGAATCGCTCCAGTAGTAGATATAAACCTGACTCCAGTTGTTGCTGTTTTTGAAGTAGATATCGCTACCTGATGGATCAGGGTTAGGGTTTGTAGTTGGGTTAGGGTTTGGAGAGTATAACTCCCAGGTGCCTGTGCTCATTTTGTAGATATATCCATCACCAGGTACATCGAGGTTGTCTGTCTGTGATGCACCGTTGTTTGAGAAAATGATCTTGTTAAAGTTTGAGTCAACTTCTACTGAGTAGATGCTACCTGAAACATTCTGCATTGAAACGCCCGGCCAAGTAAGAGGAGCGTCGCCCATATCTTCCCAGTAGTAAGCTGATGCTGAACACTGGTAACCCATATCAACATAGATTGTGTTAGTTGTTTTTACAGGAGCATCTGTTGGAGCTTCTGTAGGAGCCTGAGTAGGAGCCTGAGTAGGAGCCTGTGTTGGCTTCTGTGTAGGAGCCTGAGTAGGAGCTTCTGTTGGAGCTTCTGTTGGCTCAACATCGTTTCCGCCTACTATTTCACCGATTGGATACTTGTCTGAAATCTTAGCGATAAATAACTGGATTTCAGTAGCATCGAGGATAGAAACTTCGCCGTCACCATCAACGTCTGAAGCGAGCATTGCTCTTGCATCAAAACTAACTTCCTTAGCTAGGTAAAGCTGAATCTGAGTTGCGTCGATAACTGAAACGTCGTTGTCGCCATCAGCGTCGCCGAGCATTGCTGTAAGGCCAGGAGTTATTGATGGTTTAACTGTAGGAGCCTGAGTTGGCTTTGTAGGTGTAGGAGTAGGAGCCTGAGTAGGAGCCTGTGTTGGCTTTGTAGGTGCAGGAGTTGGAGCCTGTGTAGGAGCCTCTGTTGGCTTTGGAGGGTCAACCTTTACCCACTGATTTGTACCGTTGTTGTAGTATGAATACTGCTGGAATGTAAGGTCGTCTGTCTGAGCTGTACCGTTGTTGAAGATAACGTTTGTCATAGAAGCAGGAACATCGTAAGCGTAAACCTTACTACCTTCGTATTCGCCAGCCTCAGTCATAGCAACACCCGGCCAAGCACCGTTGTTAGCACCGCCTGTGATCCAAGCGTAGCAGTTAGCTTTGCCCCAACCTGCTGTGTCGAGAAGGTAAATTGTGCGTTCTGTAGGGAACTTGAATGGTGTAGCATTTGGATCGATCTTTGTGTATGTGTAAGAACGCTCCTTAGTGTCTGTACCATCAGTTGCTGTGAACTTGATTGTTACAGACTCATCAAATGCCATATCAGCACCGATTGTGAATGATTTAGAACCTGTGAATGTTACAGGTGTAGCAGAACCGATCTGATATGTACCACTTGTTGCGTACTCGTTTAGAGTAGCTGTGATTGTGAGTGAATCAGCGAAGTTACCGCCTGTCTGTGAAACAGAAACGTCAGGTTTTGTAGAAGCACCTGCGATTTCAACAAGGATAGTGCCGTTAGCACCTGAGTTGAATGTAACCTTACCGCCACTTACAGTAGCTGTAGAGTTATCGTATGTGTTCTTTAAGATTGTACCGTCAGATACGTAAGAACCAACTGTAAGAGTAACATTTGTGTTATTGTTTGCAGCGATACAAGCGAATACTGTATCAGAAACGCCGTTCTTGTTGTACTCACGAACGAATGCCTGACCGCTTGTAGCTGTGATGGCTTTGTGTGAACCTGCACCAACTGCTACGTGGTTGTTTCTGAAAGTACCAACCTTCTGCCAGTGTGAAAGTACTGACTGGTTGATTGAGTTCCAGTTCATATCAGAACGTAAGAGGTGGTCAGGAATATTGCTGAGGTTAGAGCTTACGAGTGGACGAGCTGTTTCGTCACCGTAGAAGATCTGTACTGCACCAGGTAAGAGAAGGAATGCAGAGCCTTGATAGATGAGGTCGTTTCTGCAAAGTGCAGTATCGTGTGAAGAAATGTAAGAAAGTACGTTAAAGTTAGGATCGTTGTTGATCTTGTTAGCATAGTCAGCGTATGTATTGTTGATAGAACCTGAGTTTGTAACACCGCCGCCGCCTGTGAATGAGAAGTTGATTTTTGAATCAAAACCACCGCTTGTGAAGTAGCTGTCCTTGTTAACACCAGCACCGTAGTCTTCAGCTGTCATCCAGAAATCATCTGTCCATGATGCAGCCTCAACCTTGCCCTTGTTGTTAGCTCTCCACTCGTTGAGTGCCTTTGTACATTCGTCAGAAAGAGCCTTCCATGAAGCAAGCTCAACGTGTTTAGCTGTGTCGCATCTAAAACCGTCGACACCATATTCTCTAACCCACTCTGAGAGCCAGTATACGAGGTGGTTTCTAACAGTTTTTGCGTTGCCAGTCTTTGAGAACCAAGCGTTTAAGCCGTTCATCTCTTCGTTGTATCTGCCTTCTGTCTTCCACTTATTCTGGAGGAATGTAGGAACAGAAACAGTGTTGCCTGATTCTGTTTTAAAGTCAGGAAGATCGCCACCGGCTGTGCCTGTTAAAGCGTCGCTACCCTGTCTTTCGTAGCCTGTGATACCTGCTCTAATCCAGCTACCGCCCCACCAGTTAGCCCATCCTGAAGCTGCAGCAGAAGAGGTGTAGTCGATAGAACGATGGTAGTTAGCGTTGTTTTTCCAGTTGTAGTACTGATCTAAAGCGTAGTTGTCGCCGTAGCCTGATACGAAAGCACCAAAGTTGTATTCCTTCATATCGTAGATTGTGTTGTAACCAGGGTGGTTCATAACGATATCAAGTACGATTCTGATGCCGTGCTCGTGGGCTGTGTCAACCATTTCTTTGAACTCAGCGGCTGTACCGAAGTTTGCGTCTGTCTGAGTGTAGTCCATAGCATAGTAGCCGTGGTAAGCATAGTGCTTAACAGAGTTTGACTTACCTTCACCAACGATAACGTAACCGTGAATCTGCTCATAAGGAGCTGTGATCCAAAGAGCATTTACGCCAAGGTCATCGAAGTAACCATCTTCGATTTTGCTTGTAAGACCCTTGAAGTCACCGCCGTGGAAAGTAGCTGCATCTGAGTTGAGCATACTTGAGGTGACAACAGAGCCGTCTTTGTTGATAAGTCTGTTGTAAGAATGGTCGTTAGAAGTGTCGCCGTTAACAAAACGGTCAGTAAGTACGAAATAAACTGTTGCGTTATCCCATGTAAAACTGTCCGCACTTGTTACAGCACTTGTTTCACTTGTTTCTGTCTGTGCAGCGAATGCCTGTGCAGTTGCAACAACTGTGAGCATTGAAGCAACCATTATGATGGCGAGGAGCAAAGACAGAGTTCTTTTGAAGTTTTTCACATCAATCTTCCTTTCAAATTCTTAAGTGTTTGAGCTAAAAAGTCGCACCAAACTACCCTAGCCTAATTATAAATCTTTTTCCCTAAATATTAAATACATATATTTAACAAAAATGTAACCATATAAATGTGCACTTTTACCTTGCAAAATAAAAAAGCAGATTTCTTTTAAAATGAATAATCATGGTTGCTAGCAATATGCACAAACTAAAGACGATTAATTTGTCGAAAATAACAAAGAGAAACATAAGATATGTCTAACTTTAAAAGTGTGTATATGTGTATATTGCCATAGCAGTGCACATATTTGTCAAAAAGTCAAGCTGACTTTTGTGAATGGGGGGTAGAAAAGTATGTATGAAAAATTACTAAATTTTAGTTGTTTAAATCGTTAAAAAATATTCTTATAATTCGTTGACAAAAGGGGTGCTTGCCACTATAATTTATTTGACGAAATTTGTATTTTGTTTAATATTCTGATTGGGGGTAGAAAGTTGGACAGAAAAACTATTGTGTCCCTGAAAAATATCTTCTTCGACTACGGAAATGAAGTAATCTTAAACGGTATCAATCTCGATATCTATGACAAGGAATTCATAACGCTTTTAGGTCCGTCAGGTTGCGGTAAAACTACGACGCTTAGAATTATCGGTGGTTTTATTGAACCGAAAGACGGCGATGTTTTCTTTGATGATAAGCGTATCAATGACCTTCCGCCTCACAAGCGTAACGTCAATACCGTTTTTCAAAAGTATGCTTTGTTTCCGCATCTTAATGTTTACGATAATATTGCTTTTGGTCTTCGTCTTAAGAAGATGGACAAGCGTGAAATAGAGAATAAGGTCAAGCATATGCTAGCTATCGTTGATTTGAAAGGCTACGAAAAACGTAAGATTCACAATCTTTCGGGTGGTCAGCAACAGCGTGTTGCTATTGCACGAGCACTTGTGTGTGACCCTGATGTGGTTCTTCTTGATGAACCGCTGGGAGCACTTGACCTTAAACTGCGTAAGGATATGCAGATTGAGCTTAAGAAAATCCAGCAGAAAACCAAGAAAACCTTCGTTTATGTAACTCACGATCAGGAGGAAGCCTTAACAATGAGTGACAGAGTTGTTGTTATGAACAACGGTCATATAGCTCAAATCGGTACTCCTGCTGATATTTACAATGAGCCTGCTGACGCTTTCGTTGCCGACTTTATTGGTGAGGCTAATATCATCAACGGCGTTATGCTTGGTGACTGCAGAGTAAGTATTCTCGGTCAGGAAATTACCTGTGTTGACAAAGGTTTTGGTAAAAACACTCCTGTCGATGTAGTTATCCGTCCTGAGGATATCGAGGTTGTTGACCCGAGTGAATCTGTACTTGTCGGTACTGTTGAAGACACAATCTTTAAGGGTGTTCACTATGAAATGAGCGTCAAGTGTAACAAGTGCCAGTGGATTATCCACTCAACAGTTGCTCAGAAGGTCGGCTCAACTATCGGTATGACTGTTGACCCTGACAACATCCATATTATGAGAAAAATGTTTTTGCTTCCTAACAATGAAATTTTCACTACTGTACTTTACAGTGATGAGGAAGCTAATACTATTACTATATCTATTGAGGACAATGAAATTGAAGTACCTAACTGCTATTATGCAGAGGGCACAAAGCTCCACATTATCCTGCCACCATCAGGACTTCATATCGCAGGTGACGGTGTCGGTGACCTCGATGAGGTTTACATCGAGTCTGTTATCTGGAAGGGTGAGCACAATGAAATCATCCTTGAGTCCGATGAGAGAAAATGGCTGATGCAGAGCGATCAGGATGAGCAGGTTGCTACCTATGTTCCGATAAGCTTTGATTTTTCAAAGGCTACCTTCGAAGTTATAGAGGAGGAAAACGCCGATGAAGACTAAAAAGACAGCTTATCCGTACCTTTTGTGGATGCTTCTTTTTACCATTGTACCAATTTGTATGGTTGCTTACTACGCATTTACTGATGCGCAGGGCAACTTTACATTTGATACTTTCATCAGTGCCGCTGATTACTCACAGGTGTTCTTGTACTCGCTGTGGGTTGCTCTTATTTCAACATTTATATGTCTGGTGCTTGCGTATCCGCTGAGCTTTATGATTTCACGATGTGACGAGCACAAGCAGAGTATGATTATAATGTTCATTATGGTGCCGATGTGGATGAACTTTCTGCTTCGAATTTACGCTTGGGTGCAGATTCTGCAGAATTACGGTCCGCTTGATACCTTGCTGAATTTTATCGGTATTGATGTAACTCTTATTGGTAATTCAGGTGCTACCATTTTAGGTATGGTGTACGAGTTTCTGCCATTTATGATTTTGCCTATACACACCGTTATGAGTAAAATCGATAACTCACTTATCGAAGCCGCACAGGATTTGGGTGCGAGCAGATTCTATGTATTCAAAAACGTTGTTTTCCCATTGTCTGTGCCTGGTATTATCTCAGGTGTAACAATGGTATTTGTTCCTACAGCCAGCACATTCCTTGTAGCTCAGTACTTAGGTGGCACACAGTTTATGATAGGTGATGTCATTGAGCGTGTGTTCCAGTCTGACCACCACACAGGTTCAGCTATCGCACTTGTGCTTATGGTAGTTATTTTGGGCTTCCTTGTGTTTATGAACAAGTTTGGTGATGAGGAGGCTGTCGGCGTATGAAAAAGCTTTCTCAAAAGATTTATTTCGGCCTTATTATGGGCTTTTTGTACTTACCGCTTATCTACCTTATTGCGTACTCTTTCAACGACGGAAAAACCTCTGTATGGAAAGGCTTTACGCTCAAGTGGTATGTAGCATTGTTTCAGGATTCGCAGATTATGCAGTCGCTGTACAACTCTTTGCTTGTTGCGTTTTTAGCATCACTTTTTGCGACAATCCTCGGAACACTCGCTGCGATTGGTATTTACAATTTTAAAGGTGGTTACAGAACCGTAGTCCAGACCGTTTCAAATATTCCTATCATCAACCCTGAGATTGTAACAGGTGTGTCGCTGATGCTTCTGTTTACTATGGCAGGTACTTTGTTTAATTTTGAAATGGGTTTTGTAACGGTGCTTTTGGCTCACATTGGTTTCTGTACACCGTATGTTATTTTGAACGTTACTCCGCGACTAAAGCGTATGGACAGCAGTATCTACGAAGCTGCACTCGACCTTGGATGCAGTCCGATAAAGGCGTTCTTCAAGGTTGTGCTTCCTGAGATTATGCCGGGCATTTTCTCAGGTATGCTTATCAGCTTCACATACTCTCTTGATGACTTTGTTATCACATACTTTACCCGTGGCAGTAAGTTCCAGACTCTGCCTATTCAGATTTACACGATGACTCACCAGCGTATAAATCCTAAGGCAAATGCACTGTCGGCACTGCTCTTTGTTGCGATTTTGCTGATACTGATTCTCATCAACATCAGAAATAACAAAGAAGCCGAGAAATCTCGTGCATAATTTATTTTGGGAGTAGAAAATGAAAAAGAAATTATGCGTTCTTTTGTGCCTCATAATTTTTGTTTTACCGCTGTGTCTGTCAGGCTGTGGCGGTAGTAGCGGTGGTTATGAAGGCGAAGTTAATGTATACAACTGGGGCGAGTACATCTCTAACGGCGACGACGGCACACTCGATGTCATTGATGCGTTTGAAGAGAAGTACAACATCAAAGTCAATTACACAAACTTTGAGACAAACGAGGAGCTTTACAACATCTTGTCAAACTCCAACTCTTCCTATGATGTTATTATCCCATCTGACTATATGGTCAGTAAACTTAGGGAAGAGGGGATGCTTGAGAAAATCGACTTTAACAATGTCCCTAATTATAAGTATATTATGGACAGATACAAAACCTCGTCGTATGATCCGACAGGTGAGTATTCAATTCCTTACACCACCTGTGTTGTAGCTCTGGGATATAATCCTAAGGTGCTCGGCCACGATGATGTAACCGGTTTTAAGGATTTGTGGAGCGAGAAGAACAAGGGCAAGATTCTGATGTTCAACAACTCTCGTGACTCGATGGCTATTGCTATGCAGCTTTGTGACCCACCGATAAATCCGGGTGACGAAACATTCACTCACGAGGATATTGACAGAGCAACCGAAAAGCTCGTATCTCAGAAACCTCTCCTTAAAAAGTACGTTATGGATCAGGTGTTCACCGAGATGGAGGGCTCTCAAGCAGGTATTGCACCGTATTATGCAGGCGATATTTACACAATGATGGACAATAACCCAGATTTGACCTACTGCTTACCTGAGGAAGGCTCTAATCTCTTCGTTGACGCTATGTGTATTCCAACATGTTGCCAGAACAAGGAGTACGCTGAGCTGTTTATAAACTTTATGTGTGACCCCGAAATTGCTCTTGCAAACGCTGAGTACATCGGCTATGGTACTCCTAACAGCGGAGCTTACGAAATGCTCGATGATGAAATCAAAAACTGCGAGCTTATCTATCCGCCCGAGGAGTATTTGGATAAGTGCTACACTTTCTCTAACATTCCTAGTGATGTGTACGTATATATGCAGGAGAAATTCGTGAAAGCGTGTTCGTCCTCTGCTGAAATCACTGATATGGGTGGAGAAACCAGTGCTGACCCTAAGTATACAATCATCGTTTGTATTCTTCTTTTAGCGGTAATTGTTGCGACTATTTATATGCTGACTTCAAGTATAATTAAGTCTATTAAAAATCGCGGTAAGATTCAGAAAAGATAATATTTAACAAAAACAAACGGGCTGCCTTACTATTTTGCTTAGTAAGACAGCCCGTTATATTATTTATTTGATTGTGTCGTTAGAAAAATTATTTCCCTATACTCTTAAGCTGACGTGAATTTTCGTCATACAAGTCTCCGGCAATTGCAATTTTTCGAAGAATGTTTTTCATTGTTTTGTCGAGAGCTCCGTCTTTTGAGTAATCAGCAGGAAAGATAAAGTCAACTCTGTCTTCAAGCAAGAGCTGTTCAACCTTCTCTTTATTAGCGTCAGTGTAAACAGCAATTGATTGACCGCCGTATGCTTTCATCATCTTCATGCATGGAACATCGGACAAACCGTCGCCTATGTAAATCATATTACAAAACGGTACTCGCTTTGAATCATCGGGCATAGAGCGGTTTAAATCAACGTCGTTAGCGACATCAAGCACTCCCTTGTTGATGCGATAAACAAATTGAGTTTTGTTAGTGTAGTTGACCGCAGTTTTTGGCCATACAGCGTGACCTGTTTCATCGTAGTAAAATTCGCAGGCAAAAATCTCCTTGAACTTATCACTGATTGATGAGCCTTCGATGATTTCTTTTAAGCCTGACGAGATGATGTAGTGTTCAACGCTTACGCCTATTAGAGCACCGTACTGGTTAACTCTGTCAAACCACTCAGTAACACCTTTGTAAAACTCAATGTCCTTGCCGTTAGATACTAGAGTTTCGCGTCTAAGAGGTATATTCTTTTCCTTTGATTTTTGAATCATAACGTACATATACGCAAGGATTGAGTCCATATGCTGCTCTCTGCCAAAGCCGTTTGCAGCAGCCCAGAAGTCGGAAGACTTCATCGACAGGCTCGGGATAAAGGTATAGTCCTGCATATCCTTGGTACACAGAGTTTTATCAAAGTCGTACATAATCGCGACTATCGGTTTATCTGCCATAGTTATAATTCCTTTCAGGAAAATTCGCTAGATAGGTATAATTCTGAATTAGAAATAAAATTAGTATTCTAAGATTTCAACGTACTCGATGATAACGTCTTCAAGAGGTTTGTTGTAGCCGTCAGTGGCAACTGCTGCAATTTCATCTACAACATCCATACCCTCGTAAACCCAGCCGAAAACTGTGTAACCGCCGTCGAGATATGCGTTGTCTTCATGACACTGGTTGATGTAGAACTGGCTACCGTTTGTATCTGGACCAGCGTTTGCCATAGCAACTGAACCTCTGATGTTTGATGCGTACTCAGAAACCTCGTTGTCGAATTCTGTGCCGTAAGCTGAAGCACCGCCTGTGCCGTTGAAGTTAGTGTAGTCACCACCCTGAATCATAAATTCATTGATAATTCTGTGGAAGATAGTTTTATCATATCTGCCTGCTTCTGCAAGAGCGATGAAGTTGTTAGTAGCAAGTGGAGCGATTTCATCGTAAAATCTCATTGAGATGTCACCGTAGTTTGTGTGGATAACAGCAATAGTTTCGCCTTTTTCAGGGTCTCTTGTTGCGTAATCGTCGTCAACTGTAACATCTTCAGCTGTCTTGATATCGTTGATGTCGAGTAATGCGTCTGTTGGTTTAGCTTCGTAAGTCATTTTTGTTTCCTCGCTTTGTGATGAATTTGAGCTTGTCTTAGTTGTAGTACCTGTATATACAACATCGTCACCACAAGCTGTGAGAACAGTCATACACATAAGTAAAGCTACAACTGCAATAAGTGTTTTTTTCATTGTTTCTTTTCCTTTCTTGTCAAAAAGACTAACTAGATTTTAATATATATTCGCTTTCTTTTCAATAGCAAAACCTAAATTTTCAAACATTGTTCAAATACTGTTTGCATATCTTAAAATCCTCTTACATAAAAATTACAAAGAGAAAGTCTAAGGAGGATACAAAATGACAGGCTATTTACCGGAGGGGAAGCTGATTAATACTTGTGAAAATCAGAGAACACTGTCATCCCTTTCAAATATGCGAGAAGCAAAGCAAAGCTCTAAGATACTCGAAGCCAGAGCGACGGTGTGCGATGCACATCACAACCTGATTGTTGATATGGGCGAGATAAAGGGGATAATCCCGCGAGAAGAGGGAGCGGTCGGAATAAAGGAGGGCACAGTGCGTGATATAGCGGTTATATCTCGAGTTAACCGACCCGTGAGCTTTGTTATAACCGATTTCACTGTTTCTGATAAAGGCGAAACAGTAGCACTTTTATCGCGTGAGAAAGCTCAACGCAGATGCATTGATAACTACATAAACGCACTGTCTGTAGGTGACGTGGTTCCGGCACGAATAACCCACCTTGAAGCTTTTGGTGCGTTTGCTGACATAGGTTGTGGAGTGGTGGCACTAATGCCGATTGACGCAATTTCGGTGTCAAGAATTGAACACCCGAAAGAGAGATTTGCGGTTGGTATGGACATAAAAGCCGTGATAAAGTCGATTGAAAACGGTAGGATTAGCTTGAGTCACAAGGAATTACTCGGTACTTGGCAAGAAAATGCCGACAATTTCACTCAAGGCGAAACCGTGTCAGGTATCGTACGCTCTGTTGAAAACTACGGAGCCTTTGTTGAGCTTACTCCGAATTTAGCGGGACTTGCAGAGCTTAAAGATGGTGTTAAGGTAGGCCAGAGAGCTAGTGTATATATAAAGAGTATCATCCCATCAAAAATGAAAATCAAGCTTATTATCATTGATACCTTTGACTCGGAAGCGTTGCTTGAAAAACCAAAGTATTATTATAAAGGGGAGCATATTGACGAGTTTGTGTACTCGCCATATACTTGTGAAAAATATATAGCTACAACTTTTTCCTGAATTACCCCCTGTTTTTGTTGACTAAAATGTACCACAGTGATAAAATCAGTACATAAAATCACAAAATACAGGAGCAAACTATGTCAGGAAATACTATCGATATCATCATCTTGTGTGTAGCGGTTTTGTCACTTGTTGCGTCAGTTGTTGCAATTTCGCTGATACTTAAAAACCGTAACGCAAAGCCTGATTTATCTGAATTTGAGGCTAAAAACGAAAAACAGCTCAGTATGTTAAGACAGGAGCTTTCAAGCTCTGTTGCAACTTCCGTTAAAAATATGGGCGATATGATTTCTTCTAATCAACAGAATTTCGCTAAATCACAGGCTGAAAGCTCGAAGAATATAGAAGAGCGTTTGAAAACATTCTCGCTTGAGAACGAGCAAAAGCTTGAGCTTATTAGAAGAAGCGTTGAGCAGAAATTAAGCTACATTCAAGAGGACAACAACAAACAGCTTGAAAAAATGCGGCATACAGTTGACGAAAAGCTACAGAAAACTCTTGAGGATAAGATGAACAAATCTTTCGCACTCGTATCCGAACGACTCGAACAAGTGTATAAGGGCTTGGGAGAAATGCAGAGCTTAGCCTCAGGTGTAGGTGACCTTAAAAAGGTTTTATCGAACGTTAAAACTCGTGGTATTTTAGGCGAAATCCAGCTTTCATCCATCTTAAAAGAGATACTCGCACCTGAACAGTTTGAAGAAAATGTTGCTACAAAGCACGGCTCGCGTGATGTTGTCGAGTTTGCCATCAAGCTTCCTGCTGATGATGACGGCTTCATTTATTTACCGATAGACTCTAAATTCCCGGGAGATACATATGCAGCACTGCGTGATGCTTACGATAGTGGCTCAAAAGAAGCTGTTGAGATAAGTGCAAAAGCACTTATCTCAACCATTAAGAAGGAAGCAAAGGACATTCACGATAAGTATATTGACCCGCCTTACACAACTGAATTTGCTATAATGTTTTTGCCTTTTGAAGGTCTTTACAGTGAGGTTGTTAACCGCGGTATGGTCGAGGTTTTACAGCGTGATTATAAGGTTAATATTGCAGGACCTAGCACAATGGCGGCACTGTTAAATAGTATCCAGATGGGATTTAAAACTCTGGCTGTGCAAAAGCGTAGTGCAGAAGTGTGGGAAGTTTTGGGTTCAGTCAAGAAAGAGTTTGACACTTTCTCGGATGTGTTGTCTAAAGCACAACAACATATCAGCTTAGTCACAAAAGACCTTGATACTTTAGCAGGAGTTCGTACTCGTCAAATTCAGCGTAAGCTGAGAGCCGTACAGTCGGTTGATGCAAAGGTAGAACTCTTAGATACAGATGATGAATAATTGAATTAAAAAACACCCCTTTGGCAATACTTTAGTTAAGTGATGCCAAGGGGGATTATTATTGTACTATAACAAGGTCGAAATCAGCTGTGTGGATACTTCAAAGCTCAAGGTGTTAAGCGAGAAAGAAAAACGCGAGCTTTTAACTATTATCCGTACAGGCTCAAAGGCTGAAGCTCAAAAAGCTCGTGAAAAGATGATTAACGGCAATTTAAGATTAGTGCTGTCGGTTATCCAGCGTTTTGTCAATCGAGGTGAAAATCTTGATGACTTATTTCAGGTAGGCGTTATCGGGCTAATAAAAGCTATTGATAATTTTGACCCGACACTTGATGTTAGGTTCTCAACCTACGGTGTGCCGATGGTCTGCGGAGAATTAAGGCGTTATTTAAGGGATAACAACTCTATTCGCGTTTCACGTTCAATGCGTGACACAGCTTACCACGCTATGCAGATTAAAGAAGAGCTGACAAATAAAAACGGAAAAGAACCCACTATTGAAGAAATTGCAAAGGTGATGGATGTTCCGAAAGAAAATGTTGTACTTGCTCTTGAAGCAATTGTTGAGCCTGTGTCGCTTTACGAGCCTGTGTTTTCCGAGGGGAACGATACAATATATGTTATGGATCAGGTGGGCGACGCGGTCGATGACAACGATTGGCTTGACGAAATAGCAATAAAAGAAGCTATAAGAAAGCTGTCCGACCGTGAAAAGAAAATCTTGTCGCTACGGTATTTTAAGGGAAAAACACAGATGGAAGTAGCTAACGAAATCGGCATAAGTCAGGCACAGGTCAGCAGAATTGAAAAAGGAGCACTCGACTCCATAAAACGTGAGATATAACAAAACGCACAGCCTGTTATGATACAAGCTGTGCGTTCTTTAGTGTTATATTATTCCTGCGTATCCTGCGGCTATGCCGAGGGTGGCTGATAGCACCACGATGATAATCGGACTAAATTTCTTATAAAGAAGTAAAAATAGCATAATTGCAAAAACAATTAATGAGAACCAGAAAGTTGATGTTGTTAAAACAGAGGCTGTAAAACCATTGACAAAAAACACTTCAATAGCGATTGATACAACCGTAGCGGCAATCAATCCGACTACAACTGATTTTAAGCCGAACATAGCACCCTTAACGGTTTTGCTACTTTTAAATTTGTCGTAAATTTTTGCGATAATTAAAATGATTAAAAACGCTGGCATTACAACGCCTGTTGTCGCACATACAGCTCCGAAAAGTCCGCCAACTTGCGAGCCGACATAGGTTGAAATGTTAACAGCAAATGCACCCGGTGTGCTTTCGCTAACTGCGATAAAGTCAACGAGCTCAGCAGTTGTCATCCAATTGTGTCTTGCTACAGTTTCCTGAATGAACGGAATCATAGCGTAGCCACCACCAAAGGTGAACGCTCCTATTTTGAAAAACTCAAGAAAAAGTATGAGGTAAATCATTTGAGCTCTTTACCTCTCTTTCTAGCAATTATTGAAGCGACTATTCCGATAATCGCACTCGAAATAATAATAACAAGAACATTTGTTGAAAAGAGAACAACAAGGGCGAAAGAAATCGCCATAATAGTGTACGCTAATATATGCTGTGGTGCTTTTTTGAACATAGAAATAACAGCTTTGATGATAAGTGCCAGAACACCTGCTCTGATACCTGTGAACGCGTATTTTACTATGTCATAAGAGCTGAACTCACGCAAGAATATTGAAATTATAAAAATAATTGCAAAGGAGGGAAGAACTACACCCAGCGTTGCCATAAACGCACCGATAACTCCTGCCACCTTGTAGCCGATGAACGTAGCGGCACATATAGCTATAGGACCCGGAGTTGATTCGGAAATTGCAACAACATCGAGCAAATCCTCTCCGCTTATCCATTTTCTTCTCTTGGAGGTTTCATTCTCGATAATCGGAATCATAGCGTAGCCACCGCCAAAGGTAACCACACCGATTTTCATAAACGATAAAAGTATTTGTAAATAAAGTTTTAGCTTGCTTTTTTTCATATCAGTTTTGTTTCCTCACAATTTTGTAGTCATCGCTGAATTTAAAATAACTGCAGTTATCAAGCGAAGATTGCATAAACTTAGCCATATCGTCCTCGTCGAGATTAACCATACATTCATAGCAATCGTAGTATTCATTGTAGATATAGTGTGCACAAAATTCGCAGTTTGAGTTAGCCATAATATCACCACCTTTTAAGATTGTACCCAAAAGTGTAAAAGTATTCAAGAAACTAAACAGGGGCGAGCACAGGAAATATGTTTCGCAGTATAGTGTAAGCTCCTAGTGCAACCAGTAATACCCACAGACATTTTGTTTTTAAAAGCGTGAACGGCGGCTTTTTGTTAAAGACGTGAAACAGGAATTCAACGTAAAGCCACAATCCTGCAAGTATAGAAAACACAGGGATTACATTTTGCCTGAGTGATAAAAGTATGTCGCCGTCAAGAAGTGCTAAAACAGAGCGGGTTAAACCACACCCCGGACAATTAAAGTGGAACAGAGTGTAGGACATACACGGAGGTAACAGATAGGTGTAGTTTGATAAGAATTTGCCTAGCAAAATTCCAAGCGGAAAAAGTATAAACGGCAGTAATATAAAAATTGTTTTTTGAAGTTTAGTGTATTGTTTCATAGTCGATTTAAAAAATCGGGGCGATTATTCGCCCCGACAGCTTATGCTTTGTAGTTTTTAATAGTAATATAGCTCGTTCATTAAATCTTCGAAACCACCGCTTGCCAGGAAAATGATGTAAATGATGCTGAAAATAACACCAATAGCACCTAAGATGATACCTGCAAGAGCCATACCATTGTTTTCTGATTTTCTGCTTTTAGAAATGATACCAAAAACAACAGCTAATATGCTTGGGATAAAACTACCGCAACAGCAAGTTAACGAGAGAATACCGCATACAAGAGAAGCGATAGCCATACCTTTGCTCTCGTCCTTTGGAGCTAAAGGTGCGTACATCGGCTGACCATACTGCGGAGTGCCATACTGTTGCTGTTGATAGTTCTGCTGTGGAGCACCATACTGTGGTGGCTGGTAATTCTGCTGTGGAGCGTTGTACTGAGGTGCGTTGTACTGAGGTGCGTTGTACTGTGGTGGCTGGTAGTTTTGCTGTGGAGCATTATATTGTGGCTGTTGATAACCGCTATTATCAACAGGTGGCTGGTAGCCATTGTTTTCGTAATTGTTCATATTGTTATCCATACAAAAACCTCCTTTTTAGGATAGTTAAATTATAATGAAAACTTCACAGTATGTCAATAAAGGTAAAAAAGAAAAGAGCCGTAAAAAACGGCTCTTACTTTCGTAATTTACTGTACAGGCTGAACTGGAGCCTGATATGTAGGTTGTGCTGTAGCTTTTAAAGCCTCATAGTAGTTAGCCTGAGCTGTCATATGGTAAGGTGTAACCCAAAGTGCACCAACGCCTAAACAAAGAGCACCAACCAGATACCAACCGACAAAGCTTAAGTCGAGTACAAAAAGCTCACCCTTGTGACCTTGAGTAATTCTCATGCTTTCGTCGATACACTCTTTCCAACCCCAGTCAGGATGGTCAAGAGAAACGTAGTAAGCCATTGAGTAAGCATATCCCTTAATGATACCAGGAATGATGAAAAGAAGTGACCAAAGGAATGTGAATACAAAGATCATAAGACCGAGCATAAGGTCCTTTGAAAAACGCTGTGAAAAGCTGAAGAACATATCGCCTAAATCAACTTCAGGATGATTTCTTACAAGCTTCATAAACACGAGGGAAAGTCCCATTGTGAGTGGACCTGTAAGAATAATGTTTCCAACGAAACCGATGTATGGTATCTGTGAGCATAATGAAAGGATAGCACTCTGGATAAGACAAGCGACAAGTGCCATGAGCCAAGTTTTGCCGAAAAGATTGTTGCCAAGTAAAGTCTTGGAGTTTTCCTTAATCTGGACACGATCAATAGTATAATTCATAATTTATACCCCTTTATTAAAGAATTGCTTGTTTCCAAGCTGAATTAATTTTACCACTTTTGTATTTTTGGGTCAATTGGTTAGTTGCACATAATGTGTTTGTTGCGTGATTAATTTATTTGTTAAACTATTGAATAAGCAAAGCGGCTGTGATATAATACAACTAATTATATTATGAGTAACTATGTCTTGTGGAAAGAGGTGTTATTATGGGTGCAAAGGTTACACTTTTAGCACACACTCCACTGCCTGAACAAACTATCGCTATGGCGGCTAAGCTTTGTTATTCAGCCAGTGATATTGAAAATATAAAAGACGGTTTAACCGAGGAGAAAACTACCGAGTTTTTAGATATGCTGACCGCTATTGGCCACGCAAGTCCTGTTGAGCACGCTTCCTTTACTTTTGGTATCGAGGGAATATCCCGTGCTTGTTCACACCAGCTTGTGCGACACAGAATTGCGTCCTACAGTCAGCAGTCCCAGCGATATGTAGACGGCACAAAGTTCGAGTTTGTAACACCACCTGAAATTGAGCGTAACGAAAAAGCGTATGATGCGTATAAAAAGGTCATTGATATGCAAAGCGAGGCTTATGCTGAAATACGCGATGCCCTTGTTGTCGGTTACATAAAAGAATATTCTAATATAGAACTATACGGAACCGATGAAGAAATCATCAACGCATTTAAAGACGAAAATAAAGCGTTGTTTTCCAGCTTTGTAAAAAAAGCTAACGAGGATGCTCGCTTTGTGCTTCCTAACGCTTGTACAACAAAAATCGTATGTACCTTTAATGTGCGTAGTCTTAACAACTTTTTCGACCACCGCTGTTGCAACCGTGCCCAGTGGGAGATAAGGGAAGTAGCTGAGCAGATGCTCGTGTTATGCAAAGAGGTTGCACCGACATTGTTTAAAAATTCAGGTCCAAAGTGTCTGCGTGGTGCTTGCCCTGAGGGAAAAATGACCTGTGGAAAAATGAAGGAAGTCAGAGAAAAATATGGCAAGTAAATTTATTGTAATAGAAGGTCTAGACGGTAGCGGTAAGGGTACTCAATCTGCCCTTGTTACACAGACGTTGATTGACAGGGGATATAAGGTGAAAAAGCTTACTTTTCCCGATTATGACAGCCCAACCTCATCACTTGTTAAAATGTACTTAGGCGGTGAGCTTGGCGACTCACCTGATGATGTGAACGCTTATGCGGCATCTGCCTTTTATGCGGTAGATCGTGTTGCTTCATTCATAAAGAGTTGGAAGAAAGACTACGAAGAATGCGATTATATAGTTGCTGATCGCTATGTTACCTCTAACATAATATATCAGATGTCGAAAGTTAGTGATGATGAACGCGACAGTTACATTGAGTGGTGTGAGGATTTTGAGTACAACCGATTGAATGTTCCAAAACCTGATGTTGTAATTTATCTTGATATGCCACCACACGTTTCACAGAAGCTTATGAGTGGCAGATATAATGGTGACGAGAGTAAAAAGGACATCCACGAAAAGAATATGAATTTTCTGCTGTCTTGTCGCAAAAGTGCTTTGTATGCACTCGAAAAATTAAACTGGGTGCATTTATCCTGTGCCGATGGAGATAATCCGAAAAGTATAGAAACTATTACACAGCAGATACTTGATATTATAGACACTAAGCTTAACTGATACTAAAGCAAAGGAAGCGTTTTATGCTGGAATTTTACACCCCGACACTAAAAGACAAGCATTGGATTGACAATGTGACCGAAAACTGCGGTCAGATTGGTTGTGATATATCTTTTGCAACAACTTATCTGTGGCGTAACAGATATGACATAAGAGTGTGTAACAGTGATGGCGTTTTTTACAAAGCGTATTTCACCAGAAACGGTTTGTCGGGTTACACTTTCCCAATAGGAAACAAGCCTCCTAAAGAGATGCTTGAGCCTTTGATGCAGGATGCAAAAGAGCGGGGGATTAAACCGCTTATCGGAATGATGAATAAAACAAACGCTGAGATACTGTCGCATCTTTATCCCGATGTGTTCGAATTCATGGAAGAAAGGGATAGTGCCGATTATATTTACAGTCGTGAAAATCTCGCTTTACTCCCCGGTAAGAAGTTTCATTCAAAGCGAAATCATATATCGAAATTCAAGCGTAATAACGAAGATTACTCTTATAAGCCGATTGACACAACTAATATAGAGGATGCTTACTTTGTCGCTCATAAATGGCATATGCAGAATGATTCTGACAAAAGCGAGCTTTTAGCAATTCGAGAAGCTCTCGATAACTTTGATGCACTGTCACTATTTGGCGGAGTGCTTTATGTGAATTCTCGCCCTGTTGCGATGACTATAGGCTCGAAAATTAACAGCTCAGTGTGCGACGTGCATTTTGAAAAAGCAGTCGATGTTGACGGAGCGTATGCGGTTATTAACAACGAATTTGCCAAAGCTCAGGATAGCTTTTTGCAGTTTAACCGAGAAGAGGATTTAGGACTTGAAGGCTTGAGAAAATCAAAGCTTTCCTACAATCCTAACAAAATTTTGATGAAATACACAGCCACTATGAAATAACTGCGATGTTATCAACTAAAAGGAAAATTTGTTCACACAAAGGCAGTGCTTAACTACAGACATTGTAAATAACGGGAGGTTATTATGGTATATGTTTTTTTAGCTGACGGATTCGAAGAGATTGAAGCTTTAGCGTGTGTTGATATTTTAAGGAGAGCGAAAGTAGAGGTCAGTACAGTTTCTGTCAATGGTACTTCTACTGTGACAGGCTCACACAATATTGAGGTCAAAGCTGACATTACAACAGATGATGTCAATTTAGCAAATATTGAATGTGCTGTTTATCCTGGTGGTATGCCGGGTGCCGAAACACTCTCAACTGGCAAAAATGATGTGCCTAAAATTGTTGCGATTTACTGTGCAGAGAATGATGTTTTAGTTGGAGCCATTTGTGCAGCACCATTAGTGCTTGGCAGACTTTCTTTACTCAATGGTAAGAAGGCTACCTGTTATCCGGGTTTTGAAATGAGCTTAAAGGTGCTGTTACTACAGGTGAGAGAGTAACGATTGATGGTAATATTGTTACCGGCAGAGGTCCGGGTTGTTCTGTTGACTTTGCCCTTGCTTTGGTTGCAAAGCTAAAAGACGAGAGTGTAGCTCTTGAAATCAGAAAGGCGATGCAGTGTGATGACTAAGCAGGAGCTAAGAGCTGATTTTTTATCGAAACGCAAGTCTTTAAGTAAAGAAAAAAAGCGTGAGGCTGAGCTTGAAATTCAAAGCAGGCTTTTAATGACTGACGAGTACAGAGCTTGCGATTGTGTTTTAGTTTATGTATCTACTGATAGTGAGATTGATACTAAGGGTATTATAGCAGCCGCATTTGCTAACAAAAAACGCGTTGCTGTTCCTGTTACAAATGAAGACTATTCGCTAAGCTTTTATTGTATAAATTCTTTTGAGGAATTAAGCATAGGTCGTTTCGGAATACTTGAACCGATAAACCGAGATAACCAAGCTACTGATTTTGTAAATTCAATCTGCATTATTCCTGCACTTTGTTGTGATTTGTCTGGCAATCGCGTTGGATACGGCAAAGGATGCTATGACAGATTTTTGGCTCAGTATAGCGGTAAAAAAATCTGCCTTGTTTACGGCGATAATGTATTACCGCAGATTGAAAGCGAAAAAACTGATGTATCAGTTGATATTATAGTTTCCGATTTATTTCTTAAGCGTACATAAATCCGTTTGTAGCGGTTTGGATAAATTAACTTAACTATTAAAAGGAGGATAATTATGAGTGATACTAAAAACAATAATTATTCCGGTGACTCAATAGAAGAGACCAGAAAAAAGAAGATGGAGGAGTTTAAGCGTAGCTTTGACAAAAGTGTTATGAATAACGACTACGATGAACCCCAAAAAGTACACGAGTACAGCGATGAAACGTCGTACAGAGGCTATTCCTCGAGCTCGTCTCCATTGAAACGTAAGAAGTCAAACGAAATTAACTCTTACAGTGACTCCGATACCAAAAAGCGTATTGAAAAAGAGTCTCAAAAAGCTCTCAAACAGCAGAGCAAAGAGGACAAGCGTATCGAGAAAAACAAGGCTAAGCGTAACCAGAAAATGTTCAAATGGGTATGGCTTACTATGGTTGTGCTTGTTGCGATTGTATTATCACAGGTTATTATGGTTGGCGTAAATGATTTGCTTGCTATTGAAAGAGAAAAAGACCCTAAGGTTGCACAAATCAGTATACCTGCTGACCCATCCATTGAGCAGATAGCTGAGATTCTTGAGGACAACGGAGTAATTGACAGTGCAAAGTATTTTACACTTTATGCTAATATTACAACCGAGGCTGAGTATTTCAGACAGGGTAATTTTGAAATCGAAACCGACAAGGACTATGAGGCTATTATTAACTTCTTACAGAGCAATATTAATCGTACCGATATCGTTACAGTTCAGCTGACAGAGGGTATGAATGTGCTCGAAATTGCTACAAAGCTCCACGAGGAGGGTGTAACAAGCGACGTTCAGGAATTCCTTGATATGTGCAACAGTGACAACTTTGACGAGGAGTTTGAATTTCTTAAGAATATGGAAGACAAAGACAAGCGTTATTATAAGCTTGAGGGTTATTTGTTCCCTGATACCTACGATTTCTACCTTAACGAGGACCCTGAGTCTACTATTTATAAGCTTCTTAACAACTATGAGAACAAGGTTTATTACGAAGAAGAAAAGTATTATGGCGGTAGTAAAACAACTATAGAAGAGCTTGTGAAAGATTCTGATTATTCTTTAGACGAAATTATAATTATTGCTTCTATCATTCAGGCTGAGGCTGCTAACGAAGAGGATATGTATTATATTTCTTCTGTTTTACACAATCGACTTGAAAATGGTGTTGAGATGGGTGTAGCACAGCTTAACTGTGACTGTACTGTTTACTATCCTTACCGTGAATACAAAGATATACCTGAATCAATCAGAGGTACCTACAAGAGTACTTATGACACAAATACATTTATCGGCTTGCCTGCAGGCCCTATCTGTAACCCATCAAAAACTGCAATTTTAGCAGCAATAAGTCCGTATGAAACAGATTACTACTTCTTCTGTCACGCTACTACTGATGACGGTTCGGTACCTTATTATGCGTCAACAATAGAAGGTCACGAGTATAACCTATCACTTATAGAATGATTATGATGAAACCTGAAATTTTATCTCCTGCTGGAGATATGGAATGTTTAAGCTCTGCACTTAATTTTGGTGCAGACGCTGTGTACGTTGCCGGAAAGAATTTTGGAATGCGTACAGCGTCTAAAAATTTTTCTTTAGACGAATTAAAAGTTGCTTGTGAGACAGTGCATAAAAATGGTAAAAAGCTTTACCTAACCTGCAATACTTTGCCGAGAAACGAAGATGTCGTACAAATGCCTGATTTTCTCGCTTGTGCAAAAGAATGTGGAGTTGATGCTTTCATTATCGCCGATTTAGGTGTTTTTGAAATGGCTAAAAAGTACGCACCAAGTGTAGAGCGTCATATCTCAACTCAGGGCGGAATTATCAATTACGAGAGTGCGAATGCTTGGTATAATCTGGGTGCATCGCGAGTAGTTCTTGCAAGAGAAATGACTCTTGAAGAAATTGCTCAGATGCGTGCAAAAATCCCGAAAGAGCTTGAAATTGAGTGCTTTGTACATGGTGCTATGTGTGTTTCCTTTTCTGGCAGATGTCTAATTTCATCGTTTATGACAGGCAGAGATGCAAACAGAGGTGACTGTGCTCAGCCGTGCAGATGGAAGTATCATCTGTATGAAGAAAATCGCAAGGGTCAGTTTTTTCCTGTTATTGAAGAAAACGGCGGAACTTATCTTTATAACTCTCGCGACCTATGTATGATTGAGCATATTGATGAGCTTTATAAAGCGGGTATCAGTAGCTTTAAGATTGAGGGCAGAGCAAAGTCGGCATATTACACAGCAGTTACAACTAACGCTTATCGACACGCTCTTAACGATTATATGAAAGACCCTGAGGGTTATAAGCTCCAGCCGTGGATTAAAGAAGAACTTGAAAAAATTTCTCATAGAGAATATTCAACGGGCTTCTTCTTTGGTACCGAGCCAGGTCAGACTACAGATAACGGTGGTTATATACGCCATTATAATCAGGTTGCAGTGTGTGAAAGTTATGAAAACGGTGTTGCTGTAATCACTCAACGCAATAAGTTTTTGGTAGGTGATACACTCGATGTACTACCGCCATCAGGTCTTTCTTTTGAAGTGAAAGCGTTGTCGCTCAAAAATGAGTACGGCGAAATGGTAGATAGTGCTCCACATGCAATGCAAAAGCTGTTTATGGAAGTTGATAAAGAAATACCAAAAGGCTCTGTAATCAGAAAGAAAATTGTTGACATTAAGTGATTTGAGCTTTATAATCAAATAGATATAATTTTTGGCTGTGACAAGACGAGTAAAACATTAGTGTTGTCAAAGAGAGAGGACAGCTTGCTGAAATGTCCTTACATCACCGTTTTGCAGCTACCTTCGAGCCTCTGTGTGAAAGCACAGCGTATTTCTGCGTTAAAGAAAATCAAGTGGGCGGTTATTAAATCGTCAATTTGGGTGGTACCGCAGGTCAGCCTGTCCCATATTCTGGGACAGGCTTTTTATTTTATAATAATCGTAGGGGCGACTATCGGTCGTTCGTCGTGTGAAACACCTAAAGATTAAAATTTTGTAGGGAGTCTTTGCGACCTCCCGTAAAAGGAGATATTAATTATGCAGTGGACAGGACTTAACGAGCTCAGAGAAAAGTTTCTGAGTTTTATGGAAAGTAAAGGTCATTTAAGACTTTCTAGCTTCCCGCTTATCCCAAAGGATGACAATTCTTTACTTCTTATCAACTCTGGTATGGCACCAATGAAAAAGTATTTCACAGGTGAGATTACCCCACCTAGAAAGCGTGTTACAACTTGTCAGAAGTGTATTCGTACCCCTGATATTGAGCGTGTCGGTATCACAGCTCGTCACGGTACATATTTTGAAATGCTTGGTAACTTCTCGTTTGGTGACTATTTCAAGCATGAGGCTACAGCCTGGGCGTGGGAGTTCTTTACTAAAGAGCTCGAAATGCCTGTTGATAAGCTCTATGTTTCTATTTACGAAGATGACGATGAGGCTTTTGAAATCTGGACAAAGGAAGTAGGCGTTGACCCATCACATATGGTAAGACTGGGCAAGGCTGATAACTTCTGGGAGCACGGCTCAGGTCCTTGCGGTCCTTGTTCTGAAATTTACTTTGACCGTGGTGAAGAAAAGGGCTGTGGCTCACCTGACTGTGCAGTTGGTTGTGAGTGTGACCGCTTTGTAGAGGTATGGAACCTTGTATTCACACAGTTTGATAATGACGGCAACAACAATTACACACCACTTGAGCATCCAAACATTGATACAGGTATGGGTCTTGAGCGTCTTGCTTGCGTAATGCAGGGCGTTGACAACCTCTTCTTAGTTGATACTGTTCAGAATATCATGAAGCACATTTCTGATATCGTAGGTGTTAAGTACGGCGAGGGTGAGAAGAGCGATATTTCACTTCGAGTTATCACAGACCACATCCGTTCTACAACATTTATGATTGCTGACGGCGTTATGCCATCAAACGAGGGCAGAGGCTACGTTTTAAGAAGACTTCTTCGCCGAGGTGCTCGCCACGGTAGACTTCTTGGTATGAAGGAACCTTTCCTCTACAAGGTTTGTGAAACAGTAATTAAAGAAAATGCTTCCGCTTATCCTGAGCTTGTTGATAAACAGGAATATATTACAAAGCTTATTAAGGTTGAGGAAGAGAACTTCGCTAAAACTATTGAGCAGGGTTTCCAAATGCTCCAGAACATCATTGAGGATGACTCAATCCAAGTGTTATCCGGTGAAGACGCGTTTAAGCTTAACGATACATATGGCTTCCCTATTGATTTAACTCGTGAGATTTTAGGTGAAAAGGGAATAGAAGTAGACGTTGAGCGTTACAAGGTTCTTATGGTTGAGCAGAAGAAGCGTAGCCGTGAAGCCAGAAAGAACGCAGGTGCTGATGCTTGGGTTTCTGATGCAACAGATTTATCTGATATTTCTGCTACAGATTTCGTTGGTTATACTGATTATGAGGCTGATGCTCAAGTTCTTGCTATCATAAAAGATGGCGAGCGTGTTGACGCTGCGGTTGAGGGCGAGAGTGTCGTAGTGGTACTCGATAAAACACCTTTCTATGCTGAAAGCGGTGGACAGGTTGCTGATACAGGTGTTATCTCATTTGATGGCACAACTATCAATGTTGACAACGTTTCTAAGGATAATAACGGCATATTCCTCCACGTTTGTGAGGTAACTGCTGGTTCTGTTAAGGTTTCTGATAAGGTTAAAGCTGCTATTGACGGCGACAGACGTGAAGATATCAGACGTAACCATACTGCTGCTCATTTGTTACAGGCAGCTTTAAGAGAGGTTCTTGGTTCTCACGTTCAGCAGGCTGGCCAGTTAGTGTCAGAAGACCTCTGTCGTTTTGACTTTACTCATTTTTCAGCTTTGACTGCTCAGGAGATTTTAGACGTTGAAGAAAAAGTAAATGCTATGATTCTTTCAGCAGTTGATGTTATGTGTCAGGAAATGCCGATTGAAGAAGCTAAAAAGCTCGGTGCTATGGCACTGTTTGGTGAGAAGTACGGCGATGTTGTACGTGTTGTTAAAGCTGGCGACTATTCACTTGAGTTCTGCGGTGGTACACACGTAAGTAATACATCAGCTCTTGGTTTGTTTAAAATCAGACAGGAAGGCTCTGTTGCCGCTGGTGTAAGACGTATCGAGGCTGTTACCGGCAAGGGTGTTCTCAATTATCTCAACAATATGATTAACGCTGTGTTTGCGATATCTCAGGTCCTTCATATCAATAATCCTAAGGAAATTGTTCAGGGCGCAGAGCGTGTTGCTGTTGAGCTCAAGATGAAGAACAAGGAAATCGAGAGCCTGAAATCTCAGCTTGCAACTTCTCAAATTGATGCACTTGTTAACAACGCACCTGTAGTTGATGGTACAAAGGTCATCACAGGTATGTTCGTGGGCTCAACTCCTGATATGCTCAAGACTATGTGTGACAAGGTTACTGACAAAGTAGGTGACTGTGTTGTAGTTTTAGCTGCAGTAAACGGTGAAAAGTTAACCTTTGTTTGTGCTTGCTCAAGTGCTGCTATCGCTAAAGGCTTAAAGGCTGGCGACATAGTAAAGAAAGTTGCTCAAATTGCAGGTGGTAACGGTGGCGGTAAGCCGGATATGGCTATGGCTGGCGGTAAGAATGTTGACAAAACTGACGAAGCTATCATTGCTGTACAGGGTATCGTAACTGAAATTTTGAACGCTTAATTTTAATGCTTATATAGAAATATCCTCGCGGTTTATTCCGTGAGGATATTTTTGTGTATATTTTTAATAAACAAAATACGATTTAGGTGGTTTAATTGTGCGAAAATTTTGTGCTTTTTGTTATTGACAATTCGTACAGCGTTTATTATAATACTAAATAGTGTTTTAGTATGCATTATTGCGTATTGGAGGGATTTAAATGCTACTTTCACTAAAGGACATCTTTGTGAATGAGGGTATGAAATCCGAGCACCGATACAACTTGTCTTTGTCTGACGTTGAGCTGTCTGGGATATATCCATTCAAATCCGATGTCAGCGTATACGCACTTATTCAGAATAAGACAGGCCTTGTCACTATCGACATTGACGTTGAGTATCTTTACTCCCGTCCGTGTGACAGATGCTTTGTTGAGGTTGAAAAAAACGTCAAGGAGCATTTTTCTCACAGATTGGTCGAGTCGCTCGAGAGTGACGACAATGATGAGTATATTGAAGCGACTGACTGCAAGTTGGATTTATCCGAGCTTGTCACAACCGACATTTTGCTATCATTACCGTCTAAGTATCTTTGCAAGGGAGACTGTCAAGGTCTCTGTCATAAATGTGGACATAATCTTAACTTAGGCGATTGTGATTGTGATAAACGCGAGATAGACCCAAGACTTGAAGCATTAAAGCAATTATTAGACTAACATATATTATTAAGAGGAGGTAGTCCCATGGCAGTACCAGCTAGAAAGACATCAAAAGCTAGAAGAGATAAGAGAAGAAACAACGTTTGGAAGCTTCCTGTTCCAGCTCTTTCAATTTGCCCTAACTGCGGCGAGTACAAGGCTCCACACAGAGTATGTGGTAACTGTGGTATGTACAACGGCAGACAGGTTATCGCTAAAGATGCTGAATAATTGATTTGACATCTGACTCAAGCTTTAGTCTGAGGCAAGACGTAATAACAAAAGTATCAGGCGGCAGGACTACTGACCGCCCTTTTGTTTTATATGGGAGGTGTGACTGTGTCAGTAAAAATTAATAGTATAGAACCTCATAGCCACGCATCACGCTGTGATATTAAATCGGGCGAGTATCTTGTGTCGATTAACTCAAACGAGATTATCGATGTGCTTGATTATCGTTTTTACCAGTTTTCTAAAGAGCTTGAGCTTGTTATCAGGAATCCAAAGGGCGAAGAGCGTACGCTTAACCTCAGAAAGCCTGAGTATGACGAGCTTGGACTTTTATTTGATACTTATCTTATGGATGAGCAGAAAAGCTGTAGAAACAAGTGTATCTTCTGCTTTATCGACCAGTTGCCAAAGGGTATGCGTGAGACTCTTTATTTCAAGGACGATGACTCACGTCTGTCGTTTTTATTTGGCAACTATATTACGCTCACAAATATCACTGAGCACGAGGTTGACAGGATTATTAAAATGCACATTAGTCCTGTGAATATCTCGGTTCACACTACCAACGAGGAGCTTCGATGCAAGATGATGAACAATCGTTTTGCTGGAGATGCTTTAAAGCATTTAAGGCGTTTAGCGGACAGCTCAATCGAGATTAACACTCAGATTGTCTGCTGTCCGGGCTATAATGATGGTGAAGAGCTCAAGCGTACACTGTCTGACCTTGAAGAACTGGG
>JAFUIK010000032.1 GCA_017473955.1 Ruminococcus sp. | reverse complement strand
GTCCTTTGTCAGGGAGCTCTAAGACCTCTGCTTTTTTGTCAATGTCGAAAATCAGCACACTGTCACCGACTTTTAAGTCACGAGGAAGCTTGTATGAGCCTTGCTTGGCATTCTTTACAGGGTCGGCTGTATCCTCAAGATTACGCATATTTTTCTTTAGTTTTGCTCTGTCATCAGCGGTGAGAGCTTTTGCTTTTTGTGCTTTTTCAAGGTCATCAATGAGGGCATATGCTTGAGCCTTTGTTTTTGAGAGAATGAGCGAGGCTTCGTGCTTGCTTTTTTCTATCTCACGTTGAGCATCTTTTTTTGCTCGCTCAAGCTCTTTTTGAGCATTTTCGCGGTCAATTCTGGCTTTATTTAACTCTTCTCTTGTTTTTGATAAAAGCTCGTCTAAAGACTGTCTGCGTTCTTCCAAGGTTTCGACAACATCTTCAAACTGACGGCTTTCTGCTGATACAAGCTCTCTTGCTCTGTCAACTACATCGTCTTCCATACCAAGACGTTTTGAAATTGCAAAAGCGTTACTTTTACCTGGTACTCCGATTAAGAGTTTGTAAGTAGGACGCAGGGTTTTTACGTCGAATTCGCAACAGCCGTTTTCAACCTTATCGGTTTTTAAGGCGTATTCTTTAAGCTCTGCGTAGTGAGTTGTGCTGGCGATTTTCGCACCTCTGCTTCTGAGCTTTTCAAGAATTGATACCGCAAGTGCCGCACCTTCAACAGGGTCAGTACCTGCACCAAGCTCGTCTATAAGTGCGAGCGTTGAGCGATTAGCAAGTTTTAAAATTCCGATGATGTTAGTCATATGAGCCGAGAAAGTCGAGAGCGACTGCTCGATACTCTGCTCATCACCTATGTCAACTAAAACTCGTCTGAAAGTTGACAGCTCCGAGTTTTCAGCACACGGCACCATAAGTCCGCACATAGCCATTAAGGTCAAAAGTCCGATAGTTTTAAGCGATACGGTTTTACCGCCTGTGTTCGGACCTGTGATGACAAGTGTGTCGAAAGTTTTGCCCAGTGTAATGTCAGTTGGCACAACGTTTTTGTCAGGAATGAGCGGATGTCTGGCTTCCTTTAAGTCGATTTCGCCCTTATCGTTCATTTTCGGCTTAACAGCCTTCATTTTATAAGCAAGCTGAGCTTTTGCAAAAATAATATTAAGCTCAACTGCGAAGTTGTAGCTTTCGATTATATCGTCAGCGTGGCTACCGCAAGAAGCGGACAGCTCGTAAAGTATGCGTTCAATCTCAGCCTGCTCTTTACTCTCTAAAACGCGGATGTCATTGTTAGCTTGTACAACGCCCATTGGCTCAATGAAAACGGTTGAGCCTGAGGCTGATGTATCGTGAACAAGACCCGCAACATTTCCTCGACATTCAGCTTTTACAGGTACAACGTATCTGCCGTCACGCTGGGTAACGATAGCATCCTGTAAATATTTCTGGTATGTAGAAGAATGTATAATTTTGTCGAGTACCTCTCTGGCTTTTGACTGTGCAACTCTGATTTTGCGACGAATGTCGTAAAGGGTAGGGGATGCGTTGTCGCAGAGTTCCTCTTCACCTATGATACAGGTGTTAATTTTTTCTTCCAAAAACTTGTTAGACGATAAACTCTCAAAGTGGTTGTCAAGCGAGGTTTGAACTCCTGCTGACTTGTTTCGCCATTCTTTGATAAGTCGTATTACATGCAGAGTTTGTGCGATTCTTAAAAGCTCTGTTGTTGTTAAACAACCGCCTGCCTGTGCTCGTCTTAGAGCGTTTGCGATATTTGTTACACCCGAAAAAGACGGTGCTCCAAATCTGCCGATGAGCATATACGCATCATCAGTTTGTTTAAGTGACTCTTCAACCTCGAAAAGTCCGAAGCACGGCTCGATTTTTAAAGCCTGTTCATAAGCGTCGGGGATGGTTGTTTCTTTGGCTAAAAGAGTGAGTATTTTGTCAAGTTCTAATGCTTTGTAGTGTCTGTTCATATCAATCACTCATCATTTTAAAAAATTGTAGTGTCATATAATCTTTTTCAGTTACCGAGCTTAAATAACTCTCGGTTATTGTGTTTAAAAGCTTAAGTGAATCTTCACTTAGCGAGAACGAAAAGAGTTTTTCAAAATCCGCATAGATAGTGTGCCTTAGTGCTGTTATTACGCTGAGCGGAGCGGTTATACCTAAAGCTCCGTTTTGTTTAGCACAGCTTTCACAAAAGAGTTTTCCGGTTTTTGGGATGAAGGTCATAATCGGAGATTCGTACTCTCCGCAACAATCGCACATAACAAGGTCGGGCATATATCCACAAAGCTGCATTAGTCTCATTTCGACACAGGCTTTAATTAAAAGCGGTTCTTTCTTGTCGTTTGATAAAAGATGCAGTGCGTTTAATATTAGCCGTAAAAATTCAGATGCTTCGAGTTCTTTCGGGCATAAATTAAGGCTTAGCTCACAAAAATATTGAGCTAAGCTCATCTTTACGACGTCCTTTCTCAGCCCCATAAACATTTCAATGCTTTTAGCTTCGTCAACAGAATATGTACCCTTGTTTTCAAAAACAGAAAGCTCAGAATAGCACAAAAGCCCGGTGGATGCACACTTCGGGCTTTTGATATTCTTTGCACGACGCACAAACGCACGGATAACACCGTGTGAGGCTGTGAGTATTGTAATAAGCTTATCTTGCTCCCTTATACTCTGCTCCTTGATTATCAGTCCGTTTGTTTTGAATTTCATCCTTATCCTCCAAAAGATTTGGGTTCTTCTTAGCGTTTTGGATAGATTTATACTGCAGGTAGTCTAGTACACTGCCACTGCTTAAAAAAGAGTTCCACGCGTCTGTTTCGTTCATTTTTATCTGCCCTTTCGTAACCGTTGTAAGGTTATTATACGAAAACTTGGTGCAGATATAGTGGGAAAAATGTAGAAGCCATAAATTGTAAATTAGTAGGTGCGTTGCACACGGACGACCAATGGTCGCCCCTACAATTTGTGTTGTTTTGATATACTAGTCAAAATCTTTCTGATTAAAGCCGAAGTTGTTAAGCAGAGCCTCTCTGTTTCTCCAGTCTTCCTTAACTTTGACCCAAGTTTGAAGATTAACCTTGCAGTCAAAGAACTTTTCCATATCCTGCCTAGCATAGGTGCTGATTTTTTTAAGCATAGCTCCACCTTTGCCGATGATGATGCCCTTGTGAGTTGAACGCTCGCAATAAATGGTGGCATCAATATCCAAGATATCAGAGTCTTCTCTTGTTCTCATACGTTCTATTACAACGGCTGTGCCGTGGGGAATTTCCTTGTCTGTAAGACGAAGGATTTTTTCTCTTATCATTTCAGCGGCGAGAACCTTTTCAGGCTGGTCGGTTAAAGCGTCTGCTTCAAAGAAGTGACCACCTTCGTTGCATAGCTTTTTAAGTTCGTCGATAAGTTCATCAACACCCTTACCATCAACGGCACAAACAGGCACAACTGCCTCGAAATTGTACAAACTTGAGTAAGATAGGATAAGCTCGAGTAACTGCTCCTTGTCTTTTAACATATCAATTTTATTGATAGCAAGGACAACAGGAGTTTGTGTTTTTTTGAATTTTTCGATGAGCATAAGCTCTGTTTTGCCGACTTCCTTATCAGCTTCAACAACTAAAACGCACGCATCAACACCCATAACGGACTCGTTGATTGAACGTACCATATACTGACCTAAGGTAGTCTTAGGCTTGTGCATACCCGGTGTGTCAATAAACACAAGCTGGTACTCGTTTTCGGTGAGTATGCCCATAATTCGTGTACGAGTGGTCTGTGGTTTAGAAGACACAATCGCAATTTTTTGCTTGAGCATACAGTTTAGCAGTGATGATTTGCCGACGTTCGGTCTGCCTGTTAGAGCGATAAACGCTGATTTATCTTTAGTGTTCATAAATATGTCCTTTTAGAATCGTTTACTTGTTTTTCTTTTTGAGTTTATCAAGATACCACTGGGGCTTTATTGTAACAAAAGCTAAAGCTACTATAGTCCATAATATCAACATTACAAGTGCAGAAATATTGTGGGTGTAATAGTGGAAAATCAGCTTAAATGTGTATGTGTCATACAACAGTATAAAAGCTATGATAACTGACGCTATAGCGGCGACCAGTACCGCACCTGCTGAAACGTCCTTAATAAACTCAATGTTTTTGTTGTACTCTGTTGTAACAGTGTCACACACACGCTCAAGCACGGTGTTTAATATCTCGGTGATAAAAACAAGCGAGATAGTCAGTATCAGAACGCAAAGTTGAGCAGGGGTCAACATATAAAACTTGTTAGCAAAAAATACTACATATATTGCAGCAACAAGGTGAAATCTCATATGCGACTCGGTTTTGAGTACAGACAAAAGCCCTCTTATTGCGTAATAAAAGCTGTGTATCTGTTTAACGATTCTGTCTTTCATAGCTTGTCCTTATTCTTCGCCTATGTAACCCTGACTTGCCTCAAGTCCGAGCATATCCATTACATATTCCTCTTTTTCTCTCATTCTTACTTTCTCAAGCGGCTCCATATGGTCGTAGCCTAAGAGATGTAAAACCGAATGAGCTGTTAAGTAGCCAACCTCACGTTGGAATGAGTGACCGTAAAGGTCGCTTTGCTCCAAAGCCTTTTCCATAGAGATAACAACGTCGCCCAAAATTTGAGCACCTGTTGTAGGGTCTATGTCGTATTTGCCGTCGCTTCCCATAGGAAATGATAAAACATCTGTTTCGATCGGCTTTTCTCTGTACTGGGTGTTTAGCTCTTTAATCTGTTCGTTATCGACGAAGGTTACGCTGATTTCTGCTGGACCTTCGAACTGCTCCATTTTGAGTACTGCGTTACAGCATCTTCTTACAAGCATTCTCATACCTGTAGGGATTTTTACTGCTTTCTGTGAATTTGTGATTACTACTCTGATTTTGTCATTTGTCATATCTTCTTTTTGCCTCCTCGTTTTTTTCATATGCCTTGATAATATCTTGCACCAATTTGTGCCTTACGACATCTTTTTCAGAGAAAGTTATATGCTTAATGTCTTTGATATTTTTGAGTACCTTAACGGCTTCTTTTAAACCGCTTTTTGCACCATTTGGCAGGTCAATTTGGGTGATGTCGCCTGTTATAACCATTTTGGAACCGTTTCCAAGTCGGGTTAAAAACATTTTCATTTGTTCACTTGTTGTGTTTTGAGCTTCGTCTAAAATAATGAAGGAGTCGTCGAGCGTTCTGCCTCGCATATAAGCAAGCGGTGCAACCTCAATGTTGCCACGCTCTAAATATTTCTGGTAGGTTTCGGCTCCGAGCATATCAAACAGAGCATCGTACAGCGGTCTTAAATACGGGTCAACCTTGCTTTGTAAATCACCGGGTAAAAAGCCGAGCTTTTCTCCTGCTTCAACAGCAGGGCGGGTTAAGATGATTCGGTTGATTTCTTTAGCTCGAAAAGCTGTTACTGCCATAGCAACAGCGAGGTAGGTTTTACCTGTACCTGCAGGGCCGACACCGATAGTGATGGTGTTATCCTCAATTGCCTTGCAGTAGTGCTTTTGTCCTATGGTTTTAGGTTTAATAGGCTTGCCTTTTGAAGTGACACAAATACAGTCTGAAGCTAACTGTTCAACTTTTTCTTCGCTACCTTCGTTAACAAGCGAGATGCAGTATCTTACGTTTTGCTCGGAAAGCTGTTCGCCTCTGTTTAACAGTGAAAGAAGTGAGTCAACAACCTTAGTTGCTTTCATAACACCCTCAGGCTCACCGCTTATTTTTAGCTCAGAATCTCTGGCACGTACTTTGACTGAAAACTCAGCTTCAATTAGCTTGATGTTTTCGTCGAAGCTTCCAAATAACGCGACCGCGTGCTCCATGCGGTCAATACTGATAATCTGTTCCATTTTTTATCTCCAAGTTTGGTAAACAAATTTATACAAAATATAGTATATCACAAACTATCGACTAAATCAAAGAAAATATTACCTATAATATGGAGAAAAAACTTGCCGTTTAGGGTGAAAAAATCGTGATTATGCTTGACAAATACGCATAGCTTTGTTATAATCGCAGAAGTGTAAAGTAAATTGCTTTACAGTTAAGCGGTCAGGAGGGTGAATATTTTGGAGAAAAATCTTGAAATTTCACTGCTTTTTGACTTTTACGGACAGATGCTTACTCCTACCCAACAGGAGGCTGTCAGCCTTTACTACAATGACGATTTGTCGCTTTTGGAAGTGGCACAGATTTTGTCTATGTCGCGACAGGGTGTTAGAGATGCATTAAACCGTGCTAAAAAAAGCCTTTACACTTTTGAAGAAAATTTGAAGCTCTATGAGAGATTTTCTAAAACTCAACAGGGGCTTTTGAATATCATCGAAAAAGCTGAGAAGCTTGAACAGCTTATAACAGATGATGAGATAAAAAAGCTGTCGGCTGATATTGTTAAGACAGCACAGAGCCTTTACGAACAGGAGGGCTGAAAATGGCGTTCGAAGGTTTATCTGAAAAATTAACCAAAGCGTTTAAAAAACTTAAAAATAAAGGTAAATTAACCGAAGCTGACGTTAAGGAAGCGATGCGAGAAGTCAGACTCGCTTTACTTGAGGCTGACGTTAACTACAAGGTTGCAAAGGACTTTACAAAAAGAGTTACCGAGCGTGCCGTAGGCTCTAATGTTTTAGAGAGCTTGACTCCTGCACAGATGGTAATCAAAATCGTAAACGAAGAGTTAACAGCTTTAATGGGTGCTGAAAACTCCCGTTTGAACTTCTCTTCAAAACCGCCGACAGTAATTATGATGTGCGGTTTGCAGGGTGCCGGTAAAACAACTCATGCGGCAAAATTAGCTCTTTACCTTAAAAAGCAGAACCATCGACCACTTCTGGTCGCTTGTGATATTTATCGTCCTGCTGCTATAGAGCAGTTAAAGGTAGTAGGCGAAAAAGCAGGAGCTCCTGTATTTGAAATGGGTCAGGAAAATCCTGTTAAAATTGCTAAGGAAGCGATTAAGCACGCTAAGGACTACGGTAACGATATCGTAATCCTCGATACTGCCGGTCGACTTCATATTGACGAAGACTTAATGAACGAGCTTAAGAACATCAAGGCTGAGGTTAAGATTGACGAGATTTTGCTTGTTATAGACTCGATGACAGGTCAAGATGCTGTAAATGTTGCTAAGACATTTAACGAGCTTTTAGATATCACAGGTGTTATTCTTACAAAGCTCGACGGTGACACACGAGGCGGTGCGGCACTTTCTGTTAAGGAAGTCACAGGCTGTCCGATTAAATTCTCTGGTACAGGCGAAAAGCTCGAGGATTTAGAAGCGTTCCATCCTGACAGAATGGCTAGCCGAATTTTGGGTATGGGCGATGTCTTAACTCTTATCGAAGAGGCTGAGCAGAAGCTCGATGCTAAAAAGGCTGAACAGCTCGCGGATAAAATGCTCAAGAATAAGATGGACTTCAACGACCTTTATGACCAGTTTGAGCAAATTCAAAATATGGGACCGCTAAAGGGTCTTTTATCTAAAATTCCGGGTGTTGGCAACAAGCTTGACGATGTTGATATCAATGAACGCCAGATTGACTGGTGCAAAGCTATCATCCTTTCTATGACTAAAGAGGAGAGAGCTAAGCCATCGCTTATTAATCCGTCACGTAAAAAGAGAATTGCCGCAGGTTCAGGAAGAACGGTTGAAGAAGTCAACAGACTTATAAAACAGCTTGAACAGACACAGAAGATGATGAAGCAGTTCACATCTAAAGCAAAAAGAGGCAAGCGTATGCCTAATCTCCCAGGTTTAGGCGGTCCGCCAATGGGCGGAAACGGCGGTTTCCCAGGATTTTAAATAACGCAACACAAGTCATAAATGCCAATAATTTACATTGGTAATATATATAAACTACTATATTTATTGGAGGAAAACACAATGGTAAAAATCAGATTAAGAAGAATGGGTGCTAAGAAATCACCTTTCTACAGAATCGTAGTTGCTGACTCAAGATACCCAAGAGATGGCCGTTTCATCGAGGAAATCGGCACATACAACCCACTCACAGAGCCATCAGAGGTTAAGGTTGACGCTGATAAGGTTAAGGAGTGGATCGCTAAGGGTGCACAGCCAACAGATACTGTTAAGAATCTTTTCAAGAAGAACGGTATTCTCTAATCCCTGAAAGGAAACAGTTTTGATGAAAGACTTACTCTTAACGATTGCAAAGGGTCTTGTTGAGGAACCTGCTGAGGTTACTGTAACACAGGACGAGCCAAACGAAGAGGGCACAATCGTGTATCACATTCACGTTGCTGAAAACGATATGGGCAGAATCATCGGCAAACAGGGCAGAATTGCTAAGGCTATCCGTACTGTTGCTCGTTCTGCTGCTATTAGAAGCAACGAGAAGATTATGGTCGAAATCGACTAAATTACTTTTAAGAAACTTGCGGTACAGTTTTGTACCGCTTTTTCTTTTGCTTTACTATTTCTCTTAGTTGTGATAAAATCACTTTGAAATATTTTTGTAGGTGAAAATTATGATTAAAAAGTTTTTAGAAGGCGGAAAGATTGTAGGTACTCACGGAGTAAGAGGAGAAATGCGTGTTGAGTGCTGGTGCGATTCCCCGCAGTTTTTAGCACAGTTTAAAACGCTCTACTTTGATGAGGGTAAAGAGAAAATAAAGGTGCAGTCGCGTGCTCATAAAAATATGGTATTGATGAAGATGCCGGGTGTTGATACTATTGAGCAGGCTGATTTACTACGAGGTAAAATTGTTTACATCAAACGTTCTGATATTAAGCTTGAAGAGGGTGTTAACTTTGTTCAGGATTTAATCGGTCTTGAGGTTACCGACTCTGAAACTTCTGAGGTTTACGGCACTGTTAAAGACGTTTTAAGGACAGGCTCTAACGATGTGTATGAAATGAAAGGTAACGATTCTAAGATGTACTACATCCCTGCTATTCCTGACATTGTTGATGAAATTGACATTGATGGCGGTAAGCTTTTCATTACACCGATGAAAGGATTGTTCTCTGATGAGGATTGATATAATAACCCTGTTTCCTGAAATGATGGAAACGGTTTTAAATGAGTCGATTATCGGCAGAGCACAGAAAAAAGGTGTGCTTGAAATAGAGTGTCATCAGCTTAGAGAGTTTGCGTTTGATAAGCACCGCCACGTTGACGATGCTCCGTATGGTGGCGGTAAAGGTATGCTTATGATGACCGAGCCGATTGCTCTTTGTTATGAGGATATTTGCAGTAAGCTTGATGAAAAGCCATATTTCGTTTATATGTCACCACAGGGCAACGTGCTTAACCAGCAAAAGCTTATTGATATAAGCTCAAATCACAAAAACATCTGTGTGCTTTGCGGTCACTATGAGGGTGTTGACCAGCGTGTTATTGATGAGCTTGTTGATGAGGAAATTTCTATCGGTGATTATGTATTAACAGGCGGTGAATTGCCTACACTAGTTTTTGTGGATGCACTTGCTCGAATGGAAAAAGGTGTGCTTTCCGAGGATGAGTGTTTTACTAAAGAAAGTCACTATGATGGGCTTTTAGAGTATCCTCAGTATACACGTCCGCAGGTGTGGAGAAACAGGGAGGTGCCTGCAGTGCTTTTATCAGGTCATCACGAAAATGTTGACAAATGGCGAAGAGAGCAATCTATTGTGAATACTGCTAAAAAACGTCCCGATATGATAGAAAAAGCTCAGCTCTCGGATAGCGAAAAAGAGCTTGCAAGACGCATAATCGAAAGTGGTGAAAGTGAGTAAAAACCTTGATGTATTCTGGTTTTTTCACGATTTGTCAAAATTTATCTTGTATGGTAAGTACAAAAAGTTATCAACATTTTAGCAGTTTTGCACAAAGAACCAGTTTGTAAAAAATTACTTGTTATCTATCAAAACAAAAATGCAAAATCTCGGTTGACCAACACGATTTTTGTAGATATAATATCAATCATCGAACAGAATCCCCTGTTCAGGTTTTAATAACAAATTATTTTGCAAACAAAAAGAGAGGGTTTTAGAATGTATACTAAGGAAGTATTGGTTCAGAACAAAGCTGGTCTTCATGCTCGTCCAGCAACATTTTTTATTCAGAAAGCTAACGAATTCAAAGCAACTGTTTGGGTAGAGAAGGACGAGAGAAAGGTTAACGCTAAGAGCCTTCTCGGCGTACTCTCACTCGGTATCATCGGTGGTACAACAATCACTATCTATGCTGATGGCTCAGACGAGACTGAGGCTGTAGAGGGTCTTGTTGCTCTTGTAGAGTCAGGTTTTGCTGAATAATTTTTATATAATTTTGGTTCGTTAAGGCGGAGTTTTTACTTCGCCTTTCTTTTTTTATTAAATGTATTTACCTGTAAAGCCTCCTTTGTGTAAATGACGGAGAAATTGCTATACATTTCCCTTTACAAAGCAGACGTTTTGCTTTATATTTAAACTGAGATAGCTTGTAAAACAACGGAGGTGATTGTGTGAACGAAAAACTGAAAGAATTACGTAAAAAAGCTATGGCATTGCCGCTTTCTCCCGGTGTTTATATTATGAAAAACAAAAACCGAGATATTATCTATATAGGTAAGGCAAAGGCTCTGAAAAACCGTGTCAGTCAGTATTTCGGCTCGCAGAATAATCATCCCGAAAAAGTGCGTCGGATGGTTGAAAATGTATTTGACTTTGAGTACATTATCACAGATTCCGAGTTTGAAGCACTGATACTTGAGTGTAGCTTGATAAAACAACACACACCAAAGTATAATATCCTTTTAAAAGACGATAAGGGCTACAGTTATGTAAGGGTTTCTAATGAGGACTGGCGACGCATTTCGTATGTGCTCCAAAAGGGTGACGATGATGCCACTTATATAGGTCCGTATAAAAGCAGTTATTATGTAAAAAACAGCGTTGAGCAGGCACAGAAGATTTTTAAACTGCCTACCTGTAACAGGAAGTTTCCGCAGGATTTTAAAAAGGGCAGACCGTGTCTTAATTACCACATCAAGCAGTGTTGTGCACCGTGTACAGGAAGAGTTAAGCTTAAGGATTACAACGAAGCAGTTGATGAAGCATTGGGCTTTTTAAAGGGTGGAGATGCTAAGACTATCAAGCTTTTGACAGATAAGATGATGGAAGCATCCGACAACCTTGACTTTGAACGTGCGGCTAAAATCCGTGACCAGATAAATTCGATAAAAAAGATGAGAGATAAGCAAAAAGTTGTCAACACTACAGTTGATGAGCAGGATGTTATCGCTTATGCAAATGATGGCAAAAAAGGCTCATTTGAAGTGTTCCGCTTTTCGGGTGGCAGACTTTTTGACAGGGAAAATTTCATCGTTGATGACCCTGGCGACGAGGGCGTTGCTCGACACGAGTTTATGCTCAGATATTATACAATTCGCGAGGATATACCGCGTAATATTGTGCTTGACTATGAGATTGAGGACGCGGAAATTTTAGAGCAGTGGCTCAGCGAGAAAAAGGGTAAGCGTGTTTATATAAGTGTTCCGAAAATCGGTGAGCAAAAGCACCTTGTCGATATGTGCAAGCAAAACGCATTTGAGGCTTTAGGTCAGCTACAAGGTATGCTTGGCAGACAGGCGGCTGTGCTTGAGGGTTTACGAGATATATTAGGGCTAGATAAAGTTCCGTATTATATCGAGTCTTACGATATTTCGAACACTGCAGGCGACGATAATGTAGCGGGTATGGTTGTTTTTGAAAATGCAAAGCCTAAGAAATCCGCGTACAAAAAATTTAAGATAAAATCTTTCTCAGGTCAGGATGATTACGGCTCAATGGCTGAGGTGTTGACCAGAAGATTTAGCGAATATTTAAAGGCACAAGAACTTAAAGGTGATGCTGACGAAGGCTTTGCAAAACTGCCTGACCTCATTCTTCTTGACGGCGGAAAGGGACAGGTAGGTGCAGTTAAGCCTGTGCTTGAAACTATGGGCATTGATGTGCCGTTGTTCGGTATGGTTAAAGACGATAAACACCGCACCCGTGCTATAGTTACAGACAGCGGAGAAATAGCTATAAGACCTAATCAAAGTGTGTTTAGCTTTGTAACCTCAATTCAGGACGAGGTACACCGCTTTGCGATTGGTTACCACCACCAAAGCAGGAAAAAAACTATGAAATCGTCCACACTTACAAAAATTGACGGTGTCGGAGAGGTTAGAGCAAAAGCGTTACTCAAGTATTTTCGAACTATCGAGAACATAAAGAATGCGTCTTTAAAAGAGCTCCTTAGTGCTCCGAAAATGACACAAGACAGTGCCAAAGCAGTTTACAGATACTTTCACGAAGATTAAGCGAGGTTAAAATGAGAGTTATTACAGGAAAAGCCAGAGGAAGAATATTGGAAACCTTAAAGGGTGATGATGTTCGTCCAACTACTGATAAAGTTAAGGAAGCGATATTTTCATCTGTTCAGTTTGAGCTTGAGGGCAGACACTTTTTAGACTTATTCGCAGGATGCGGACAGATGGGAATTGAGGCTTTGTCGCGTGGCTGTGCAAACGCTACATTTATTGATAAAAGTAAAGCAGCTATTAAGGTTATTGACCGTAATTTATCGGTTACAAACTTGAAACAGTTTGCCAAAGTATACAATGCCGATTCTGTTAATTTTATCAGAAATAGCATTGATGAATACGACATAGTTTTTCTTGACCCGCCATATAATAAGGGTATTTTACAAGAAATTATGCCACTTGTTGCACAAAGAATGAAAAAAACCGGTGTCATTATTTGTGAAAGTGCATTAAATGATGAAATATTACAAAAATATTACAACTTTACTCTTGACAGAGAACGTACCTATGGTAAAATAAAGGTAAGCATATATCGTCACGAGGATTACGTATAACTATATGTAGTGGTTCGTGATTTTCTTAGGGGGCTGTTATGAATAATACGGTTATATGCCCCGGCAGCTTTGACCCTGTGACGCTCGGCCACGTCGATATTATAAAAAGAGCGTCCAAGATGTTTGACAAGGTTATCGTTGCGGTGCTTGTCAATATGTCAAAGACTCCGAGTTTTTCGATAGATGAGCGTATTGCTTTTCTGGAAAAGGCACTGGAAGGTGTTGACAACATTGAGATAGTCGGTTTTTCCGGACTTCTCGCTGACTACGCGAAGGAGCGGAATGCAAAGGCTGTCGTAAAGGGTCTGAGAGCTATGTCGGATTTTGAGTATGAATTCCAGATGGCACTCACAAATAAGAAACTTAACCCTGAGCTTGATACGGTGTTTCTTACGTCGGATTCGCAGTATATGTACTTGAGTTCAAGTATGGTAAAGCAAATTGCGTCTTTGGGCGGAGATATTAGTTACTTTGTACCCCAGAGTATTCATGAGCAGGTTTATGAGCGTTTAAAAACAGGAGCTAGAAAGGAAACAGTAAAATGAGAGTGGATGAACTAATCAACGAGTTGCACGATTTGATTGCTGATGCGAAGGCTGTTCCGCTTACAGGTGGTAAGGTTATGGTTGACGCAGAGAAGGTTTTCGATATTCTTGACGAAATGCAGGACACTATGCCTGCTGAAGTAAGACAGGCTAAGAATATCGTTGCTGACAGAGGCCAAATTATTGCGGAGGCTAAGAAAGAGTCTGAGGACATCATCAGAGCTGCTGAAGAGCGTAAAAAGGCTATGATTGAAGAGTCTGAGATTATGCGTGCGGCTAAGGCTGAGGCTACAGAGCTTCTTAACGAAGTTAAGTCTAAGTCTGCTGAGATGCGTAAGGCTGCAAACGATTACGTTGAGAATATTATGAAGAAGACTGACGATGCTATCACAGCACAGCTCACAGAGCTCAGAAAGACTCGTCAGAATTTAAGAATTACTAAAAAGTCATAAGCACCTTTAACTTTAGTTGGTTGATTTTTGTAGAGTTTTTAGGATTTATATGGATTTAAGGCTCCCGAATTTCGGGAGCTTTTTTGCTATAAAACAATATGAGTTGACTTAGTGCCACAACCGTACTACAATGATAAAAAAGATTTGGAGGAAATTATGAAAAGAGTAGTAAGTGTGCTGTTGTGTGCTGTGATGCTGATATCGATAAGTGTTATGAACGCGAATGCGGCACTGGCTCCGATTGCTTATGGTGACGCGAACGCAGATGGTAATGAGAACGTTTTTGATGTTACGTTCATACAGCTTTGTATAGCTTCACTTGAAAAAATGAATAAGCTTCAGTTTGAGGTGTCCGATGTTAATGATGATGGTGAAATAAATATTTTGGATGCTACCATGATACAAAGCTATATCGCGGGACTTGTGGATAGCTACCCGGCTGGATACACCGTAACACTTGATATGCGTATCGATGATTTTTACTGTGACTACGGAGATGCGGTTTTGACTTCAAATGAAACAGCTACCTTTTACGCAGAGGTATCGATGAGCAAAGCAAGAGCGGTTACTTATAGTTTTTATGTCAACGACAAACTTGTTAAGAACTCAGAGGACCCGTATTTCAAATACTGTTTTGAAGATGCGGGTGAATACGATGTTACTGTTGTTGCCGAGAGCGACCTTGGTGTTGTTAAAGAAGAATATCTTAGAGTTAAAAGCATAGGGGATGCAACTCGTACCACACCTGAGATTGGTGTTTATTACACTAATCTTATTTACAATGAGCTGTGTGATATGGCGGATGATGCGTTGATGAATGTTGCAGTTCTTGGAGCAGACGAACCGTTTGAATACGCTTTTGACCTTTATGACGGTGATAAGCTGATAGCTTCACAGATGATGTCCGAGGGCAACACGTTTGCTCTGCATCCTGACGAATTGAAGGTAATGCATGAGTATACAATGTACGTTGCTGTTAGCACGGGTGACGGTAATATCTATTTAAGAGATGTTCCTGTGGTGGTTGGATACACAAAAATCGGATAAGTTTTCAAAAAGTAATTTATGGCACTGCGATGAAAATCGCAGTGCTTTTTGCATTTTTATGGTGTATATACCTAAATTTCCGGTTAAGAAAATTTCAAATTGTAAATTTTTTGTTATAAATCGTAACTTTTGCCTTGATTTTCTATCATACATAGTATATAATCGTTCTATAAGTGGCATAAGGTGGCATTTTGTGTAACTTTATAGTCATAAATTCAAGGGAGGTGGCAGAATGTTCTCAGGTACAACCAATCAGACGATTGATTCAAAGGGCAGATTTATTCTGCCGTCTAAATTTAGAGAAGAACTCCCTAACACAGTTTATGTAACCTCAGGTTTTGAAAACTGTGTGCAGATTTTGTCCCCTGAACAATTTGACCGCTTGAGAGAGCAGATAAGACAGCTTCCTGCCGATAAGGCGTTGTCGCTTCAGTACATTCTTATTTCCCCTGCCACAGAAGTTAACGTCAGTTCGCAGGGCAGAGTTATGATACCACAAAAACTTAGAGAAGATTCGTTGCTTACTAAAGATATTGTTGTTGTGGGTATGGATACCAGAATTGAAGTTTGGGATAAGGATAATTTCGAAGCATTTATTGAAAAGCAGAAGAAAGAGTCTGTTAAAGAGGCTCTTGAGCTTCTGAGATTGTGAGGCTTATATGAGCTTTTCACACATTCCTGTATTATTAAATGAAACAATAGACGGTCTTAACATTAAAGAAAACGGCATTTACGTTGACGGCACCGCAGGCGGTGGTGGTCATTCTGCAGAGATTTTGTCTCACCTTAAGGACGGTAAGCTGATTTCGATAGATCAGGACCCTGACGCTATTCGTCACGTTAAGGAGCGTTTCAAGGATAATCCGAATTCAATTATTGTTAAAGGCAACTTTTCTGATATGAAAGAGCTTTTAAACGAAAGAGGTATCTACTGTGTTGACGGGGTTATGCTCGATATCGGGGTGTCGTCGCATCAACTCGATGTAGCTGAACGTGGTTTTTCGTTCCACGAGGATGCTCCGCTTGATATGCGTATGAGTCAGGAGGGTGCTTCTGCGGCTGATTTGGTTAACACACTTGAGTACGCAGAGCTTGCACGAATTATCAATAATTACGGCGAGGAGAAATTTGCTTCTTCAATCGCGAAAAATATAGTGAAAGCAAGACAGGAAAAGAGAATTGAAACTACTCTTGAACTTGCTGAGATTATCAAAAACAGTGTACCGCAAAAGGTGCGTAGGGATGGACATCCTGCCAGAAAGACCTTTCAGGCTTTAAGAATCGCAGTAAATCGCGAGCTTGACGTTTTAGAAAAAGGTCTTGACGAGGCTTTTGGGCTACTTTCAAAGGGTGGCAGACTCGCTGTTATAACCTTTCATTCGCTTGAGGACAGAATTGTTAAACAGAAGATGGCTTCGTGGTGTGTGGGGTGTACCTGCCCGAAAGATTTCCCTGTTTGCGTTTGCGGTAACAAGCCAAAAGCTAAGCTTATAAATCGAAAGCCTATTGTGGCAACAGACAAGGAGCTGGAGCTTAATGTCCGTTCTCGAAGTGCAAAGCTTCGAGTCTGCGAAAAGCTGTGAGTTTTTTCACCAAAATCCGCTATAATTCTTATGCAGAAAACATCGTCAAAACACCTATAGGAGTGGGGAAATAATACCTATATTTGTTGTTATTTACTATGGACTTTGTATATAGCGTGTGGTAAAATGATAACAAACTTGTAAATAGTGTTACAATTTTCTTTAAAATACTATAAATTGTGATATATCAATAGCATTTACGCTATATTGTGGGTATGCAGGAATATCCGCCGATGTCGAATTAAGCTATTTTTCGTCATTGGAAAAACAAATTGTGTCAGCGGTGTAATTTTTGTTTGACACGATTTTCACTTAAGATTATTTAACTTTTACATATCGCCTGAAAAACAGAAACCAAAACAGAACCAAAAGACAGAAGAACAAACAGGACAGTACACGGGGTGCATCTATGTTTTACGACAACCGTAATCTGGCTTATGACATTCGCTTGTTTGAGGAAGAAGAGATTCGCTCTTCTAAAGTTGAAGCCCCACAGAAGAAACATGCTGATAAGCCGAAAAAACAACAGAATACAAAAGTCGACAACAAGAGTAAAAGCGAGAGCCATTCAGTAAAACGTATCAAACGCAGGAAGAACAACTTCCTTAATATCTCGCTTGCTGTTGTGTTCGCGGTAGTGATTGTTGCGGTGGTAGGTCTTATCATCCACGGTCAGGTTCAGCTTACTGAGCTTAACCAGCAAATCAGTGCAGCACAGGGTGCTCTTGAGGAACAGCAGAGTTTGTATACTCAGCTTGAAATGAAGGTCGACGCAAGCATATCAACAGCCGTTGTTGAGAAGTATGCACAGGAAAACTTAGGAATGACTAAGGTGTCTAACTCTCAAAAGGAGTTTATTAGCCTTAGCGAGGGCGACAAGGTCGAGCTCACTATGAGCGATAACGACACAGTCTTCGATGCTATTGCCAATGCGTTTTCCTCACTTTGGTCATAACTTCTTGCTTGGCATAATAGTATGTAGAAGATAAGAGTTGAGATTTTGTCTTAACTCTTTTTCTGCTATTGTATGGGTTGTTAATTTTAACGATTTTTGACCCGAATATAGTTATTTTGCATTTTTTAATACTTTTAGAGGCTGATTTTTAATTCAGCTATTGGACTAAAATTTCAGAAAGGAGAAAACTCTTATGAGCTCAAAACAAAAGGGTGCTAACCAAAGACTTAGACAGCGTACAGTGTGGCTTTTAATTATCATACTGGCGTTTGGCTTTGGAGCTGTTATCTCAAGACTTGCTTATCTTCAGCTCATAGCGGGTGAGGATCTCCAGCAAAAGGCTGTTTCTCAACAGCTTTCGGATACGACAATCAGTGCAAAGCGTGGCACGATTTATGATAGAAATGGAAAAATTCTCGCACAGAGTGCGTCAGTGTGGCAGGTTGTACTTTCTCCTGCTAACTTCAAGACTGACGAACAACGTGACTTTGTTGCAACGCGTCTTTCAGAAATACTTAATTTAGAAAAAGAAGATGTTTTGAAAAAAACAAAGCAGGACAGTTACTACACTGTTGTTAAACGTAAAATCGAAAGTGAAGAGCAAAAGCAGATTTTAGAGCTTATGAACGAGGTTGAGGATAAATACAAGCTAAGCAGTGTTATTGCTTTGCTCGACGACTACAAGCGTTACTACCCGTATAGCGAGCTCGCATCTTCGGTAATCGGTTTTACCGGCTCTGATGACCAAGGTCTTTCAGGTGTTGAATATCAGTACGACGAGTATCTTACCGGTACCCCCGGTCGTTTGGTTACGGCAACTAACGCTAACGGCACGATAATGCCGTTTGATTACAGCCAGAACGTTGATGCTGTTGACGGTAACTCGGTTGTGCTAACAATCGATGAAACTATCCAAAGCATCGTTGAGAAATATATGAAGAAAGCCATTGAGGATTATAACGTTTACAACCGTGGCGTTTGTATTGCGATGGATGTAAGGAATGGCGAAGTCCTTGCTATGGCTACAGTTGAGGGCTACGACCCTAACGACCCATTCACTATCAGCCGTGAGGAACAGAAGAAAATCAAGGAGATTGACAAAGATTATCTCCTTGAAAACGGATATCTCACAGAAGAGGATAACCCGACTCAGGAAGAGTATGACAAACTTTTAGCTACAGCGAAAAGTGAAGCTGAAAGTGCTGCTTTGACAAAGATGTGGCGAAACAAAGCCATCAGTGATACATACTATCCGGGTTCGGTATTTAAGATGATTACTCTTTCGATGGCACTCGAAGAGGGCACAATTAATCAGGACACGAGATTTAATTGTTCAGGTGCCTTCCAGCTCTACGATAAGAGCATCGGCTGTCACTACAGTGCGGGTCACGGCTCACAGACATATGCAGAAGCTCTGTGCAACTCATGTAACCCTGCATTTATCCAGATTGGTCAGTCTGTAGGGGAGGAAAAGTTCTGGCAGTATTACCAGTCCTTCGGTTTCTCCGAGAAAACAGGCATTGACCTCCCTGGTGAATCTGATGACTTGTTCTTTACTGAAGATGGTTCGATGGGACCTGTTGACCTTGCGGTTGCTTCCTTCGGTCAGAACTTCTCGATTACACCTATCCAGATGATTACAGCGGCATCGGCTATTGCAAACGGCGGCGACCTTGTTCAACCACACGTTGTTAAGCAGATTTTAGACATCGACGGTTCAGTTGTTCAGAATATCAGCACTGACACAAAACGTCAGGTTATCTCAGACGAGGTAGCAAAAGAGATGCGAGGCATACTTGAGCAGAATGCTATTGACGGCACAGGTAAAAACGGTTATGTAGCGGGCTACAGAATTGCCGGTAAAACAGGTACTACCGAGAAGCTCAATGACTCAAACGGCGACGGTGTTCAGGACTACATTGCTTCTTACTGCGGATTTGCTCCTGCTGATGACCCTGAAATTGCGATGCTTGTGTTCTTTGATACTCCGCTTTCAGGTAACTACTATGGTAGTGCGGTTGCGGCTCCTGTATTTGCAAGCATTATGGGCGAGGTTCTTCCTTACCTTGAGCTTGATGCTCAGTATACTGAGGAAGAGGCTGTAAACGTTGATACAACAGCAGGCACATACACAGGACTTTCTGTAAATGAGGCTTCCAAGATTGCTAACACCGACGGCTTTAATGTTACTATAAAGGGCGAAGGCACAACAGTTATGGCTCAGGTTCCTGCTGCAGGAAGTAAGATTCCTACAGGCGGTACGGTTGTTCTTTACACAGACGATAACAGCGTGACTGAAAAGGTAACAGTACCTAGCCTTATCGGCTTCTCCGTTGCGGATGTAAACTATGTTGCTTCTCAGTACGGTCTTAATGTCAGCCTTGCTGGTATGGTCAGCTCAAGCGACTGTACTTCAATCTCTCAGGATATCGCTGAGGGTACTACTGTGAGCCCTGGTACCGTTATTACGGTAACATTCAGCTCCAGCGGTGTAAACGACTAGTATATACTTTTCTTAAAATAAATGAGGTGTAAAAATGGAATTAGGAATTTGGGCTTTTGCGACAGCACTTGTTTCATTTGCGATTTCTGCTATATCTGGAAGATACCTTGTGCCTTTTCTTCATAAGCTGAAGTACGGCCAGACAATTCTTGATATCGGCCCTTCGTGGCATAAAAACAAACAGGGCACTCCTACTATGGGCGGTTTGATGTTCATTTTAGGTATCGTAGTTTCAACAGTTGTATCAGTTATCGTTTACGCTGTGTTTCACGACGGCTTTGGCACTACCGAAAAGTTTGTTATCACAGGTCTTTTTATGGCTGTGTGCTACGGTGGTATTGGTTTTATTGATGACTATATCAAGGTTGTTAAAAAGCGTAACTTAGGTTTAACTGCTGTTCAGAAGCTTGTTTTACAGTTCACGGTTGTTGCTGCTTACCTTGCGGTTATGAGATTATTGGGCGACAACACAGACATCGTTATTCCATTTGTTGACAGACCTGTTGATTTAGGCTTCTTTTACTACATCATAATGGGCTTGGTTATAGTTGGTATCACAAATGCGGTTAACTTAACCGATGGTATTGATGGACTTGATGGCTCAATTACATTTTTTGTAGCTCTCTTTATGATGATGATTGCAAATGTACTTGGTGCTTTTGATGCTAACGTGTTGTTTTCTGCAGCCGTAGCAGGCGGATGCTTAGGCTTTTTAGTTTGGAACTTCCACCCTGCAAAGGTGTTTATGGGCGATACAGGCTCGCTTTTCTTGGGCGGTATCGTTTGTGCTATGGCATTTGCTATGGATATGCATGTTATTATGCTTTTGGTAGGTTTAATGTACCTTGTTGAAATGTTCTCTGTAATGTTACAGGTTACATATTTTAAGCTTACTCACGGTAAGCGTATTTTCAGAATGAGTCCTATTCACCACCATTTTGAGATGGGTGGTTGGAGTGAAACAAAGATTGTAACAGTGTTCTCTTGTGTTACTGCTGTTTGCGGTGTAGTTTCGCTTTTGCTTGTTATTTTCGGCGTAATTTGATTTATTTTTTAACTGAAAGGGGATGAATCAGTTGAGTCAACACACTATTGACAGAGATAGAAGATATCCAGACAGACGTTACAGCACAACTGGTGCATCTTCTGATAGAGCCCGTACTGATGCTAATCGTCATAACAACGGGCACAGACATAAGAAAAAGTTTTCTCTTGTATCTATCGGTAAGGGTCTTGATGTACCGTTTTGTATGCTTATCGTTTTACTTCTCGCTATCGGTATCACAATGATGTTTTCAGCGAGCTATCCTGTTGCTTTCTATGAAATCGGCGACAGCTACTACTACTTAAAGCGACAGCTTTTGTTTGCTCTTGTTGGTTTAGCGATAATGCTTGCAGTATCGTATTTTGATTATCACCATTTTCACAGATTTTCAGCTTTTATTTTAGGTGTTTCCTATTTTGCACTTGTTGTTGTACTTCTTATTCCGTCGGAAACGGGCATTCACCGATGGATTGGTATCGGTGACTACGGTATTCAGGCATCGGAGATAAGTAAATTTGCGATTATTCTGTTTCTTGCTCACTGGGGCAGTAGGTACTACGATAAGATGCACACGTTAAAATACGGTGTACTCCCCGGTGCGGCGGTGTTCGTATCAACTGCGATACTCCTTTTGTTGGAGCCGCACTACTCTTGTATCGTAATCGTAGCTTTGCTTACGGTTATTATGCTTTTTGTATCAGGTATCAGGTTAAGATACTTGGCAATTGCGGGTGTTATGCTTGCAGGTGCTATTCTCCTGCTTTGGGCAACAGGACTTTTAACCTATGCTATGGACCGTATGGACGGCTGGGGCAAGGCTCTTGAATATATTGACGAAACCCAGTGGCAGCAGACATGGCAGACAAGAAATTCGTTGTATGCTATAGGTTCGGGTGGTTTGTTCGGACTTGGTCTTGGTCAGTCAAGACAGAAGTATCTCTACCTACCTGAGCCACAGAATGACTTCGTTTTCGCTATTGTTTGTGAGGAATTAGGTCTTATCGGTGCGGTTGCAATACTTCTCATTTTTGCACTTTTAGTATGGCGTGGTGTTGTTATTTCGCTGAGAGCGAAAGACCGTTTCGGCAAATTACTCGGTATCGGTCTTATATCGCAGATTGGCTTGCAGGTTATACTCAATATTCTGGTTATTACTGACTGGCTTCCGAATACAGGTATCAGCTTGCCGTTCTTCTCTTACGGCGGCAGTTCGCTGTTGATGTTACTTTTCCAGATGGGTATAATACTTTCAATTTCTCGTTCAGCTAATATCGAGAAGATTTAAGGAGAACTGTATGAAAATTTTATTAGCCGGTGGTGGTACAGCAGGGCACATCAATCCTGCTCTTGCTATCGCTTCATATATCAAAGAAAAAGAGCCTGAAACTGAGATTTTGTTCATTGGTAATCGTGACGGTATGGAACAAACATTGGTCACAAAAGCAGGATTCCCTATAAAATCAATTGTAATCAGCGGCTTTAAACGTAACTTCAAGCCACAGTCTATCGTTCACAACGTTAAGACTGTAAGCAGAATGTTCACTTCTTCAGCTAAAGCGAAGAAGCTTATCGCTGAGTTCGCCCCTGACATTTGTATCGGTACAGGCGGTTATGTCAGCGGCCCTGTGGTTAGAACAGCCGCTAATATGGGCATCCCTTGTATTATCCACGAACAGAACGCTTTTCCGGGTGTTACAACAAAGATGCTTTCTAAAAAAGTTAAAAAGGTTATGCTTGCCGTTGAGGATGCTAAAAAGCATCTTGACGCTGATGTAAACTTTGTTGTTACGGGTAACCCTATCCGTGAAGAGATTTTGAGAGTAAGTAAAGAGGACGCAAGAAAAGAGCTTGGTTTAGACGAAAGACCTGTTGTGCTCTCATTCGGCGGTTCGCTCGGAGCAAGATGCATCAACGAGGCTATGGCAGGCTTGGTTGTTCGTTCTGCAAAAGACCAGAAATATCAGCACATTCATGCCTACGGACAGCAGGGGACTTGGTTTCCTGAGCTTGTCAAGGAAAAGGGCATTGATATAGAAAAATACGAAAATCTTGATATCAGACAGTACATTGACAATATGCCTACTTGTCTGGCTGCTTGTGATGTGATAGTAAGCCGTGCGGGTGCTATCACTCTGTCTGAGCTTCAGGCAAAGGGTAAACCAGCGGTGCTCATTCCTTCGCCGTATGTTGCAGAGAACCATCAGTATCATAACGCTATGGCTCTTGTTAACAAAAAGGCGGCATCTCTGATTGAAGAAAAAGACTTAAACGAAGAAAAGCTCATCAAGGCTGTTGATGATATGGTTTCTGACAGTGAACTCTTAGAAGAGTATTCAAAGAATGCTAAGTCTATGGCGATTACCGACGCTTGCGAGCGTATCTATAATATCGTCAAGGATATAGTTAAATAACTTTTATATTCACGGTACAACCATCTTTTTCATAGAATATCTGCGTGTAGAGAATTTTGTGAAAGGGTGTTTGTTGTGGCAAAATTTCTTGTCAGCGGTGGCAGAAAGCTCAGCGGAGAAGTTAAAGTACAGGGCAGTAAAAACAGCACGCTTCCGATACTGGCGGCAACCATACTGTGTGAGGATGAAAGCATTTTGTTCAACTGTCCGAAGCTGTCGGATGTTGACGCTTCGATAAGAATTTTGCGATATTTGGGGTGCAGGGCGACACGCTCCGACTCCACTTTAGTAGTTGATACAACAGATATGAAAAGGAGCGATATACCTCACGATTTGATGCGTGAGATGAGGTCTTCTATCATATTTTTAGGTGTACTTATAGCACGATGCGGCAGAGCTAAAATGTCGCTGCCGGGCGGATGTGAGCTTGGGCCGCGTCCTATTGATTTGCATTTGTCGGCTTTAAGACAAATGGGTATTGATATAACAGAACAGCACGGCGAGCTTGAATGTATCGCGTCTGATGGTATAAAGCCGTCGAAGATTGCACTGTCGTTTCCAAGTGTTGGAGCTACAGAGAATATTATGCTCACCGCCGTTAAAGCTGAGGGCACCACCATTATTACAAATGCGGCGAAAGAGCCTGAGATTGAGGATTTAGCGGAGTTTTTAAATCGCTGTGGAGCAAAGATTTCGGGAGCCGGTGAGAGCACGATTATAATTGAGGGAGTCAAAAAACTCAAAGGCTGTAGCCACTGTATAATCCCTGACAGAATTGTTGCGGCAACACTTATGTCGGCGGCAGCGAGCACATCCTCAAAGGTGACTCTCGACGGTGTGATACAAAGCCATCTGTCATCAATTATTCCTGTGTTCGAACAGGCAGGCTGTGACATAGAATGTAAAAACGGAAAGCTTACTGTTGATGCACCGTACAGACTTCGTTCGCCTAAGCTTATTCGAACGATGCCTTATCCGGGCTTTCCAACGGATGCTCAAGCCGTAGTTATGGCGATGACCTGTAAAGCAAATGGTCTTACCGTTTTTGTAGAGAACATATTTGAAAGCAGATACAAGCACGTTGACGAGCTCAACCGCTTGGGTGCAAATATAAAAGTTGAGGGCAAGGTTGCCGTTGTCGACGGTGTAAGACACCTGTCGGGAGCAAATGTGCAATCTCTCGACTTGCGAGGTGCGGCAGCGTTGGTTGTCGCTTCACTATCAGCACAAGGAAATACCCGTATTTCGGGTATAAAGCACCTTGACCGAGGGTACGATGAGTTTGAGGTTGTACTCCAGTCTTTGGGTGCTGATATAAAAAGGATTTGAAATTTAAAGGAAGTATAAAGGGGGGATTTGCGTGAGTAGAAAAAAAGGCAGAGATGATTACCGTGATGGCTACGATTCTTTTGACAGACCTGACATTATGGATAAAATCGGCGACAGCTTTTCATCTGCATTTTCACGCAGGTCCCGTGAGAACGAAAAAGCGGACGAAGTGCTCTCTGAGTTTTCAAAAAAGGGCAGAGATGACTTTTTTGTTGACGAGACAGTAGAGCGTAAGAAAACTCAAAAGCAGACCAAGCAGGCTAAGAAAAAGAGTAAAAAAAGCAAGAAAAAAGTTAAAAAGCCTGTGACTCCGCTGATGCGAAAAATCCGCAATATCATCACATACTGCATTATCGTAGCTGTAGTGCTCATTGTGTGCGTGGTGCTGTCACTCACGGTGCTTTTTAAGACCCAAAACTATGAAGTAACGGGCAATACTAAATATGACCAAGGGGAGATAATCTCGACCTGTGGTATAACAAAAAGTGAGAATATTTTTCTTGCTAACAAGCGTTCGGCTGAGAAAAAGCTCATAAAAACTTATCCGTATATCGAAGAAGTTGATGTGTCGTTTTCTATACCTGACACAATTACTATCGACATAACCGAGGCGGCACCTGCTTATATAGTCAAGGTTACCGACGCCCAGTTTATGATTGTTTCATCAAAGGGCAGGGTGCTTGAGTTAGTAGATAATACGCAGGGTTACGATGTTCCGCTGTTCTTAGGTCCGAACGTCTCAAGCGTAGCGGTTGGCGAATACGTAGAGTTTTCTGATGAGAATACGCTTAAGATTATCAATGAGATTGTAACTGTCTTTGCAGATAACGGCTACACAGGTATAACCGAGCTTGATGCAACAAACCCTGCAGATATCAGCTTTACTTATGATGGCAGAATTAAAGTGAAACTCGGCTTACCTGAGGATATAAGCTACAAGGTGCGAACAGCAATGACCATTATTTTAGAAAAGCTTGATTTAAACGGTACTACTACTACCGAGGGCGAGCTTGATGTGTCTAACTGTAACACGACAAAGAAATCGTACTTTAAGGAGCAATCGCTTATTGATGCTCAGCAAGCTGCGACAGAACCGATTGATAACGATGACACTCAAGGTAACGAAGAGAATAACTATATTGATGAGGATTATGACGGCTATGACGATATAACCGGCGAATTGATTGAGTACGAAGAAGAGCCACAGGAAGAGACTGAAGCTCCACTATCGCAAGACGATTGGTACTTGTAGCTTCAAATTATCCTATGTTAATTTTTTTCGAATATTTCAAAAAAATATTGAATTTGTGCTTAAGATGTGTTAAGTTATAAGGTAGTAGAGTATAATACTCTAAGTGTGTGATTTATAATTTAGTAAAAATTCCGTTTAGGGAGGATTTTAATATGGCTTTTGAGTTAGAGAAGGAAATGATTGATTATTTACCTGTTATTAAAGTAATCGGTGTCGGCGGTGGCGGTGGCAACGCTGTTAACCGTATGATTAAAATGGATGTTAAGAACGTTGAGTTCATTGCTGTTAACACAGATGAGCACGTTTTAAGATTCTCACAGGCTGACCAGAAAATTCAGATTGGTGAGAAGTCAACAAGAGGTAAGGGTGCTGGCTCTAAACCTGAGGTTGGACAGGCTGCTGCTGAAGAAAACAGAGAAGAAATCGCAGCTCTCTTAAAAGATACAGATATGGTGTTTGTTACTGCCGGTATGGGTGGCGGTACAGGTACAGGTGCGGCTCCTATCGTTGCTAAAATTGCTAAAGATATGGGCATCCTCACTGTAGCTGTTGTTACAAAGCCATTTGCATTTGAGGGTAAAAAGCGTATGGCTCAGGCTGAGCAGGGTATTGCTGAGCTTGCTGCTTGTGTTGACTCCCTTATTATCGTTCCTAACGAAAGACTTAAGTATGTTTCTGACCAGTCTATTACATTACAGAACGCGTTCACAATCGCTGACGATGTTTTAAGACAGGGTGTTCAGAGTATTTCTGACCTCATCGTTGTTCCTGGTCTTGTAAACCTTGACTTTGCTGACGTTACTGCTGTTATGAAGGACGCAGGCTACGCACATATGGGTATTGGTAAGGCTACAGGTAAGGACAAGGCTGCTGTTGCTGCTGAAATGGCAATATCTTCTGCTTTACTTGAAACTTCTATCGACGGTGCAGAGAGCGTTATTATCAATATCACAGCTTCTCCTGATATCACACTTGAGGATATTGATGCTGCATCAACTATGATTTCACAGAAAGCAAGTGAGTCTGCAAACATCATCTGGGGTGCTGTTATCAACGAGGAGATGAAGGACGAAATCAGCGTTACTGTTATCGCGGCAGGTTGCGGTTCTAACACTGACAACTCCAAGGCTTTCCCAAGCTCAGCTCCTGAGAAGGTTGAAACTGCTCCTACAGTAGAGGTTGATTCTTCTGATGAAGACGATTCATTCTATGACATTATGTCAATCTTTAACAGCTAAGATTATTTAATAGCAAAAATTAAGGGCAACCAAACGGTTGCCCTTTTTGTTGTTTATCATGTTTATTCAGATAACTGAGCAAGTTTTAGCTGAATAGCAGTAGCGTCAAGCACAGATATTCCTCCGTTGTTATCAACGTCGGCAAGAGCTTTTGCGTTGTCGCTGAGCCAATTCTTGAGCTTTGCAATGACCAGCTGTATTTCTGTAGCGTCCATTATCGAGAGTTCACCATCGCCATCAACATCACCCACAACAATGTCTTGTGTAAGATGGTTACCGTTTTCATCAAAATGGTCGTGGCGGATACAGTCATTAGTTGAACCGTTTTGTACTGTACCATAGCAGGTGCCACCGTAGTAATAGTACCATTCGCCTCCACACATCGCTGTTGTAGTGCTGGAATACCAGTCCATCTCGTTGAATACAAAAATCATATTGTCGCAATCAGTCAGTCCATCTCCATAGTAACTATTACATTCAGGACCCAACAAGAAAGATTCACATATGCTGTATGTCGGAGCGGAATACTCTACAACACCATTACCTATTATATATTGGGATACGTTTACAGGAATGTCTGCGTAGTAGATATTGTCAGCACTACCTTTGTTGATAGAATAACCGACAGGATATTTTGGGTAAGGATAAGGAAATCCACCGCTGTAATCTTTCATATATGTAATGCAAATGTCGGTGTAGTATTCGTTAAACCAGTTTGGGAGAGTAAGGCCGTTGGCGTCTTTGAATTTATCGCTACCGTCAGGAATGAAAAAGTAGTTTCGATAGGTTTGGACTTCCACACCGTTTTCTTTTTCATACTCTCTGATTGTATCATCAAAGTCAGGGATAGCGAGCTTGTGTTCTTCTTTCCACTTAAGCTTGGAACCTGAGTATGTATCAGAAAGCTCGCCTGTTGCATAAACAGTGCCTTTGATATTAGTTGTCTGCATAACAAGCTCACGGGTACGTTTTCCTGTATCGGTCATAAAGTAAACATAGTAAACAACATAGTTTTTGAGATTGATTTCAGACTTGTTCAGATCATAGGTGTAAATTCCGTCGCCGTCATAATCGGTGCACAAGGTGCGGACAGTTTGTGGGGTGTAGAACGGACTGCCACCTAGTCTTTGAATAACACAGTAAACCTTTTCGTATTCGCCCCAGCCTGCGTCAGACGGGTCGAAGTTAATATAAAGATTTTCGTGGTCGTGGTCATCTCGGATACAGTTGCGTGTGTCACCGTCTTTTACTGTGCCGAAACATCCGTTGTTATAGTAGTAATACCACTCGCCTTCACTGATCGTTTTATGAGTCAGCTCGCCGCTCAGTGATGATTTGCCCGGCTCGATAACAAAAATCATATCTTCAAAGCCTGGTAGTCCCTGAGGGTAGATATCTGATTCGTCTACATCGTAACCACCGGTATAGAGATTATTAGTCTGGTGGCCATCATAGTAAACAGGGTCGTTGATGTCCATACCGCCATCAAAGTAGTTGTTAAAAATAAGTACTTCTACAAAATCAGGAACATCAGCATAGTATACATCATCTGAGTCAGCTTTTGACATTTTGTAACCCGGCCATACATCAGGGTCGATTTTTTGAGTGTCCCACCAGTAGATGCCTGCAGAATTAGCGTTATCATTGTACCATGATGGGGCGTATTCATCGTACATGTAGTCTTCTATAGTACCACGCAAACCGCTTGAGCCGTCAGGCATAAGAAAGTAGTAACGCTTGGTGTTTACTGTTTCACCTGTATTCTTTTCGTAGTTGTCAATTGCGTTTTTGATAGAAATAGAAGTTTTTGCAAGGTCAGTTTCAGCACTGTTTACGCTTATACTGAATACTGATAAAATCATAGTAACGCATAAAAGTAAGCTGATTATCTTTTTCATAATATCAATCCTTTTGTATTTAAAAGATAAAATACGATTTGGTTCTATTATTTAAGTCCTGCGAGCTTGAGCTGGATTTGTGTAGCATCTAAAATGCTGACATCGCCATCGTGGTCGGCATCGCATAAGTTTTTCAGCTCGTCGCCGTAAACACAGGTGCTGTACTTGATTTCGCTGG
>JAFUIK010000031.1 GCA_017473955.1 Ruminococcus sp. | reverse complement strand
TCAGTGTTAAGGCACTCTAAAAGTGTCTTGCCAGGGAGAATTTCAGCAGCCATAGCAGCTGAGTGAGTCATACCTGAACAGCCGATTGTTTCAACTAATGCTTCCTCTACGATACCGTCTTTAACATTGAGTGTTAACTTACAAGTACCCTGCTGTGGAGCACACCAGCCGATACCGTGTGAAAGACCGCAAATGTCTTTGATTTCATAAGATTTTACCCATCTGCCCTCTTCAGGGATAGGTGCAGGACCGTGCTTAGGGCCCTTTGCTACAGTACACATTTTTTCAACTTCGTGTGAATAAATCATTGTACTAACTCCTTTCAGAATTTCTTGATGAGACAAACTCATACAGCCACATTATAAAACACAACTTAAGTTTTCGCAAGATGTTTTATAGCGTCTTTTGCAATTTTTGTTAAAAATATATCGAAATTTCAGAAAAGTAACCACCAAAGCATAAAAAAGTACCGTCTTGATAAAGTACGATGCCTCATTTATGCTAAATTATAGTTTAATCAATTGTATAACTAGAACTTGTAGGGGAGTGACTCCACATCGTCCTAAGAACGTAGTTGTAAGTCGATGTTTTATCTTATGCATAAAACTTCATTGCATTACCATTCGTAGGGTACGGCATCCTTGACGTACCGTTATTGAAACACTAATGAAAATGTGCATATTATCCGTGGAACAAACTAAAATAGATAGCAATTGTAGGGGCGACCCTTAAGCAGGGTCGGCAACCCTTTCGGCGTTTCACGCCACTTCCCTTAACAGGGGAAACTCAATGCTCGTCCGCGTGCGAAGCACCCATAAAATTATATAATAGATATGATGCAAACTCGTCATCGGTATAAAGCATAAATGTGTAATATTCATAAACGCCCTGCATCGGGTCGTCAAGGATGCCGACCCCTACGAATAGCGATACTTTATGTTTATTGCACAGATATAATGTGTATATCAGGAATGTTTTGCGGGAGAGCGTGTAACCCCCCTACAAATTGAGGTTCATTTGGTTTTCTTCTCTTTACTGCATTTATTTATGTGTCGCACTGTCATACCAAGTGCAAATATCAAAAGTGCTTGCAAAACCAGCAACACAAGTACGTGCGGAACATAAATCAGAATAAAACTAACAAGTATATTTACACATATTAGCACTATAAAAATAATAGCGACAGGCTTTCCCCATGATTTGTACAACCCAAGTGCTAAAAATATAAGTAAAATACTAACAATAAACACCGCTACTTCAATCACAAAATTTCTCTGTTGCATCTGCACGGATGGGTCAAGATCCATCAGAAACACATCAGTTATCATAAATCTGTAATTATGGCAAATTGAAAAAATCAACTCTTCTATAACATAATTTAAGGACAAAGTTACATTCTTGAATATTACTCCGCTATAGCATACAGCGGTGTTAATAAGCATCCACACCATTATAATAAAACTAATATGTTGCCAAATAGACGCTTTTATCTTCTTGTTCTTCATAAAAACACCTCGCTATTACCTATGACTTCTATCTTTCCTTTTGAACAACGGCAAAAGCACTTCCAAAAACCAGTTTCTTAGTTCATCAATACAAGTCACTAGCCATACAAGTGAGCCCAAGATAAGCATCGCAAAAAATATTATTGATACTACCCTTGTTCTTTTTAGCCTTTCGTTGTGGTATTTTACGTCATAATATATTGTTTCACCGTTTCTTATATCCACAATATCGTTTTCGCCGTTCCAGAATATTAAATCCTGAATAGTTATGTGGTTATCTTGAACGGTAAGCGTCAAAGTAAGGTTATCTACATATAAATCCTCTTCGAGTTTAGAAAAATCCATCGAGTGAACATTTAACACTCTGTACGTCTCATCGTGACTGTGTAATTCAAGTGCTCGACTGCCTTTTCCGTAACTCACCACATTACACCATATTATCGTATCTTCGACTGTATGGGTATCTTCCGAGTACACCGGTTGCAAACTGTAAAACGTATATATCATAAGGATTATAGTTACAACAAGCGGAACAATGCCACGCAACCTGTCCATATGCAACGATTTCGTTTTGCTTTTGTCTTTGTATTTCTTGAAAAATCCACTCTTATTTTTCTTTGATTTAGACATAAAAAGCACCTCGCTTTGTCTGCTTAAATTATAGCAAACTGAAAACGAGGTGTCTATAATATGTGGGATATTTTATTTTCTGTTCAAGGCTTCGTTCGCCTTTTTAGCGTTAATTTTCATTGAGATAAAACTCACTGAGTAAATCGCTACATAAACTATTGCAAACACAGGGGCTATAGCTACTAAAATCTCAAAGAAGTTATCAGAATAGCCGATGATTGCACAAGCTCCGACTGTGATTAAAAGACAACCAATGCAATGTAGAGCTGTTGCTAAAACCAAATTCATTTTATCGTTTGAAAATGTCACTACCGAAAGCACACCGAAAAGTGCTGATGCAATAGTCCACACCAAAAACTCCATAACAATCGGATTCCATCCGCCAATACAAATCATACAAATAAGTGCCACAGGAATACCAATACCTATGCCTGTTAAAATAGCTGTAAGCAAATTTCTTTTCCTCATAATATACCTCCGTTAAATCTTGTTTTTGAATTCTTTGAAATACTTTCTTGAAATTGTCAGGGTCTCTTTTCCTGTTTTTAATCTTAATGTATAGTTACCCGAAAACTCAGCCGAAACTGACTTTACGAAATCAATGTTAACGAGCGTGCCCTTATTTATCTGAGCAAACGATTCGTTTGAAAGCATCTCTTTTAGCTCGTACAATTTCTTCTTTGATTCAAACGAGCCGTCCTTTGTCACCGCTCTAACCTTATTATCCGCTACTTCGACATAGACAACTTCGCTTGGGTCAACCAAAAACTGTTCGTCCTCGATATAGAGTACTAATTTTTTTGTTACTCCTGCATTTCTGCTTTTTATAAACTCGAGTAGGCTTTCCACATCTGGACTGCCGATTTCGCCTTTTATTATAACTTCGGTTTCAGCGTTTGAAACTGACTCAAATGTAACTTTCATTTTTATCCCTCTTGTTGTTTATTATAATAATTATACATCGTATAAGCTTATTTGTCACCCCTTTCCATAAGTGATGCCGCACCAGAAGAAGCACAACCGATACCAAGCATAACAATGGCAGTTTCAACATCAATTTGGTTCATAATTGAGAGAGCTACAACCGCAACACCCATAGCAAGTGCGAGTGCCTTAAAAATAAGAGTAATTAAATCCTTAACGTTTTTTTCTTTCATTTTCATAACCTCCAAATTTCATTGTCCCTTGGGACTGTACACAGTATATGACAAAAACTTTATTTTGTATCGCAAAAGACGCTGAGTGGTTCAAAAACCGATTTAAGATGCAAAAAACAGGCGGTAAAAAAGCAATTCTCAGTTACACTTTTAATTACAACGGTAACACAGTTGCGTAATTTTTAAGAGTGATGCCCTCGCCATCCGAAAGCAAAATTTTTCGCGTTATAAAAAAATCCCCCTACGTCAGGTATTGCTTGTTACGCTACGTAATACGCTAAAATAAAGCCATCAAAGGGGGAAAACACAATGAACAAAATTAAAAAACCTTTATTATTCGCCCTTTTACTTTTACCTGTCGCTATCATCGGCGGTATATGCACAGCATACTTACAACTTGATACATTGTCAGAAGATATGGTACAGCAGGCTGTAAGTCAGGTAGGCAGTATGGGGATACTTGTAACCATCACAGCAGTGCAAACTGCTTTGTATACTTTTGTTGCTGGCTTCTTAGGTTACATACTTACAAGCAAAATTGGTCTTATGAAACCTTTTACATTTAAAAAGAAAAGCGTAATCACATCCCTGCTGTTTGGTGCAGGCCTAGGATTACTTTTAGGTGTTGACCACTTTGTAAGCGGTTCGATATACCCTGAAATACAGTCGGCAAATATCAGCTCATTTACATTAAATGGTATTATTGCATCAATACTTTACGGTGGTATTATTGAAGAAATTATGCTCAGACTTTTCTTTATGTCGCTCATCGCTCTCATTGTATGGAAGCTGTTTTTCAAAAAACACACAAGCGAAAATATCCCGAGCAAGGTGTACATTATCGCTAACATCGTAGCAGCTTTGGCATTTGCCGCAGGTCACCTGCCTGCAACCGTGGTTATTTTCGGCTCACTCGATCCTTATATCCTTATCAGATGCTTTGTATTAAACGGCGTTGCGGGCTACCTTTTCGGTGAACTTTTCAGAAAGCACGGCATAGGTTACTCAATGATTGCTCACGCAACAGCTCACATAGTAAAATTCATTATCTTCGCGATTTTCTTATAATATATTCCATAGCTAAAAAGCGGTTGTGCTAAGCACAGCCGTTTTTGCTTTTTAAAAATAACTTCTAATGTTAGTTATTATTTGTGCAATATCATTGTAGAAACGCTTTTAGCGTTCGCGGTAATGCCTGCAGGTGCTGCACAAGCAGACATTGCAGACACATCTGCAAACTACAAAATTTCATCAAAAGAGTATGAAAACATTACTATTGCTAACGCAAAAGTTTACGGTTTTATCGGCGACACAGACATTTCTGTAATAGATGCTACCAGTATTCAGCTTTACATCGCAAAGCTTGCTGAAAACTCAAATGTAGCACACACACTTTATGAAATCACATCAAACACTAGCTTTAACACAGACACTACAAAATCGAAGTGTCTGTGTTTTTTATTGACAACCCATCAAAAGAGTGCTAAGATGTATTTGTCTACTATAGCTAGACTAAAGTTGTTTCTAAATGGAGGAATTATAATGAAAAAACTTCTGTCCGTTATTTTAATTCTTACGATGCTTGTTTCTATTTCTGCTTTTTCAACAGGTGCTAAAAGCGTTGATTTAGCTGATATCAACGCGATTGTCGATAACACTATAAACGATATCCTTGCTGATATCGAGCTTGATTGGAACAGCAAGAATGAGATTGTCCCAACAGGCACACGCACCTTTGATATTTCAGAAAAGGCACAGATTCCGTATACTGACGTTGACGGTTATCCTTACGGCTATATCGGCGACGTTAACGCTGACGCTGACGTCACTATTTTTGATGCTACAGAAATACAGTGCTACATCGCTGAGTTAACCTCCTTTGTTGCGACACAAAAACTACTCGCTGATGTTGACCTAAACGGCAATATCACAATTATGGACGTTACAGAAATCCAGTTTTATATTGCTGAGCTCTCAAGCTCTGACTCTATCTTCCATATACTTTACTCACCGTATGACAATTTTGACCCTTTGGTTGATACTTTCGATGATATTGCAAACTATCTCAAAGCAATCGGTGCTTACGACGAAGTATACGATGCTTACTACACCTCTCAATTAGTGGAGGAACAGGGTATTCAATTACAATGCTTCTTAGAGTATTACGCAGAATACGATGTCATCATAGTTACAACATCTGTATACAATACAGAGATGGATATGTATATAGATATTTCGATGCAAATTAATAGAGGCGATATGGAATTTAGCTACTACTCCAGTTGCTACGACTTAAATGCAACATATTACTACATCGAAGGCTACGGCAATGTTACCGGTGTAACCAGTAATCAGGAGCTGATATTCGATTTATACTACACTGATTTCGAATATGACGAAAGCTTCGACCCTGACGAAATATTAAACACACTCCCTCAAATGTGCTTTGTAGACCTCGCATCAGGCAACCTTTTGATTCAGAATGACGTGGTCGGTTCTATTCTTGACCTTGTTATGCCTGTATCAATGATTTTGTAAACGCTTACAAATTTTCTATAACAATTTAGTGCATATTGTTGATAGAAAATAACGAGTTTTTCGTGTATACTTGTAATACGTAATATAAATCAAACGGAGGGATTTTTATGAAAAAACTAATTTCTATTGTACTTACACTCGCACTTGTGTGCGGTATTTCAGTAATGGGTACTTCTGCTGCTGAGATTAATATTGCTCCAACAAGCACTCTACAGCTTTTCTACTCTGATGAGCCTTATGCAGACATTACCCCTATGAATGGCTATGTTTACGGCTACATTGGTGATTCTGATGACGATGGTGATATTTCTGTACTCGATGCTACAGCGATTCAGCTTTTCGCCGCTCAATTATCAGACCTTTCTGAAGACGGATTGTATTTAGCTGATGTTGACTTCGATGACGATATATCAGTTCTCGACGCTACTGAAATCCAGCTTTTCGTAGCACAGATGTCCGAAAATCCATATATCTCTCATACCCTTTATACTGACGATTATATGGAATACACCTTCGACGAGATTGCTTACTACCTTAGCGAGTATGGCGACTATGATTCAGCAGAAGGCTATTACTGCACATACTACACCCCAACAGACGTTGACGATGTAAACTGTACACTTATGTTAGTTTACTATCCTGACAGCGATGCTATTGATTTCTTTATGCAGTACTATCAGATTTCGACAGATACTTGGGTTGATACTTTAATGCGAGTTTACCGTGGTGACCCTGTGTTCTATTTCGGCACCGAGCTTTATGATGACTACGATACTTATTTTTCATCCTTCGGCACATCCGAGCTCGTTGATTTGGATAATATGACATTCATGACTGAATGCACTGAATTTGATTCTGCTTATTACAGCAACTTCGATGAGGTTATGGAAGTTGTTGAATCACAGTTCCACTTTACAATCGCAATTGCAGACGAGTTACTGTGGAACGATATCAGCGGTTATGTAACTGATATTTTCTGGTAATCATACTATAAATGAACATTTAAGGAGGGCGTAACAGCTCTCCTTTTTTGTTGTATCTGTTGTTAATTTTTTAACAACAAAAAATCGCCATTGCGAATTTAGGATAAATTTTGGCATATATTGGCATAATATTGTATCTTTATTCACTGCTTAGGCTATTCATACAAAAAGCTTAGACAAATTCTGTTAATTATGTTTATAGAAAAAATATTTCTATTAAGTTATACTTAAAATGTGATAATTTGAGTGAAAAATGCAAAGCTGATTTTTTAGCTAAACAACTGTGTTTTTGGCTCATCCGTTGCGTAAAAATATTACAATTACGAGGTGAAAATTATGAAAAAAATGCTTAGTCTACTGCTTGCACTTGTAATGCTCATTAGTGTTGTTGCAGTGCTCCCTTCAACTGCCGCAGAATCAGCCACCTTCAAAGAGGGTGATGTTCTTTATATGAGAATAATCTCCCCTGCACAGTGGACAGGAAGCGGTGCAATTATGTACGCTAACTTCACTGAATACTCACGAGAGGATAACGGTGGTGTATCAGTCATAATCGCCGATGCTGACAAATCAAAGTACGATCCTAGAACCGGCGTTGAGTATCTGTCAGACAGAGGTGTTTATAAATACACTGTCACTGCTCAAGACGAAGGCAAAACAGCTATGCGTTTTTGGCGTGGTAACGACATAAAGTTATGGAACTGCTCCATTGTGCTTACTGCCGAGGATTATGAAAACGGCTACAATATGGTTACTATTGACGGCGGTGCAACTTGGGACGATATGGGCGAGAAGCTCTCTATGTATGACATAGATGTTATCCCGGCACTCAATGTATCAGCTAACAATGGCGAAATCGGCGACAGCTTCGACCTCACCATTGAAGTCAACGAACAAAGCGGATACACATACGCTTACGAAATCACCGCTAACGGTGAGGTTGTAAGCAACTCGAAAAACTATACATACACAGCAACTCAAAACGGTGCTGTTGGCTTCACCGCCACTGTCACAGCAACTGATGCAAATGGTAAAATTGCAGGCACAGGCAGTGCATCTGTAACAATTACCATCGGAACTCCACAGGTTACCGCAGGAATATTCGGTGGTCTGTTTGCTCACGCATACAGCGGAACCTCCAAAGAAAGCGAAGCGTGGGTAAGATGGTACGATAAGGATGGCACAAGATACTTCCTTATGCCAACATGTACAAATGAAAGTGAAATTGAAATTTTCAACTCATACTCCACACAAACTACATTTAATGGTGTTACAATCGAGCCAAACTCAATCGCCGTTGTTCCTTACGAGGAGGGCAAAACTTACTCAGTAAACGCTAACAACAAAACTTACTCTGTTGTTATTATGCGTTCAAGTGCTGAAGCTGCTGTGTTTATCAACAACGCAGAAAGCTTTGACGGCAATGACCTGTGGACCTACCTCACAGATGATAAGGAAAACTACGCAAGTGCTACTGCTGCAACCTTAGACGACGAGGGTAACCTAGACTCTACATCAATCAAAAAAATCAAGGGTAGAGGTAACACCTCGTGGGATGCCGACAAAAAGGGCTTTAACATTACATACAATTCTGCTATTTCTTTAGACGGTATGCAGAAGTGCAAAAAATTCTCAATCATCTCTAACTTCCAAGACCCTGCACTGGCTCGTAACCGTGTCCTTTACGACCTTGCTGATGAGGTTGGTGTGCCTTACGCTTCTGACTCACGTTTCACAGAAGTTTACATCAACGGTGATTACATCGGTAACTATATGATGTGCGAAAAGGTTGACGTTGGTAAGAATACACTTATTCCAAGCGTTGATGAAGAGGAGTACCTGAATTTCCTTTCAGGCGACCAGACCGAATTTTCATTTGTTTGTGAAATTGATAACAGTCCATCTTCTGATGATTTCAACATCAAAATGGGCAATAGCAACAGAGTTACAATCAAAGCTCCTGAGCTTGCTACAAGCGACGAAGGCTACAACGAAGTTAAAAACTACATCAAGTCAAAATATGACACAATGTGGAATAAAATTGCTCAGAACGCTAGCGATGTAAATGACTATATTGATATCGAATCTCTTGCTCAGGTTTACCTTATCAACGAGTTTGGTAAAAACTGGGACTCAGGTGCAGGTAGCTTCTACTTTGTTTATGAACCTGATGAAAACGGTAACTACAAGTTCTTTGCATCTCCTGTATGGGATTACGACAACTCACTTGGTAACGCCAGAGGCGTATCAGGTGACTTAAGAAACTTAGGTATCACAGACTACGAAGAGCCTACAGGCTGGTTCGCAAAGCTCAAAAACGGATACTCCGGCCCTAACTTCTTGACAGATTCCATCAAAAACTGCGATGCCTTGAATGAAAAAGTCCCTACCGTCTGGTTCGAGCAGTTCTTACCTGCAATAGAAAACAGATTAAACGGAGAAGGTCTTAATAACACTGAGCTTTACTCAAAGGACGTATACCTTTCATATTTGACTAAGAGTGCTGATATAAACTACAAGCGTTGGGATATGGTTACAGACTCAAGTTGGATTTGTGACCACACTTCTTTAAGAGAAAGCACCGCTACATATGAGTACAACGAATATGGTCAGGTTACTTCCGTATCATACAAGCAGAACACATCAGATACAAAATACACTAAGTACAGCTTTGCTGATGAATATCAGTATATGATTGACTGGGCTAATTCCCGTGCGGCTTGGCTGTCAAACGAGTACTTTGATTCATACACACCTAGCGAAATAATTCCTACAGAGCCTCCTACAGAACCACCAACTGAGCCTCCTGTAACCCCTGACCCTGAGCCTGTGTTTGATTTATCAAACGCAATTGCAGCTTGGCAGTTCAACCCTGATGGCAAGGTTGCTGAAGAAAAGCTCACAGAATACGGCAGTGGTGACGAAGGTTACAAGGCTACATACGGAAATGGCACTATGAGCGGTACTATCGACGGCACTAATATGCGTGCTCTTGAGTGGTCTGTTGCCGAATACGGCACCAACGGAGTTAATATGGTTCCTATTATGCCGGCAGGTTCAAAGAACCTTTGGGGCACACCATATGTTCAGTTTGAAATTTCAACTAAGGATTATGCAGACATTTCGTTCACAGCATATATGGCAGGCTCTAAAAAATGCCCTGCTTCTTGGAAACTCCAATATAGCTTAGATGGCGAAACTTTCACTGATGTTGAAAATGCTGTTGCCACTATAACTTCAGCAAACCGTAAGCTGATGGTACCATACCTTGAAAACGTTAAGCTCCCTGAAGAAGTTAACAATCAGGACAGCGTTATCTTAAGACTTGTTCCAGTATCAAATACTACCGTAAATGGCGGCACAACCGCAGACGATCCGACAGGCGGCGAGCTGGCTATTAACAACATTCTTATCAGCGGTACAAAGAAAACTTCAGGCTTGCTCGGCGACGTTGACCTCGACGGCAAGGTTTCTATCATGGATGCTACTAATATCCAGCTTTATTTAGCACAAACAATCACATTATCAGAAGAAGCAATAAAGCTTGGTAATGTTGATGATGACAAGAAGCTTACAATTATGGATGCTACAAAAATCCAGCTTTTCTTAGCTCAAGTAATTGATAAGCTCTGATATTCAGCAAATGCTTAACGCTATCGGGAAACCGATAGCGTTAAAACCGAAAGGATGATATATATGAAAAAAATACTGAGTTTAATCCTCGCTTTGATTATGATAGTTTCCGTGTGTGCGGTTGCTGTTACATCAATCGGTGCAGAAACTGCACCTACCGTAACCGCGTCTGTGACAGATGCACTTTACGCTCATGCATATTCCGGCGAGGATGCTGAATCTGAGGCATGGGTAAAATGGTACGAAAAAAACGGCAAGATGTACTTCTTTATGCCTACCAGTACCGACCCTACAAAGCTTGAAATCTACAACTCCTTCGGCTCTGACGCAACAATTAACGGCGTTACTGTAAAGTCAAATCAATCAAAAGTTGTAAGCTTTTCAGAGGACGCTGAATACACTGCGACAGTAGGCGGCAAAAACTATATTATAGTAGTCCTCGTTTCCAATGCAGAAGCTGCTATGTTTATCAACAACCCTGCTGATTTTGACGGAAAGAACCTTTGGGCTTACCTCACAGAGGACAAGGAAAACTCCGCGTCCGCTACAAGTGCACTGCTTGATGAGGAGGGTAATCTTGACACAACTCCTATCAAGAAAATCAAAGGCAGAGGCAACACTTCTTGGGACGCTGATAAGAAAGGCTTTAACATCACATTTGATAGTGCCGTAAAGGTTGGCAATATGCAAAAATGCAAGAAGTTCTCAATCATATCAAACTTCCAAGACGCATCTTTGACACGTAACAGACTTCTCTACGATTTAGCTGACGAAATCGGTGTACCTTACGCTTCTGACTCTCGCTTTACCGAAGTTTATGTTAACGGTGAGTACATCGGTAACTATCAGGTTTGCGAAAAGGTTGACGTTGGCAAGAACACTCTTATGCCTGACATCGACGACGAGGAATATTTGAGCTACTGCGACGGTACTTCATCTGCATTCTCATTCGTTTGTGAAATTGACTCAAACCCTGATGAAGATGACTTCACAGTGAAAGCTTCTAACGGTAACAACCTCACAATGAAAGCTCCTGAGCTTGACAGCGATGACCCTAACTACGCAAAAACAAGAAGCTTCATCAAGAACAAGTATGACACAATGTTCACTAAAGTTTTAACAAACGCTTCTAACGTAAACGATTACATCGACATTGAATCATTAGCACAGGTTTATCTCATCAACGAGCTTGGTAAAAACTGGGACGCAGGTGCAGGAAGCTTCTTCTTTGTATATAAAGCTGACGAAAACGGTAATTACAAGTTCTACGCTTCTCCTGTTTGGGACTACGATAACTCTCTTGGTAACGCACAGGGCGTTGAACGCGACCTCAGAAGCATGGGCATTACAGACTATGAAGAACCTACAGGCTGGTTTGCAAAACACAAGAACGGCTACCGTGGCCCTAACTTCTTAAAGGAATCAGTTGCCCGAAATGATGCATTAAAGAAAATGATTCCTACAGTGTGGTTTGAACAGTTTGTTCCGGCTATTAACGAGAAGTTAAACGGCGAGGGTCTTAACGACACAGAGCTTTACTCAAAGGATGTATACTTAAGCAAGCTCACCAAGAGTGCCAAAATGAACTTCATCCGCTGGGATATCGTTCAGGAGCCTCAGTGGATTGCTGACCACACATCACTCAACAAGTGCTACGCTACTTATGAGTACAACAAATACGGTCAAATTGTGGGCGTAAACTACTCTCAAGATAAAACTGCTACTAAGTACGACCAGTACGTATTTGAGGCTGAGTACCAGTATATGATTGACTGGACAAACTCTCGTGTTGCTTGGATGTCAAGTCAGTACATCGATTCCTACACCCCTGTTGAGCCTGCGTACTTAATCGGTGACGCAGATACCGACGGCGAAGTATCAATCCTTGATGCGACTGCTATCCAGCTTCATATCGCCGACATTCAGCACATTTCGGATTTAGGACTTTTAGCTGCCGATGCCGATAGAGACGGTGACGTTTCTGTCTTAGATGCAACACAAATCCAGCTATACATCGCAGGAATTATCGACGAGCTTTAATGAACATAACTTTAACCGACCGATAAAAATCGGTCGGTTTTTTCTATTGACCGAACCATTTAAAAGCGTTATTATATTAAACAGTAACAATGGTTTCGGAGGATAATATGATAATTGATACACACACTCACATCGGCACAATGCTGAATTTCGATATGAGAGAAGAGCATATTACATATATGATGAAAGAGTACGGCATAAACCACTGTATTGTTTCTAATTCCGAGTGTGCTACTCACGACCATTTCCAAAATCCGATACCAAAAAATCACCTTAAAAATCACGTTGACACCAATATGCGTGTTATAGATTTCGCAAGAAAAAACGAGGGCAAAATCTCCGTCGCATTATGGGTCAACCCATATGAAAACACCGAACCAATTGAAAAACTCATCAAAGATAATCGCGACAAAGTATGTGCTGTTAAGTTTCACCCATTCCACTCGGCTTTAAGATTTGACAGCAAGGAAATAGATAACTACATAAAGCTTGCTAAAAAGTACTCGCTGACCGTTGTAACCCACACAGGCGACGGCGAATGTGATAATGTCCGACTGGTATACAAGGTCGCAAAAAACTATCCTGACGTTAATTTTGTTATGGTACATATGGGACTTGGTACCGACAACAGTGAAGCAATAAAGCTTATTTCAATGCTACCTAATCTTTATGGTGACACAACCTGGGTCAGCATTGAGAGTACGCTCAGATTCCTTGAAGTTTGTGGCGATGAAAAAATTATTTTCGGCTCCGATGCCCCGATTGATGGTAAGGACACCTATCTCGACAACGGCAAAGGCGACCGAAGCCTCTATCAGGCATACTTCAACGAATTCAAGGATATGGTATCAAAAACTACCTACGATAAAATTATGTACAAAAACGCTCAAAAACTATTTAATATAAAGGACATTTAATGAAACGATTATTTGCACTGATTCTGGCAGTAGTTTTATCACTGACGTTGTGCTGTTGTGACAACAATAATGAAGTAGAAATTCCAACAACTGCCGTTAATAACACAGGCTATCAGATTATCACAGAAATTGACCATTGTGTAGTCGAGCCTGACGACAAACTTCATATGACAACCGAGGACGATGTGTACTATCGTTCACTTATGGATGCGATGCTTTATCGCGACAAAAGAGTAACCCTTTCGAATAATGCAGAAAAAAACGAGTATTACATCGACCTTTTGAAGCAAAGCCCATATTACTACTTCTTAAGCGAATGTACTCTCAAGGGCGACACCGCTTACTTAAAATATGCCTACTCAGCAGATGAGCAACAGGCTATGCTCGAATTCATCGACAACAGTTTTCTTGAGATAGTAAACTCAAATGCTACAGAAAACGATAACACCCTTGACCATATTTTGAATATTTACGGTGCGGTTGCACGTTCGATGACGTATGACCATAAGCGTACAGACAACAAACAGCTCGGCTCACCGCTGTTTAAGTATCCCGCAGACGAAATCTACAAAGCGTTAAGAGACTCAAAAAGTGTTTGCTATGGCTTTGCGTATACTTTGAGATTCGCTCTTTTACAGCTTGATATAGACTGCTTCTGCGTTTACGGTCCGTGTAGCGGTAGAGGCGAGGCACATATGTGGAATATCTTTAAATACGAAAACGAGTTTTACACCTGCGACAGTGCGTGGGACCGTGCCGACGAAGGCTATGCCCATCTTTTCCATTTCGGCAAAACTGATAAAGAGCGTGAAGCCGATACACTAACACGCACAGGCTTTTCGTCAACATTTTTTGATGAATACGGACAGATTCAATGTACCGACCAGACGTTTAAAATTTTTCGCGGTGCCAGTCGCTACACCTTCGTCAATACTCACACCTATTACATCGAGGATTTCGACTCAAATGAGTATATATTTGATACTACGACAATGGAAATGAAATAAAAAAGGTGCTGTCAAGTGACAGCACCTTTTTGCGTTACTTTTCTTCTCTTTTATATCTGAACAGTGTGTTCTCTGCCCATTCACGGTCGATTTTGATAAAGCCTGAGAGCTTTTTATCATTCTGCCCAACAGCATTTACTATTTGTACCGAGCGTGCATAAACCTCAAGTCGGGCGGACTGGACATAAGGCTCGTGGTTTTCTCCGACAAAAAATGTAAATCCCATCGTATTTGTTTCGCGGTTGTACATCGAGAGGTAACCCTCTACAACCTTTGGCAAATTGTGCTTTTTCGCGACAGTTTCACTTACAGCGAGCTTACACAACTCAACCGCCATATCATCAAGTCCCGACTCAAAAATAAAAACCTTTTCTTTAAACGAGTTGAAATCAGGTGTGATACGTTTTGTGATGCCCTTTAAGTTTCGGTAATCCTCCTCAAGGCTCCTGTCTTCAAGCTGAAAACGCTCAATTTGAGGAATAAGATACACCATAAAACGATGCTTCATATCATTATACAACAGAGGATAAGTAAATCTACCCTCATAAGAACAGTTCTCACACTTCCATTTGAGCAACTTTTCGCTTAGTAAATCTTCTCTGAACTTGGGGTCATTAGTGGCATTTATGCTTGTATAAACGTGAACGTTGAAAATCTCGTTACAGTTAGGGCACGCAACTTCCTTTGAAATTACATTAGACATAAACACACCTCCTAAATATTCTTCTATAATTATATCATTGGTTTTTATAAATGCAAGAAAATAGTTGATTTTAAGCTCCTTATCTGCGATAATAGATGTATATGATAGTTTTTACTGGAGGTAATCTCATGGATATTAAAAACGATTTCAAAAATGGTGTTAAGCTTTGTGCTGATGCAGCTACTGATATTGCTCAGGCTCTTGTTGAGAAAAGCCGTCTTAAGGCTAAAGCTAACCGAATCAAGCAGGTTATCAAGGCAGATACCGAGCTTATGAATCAAGCATATATCGAGCTGGGCAGATATTTCTATGAGCATTTAAGGGACGATGCCGACAAGGAGTGCGAAGCTCTGTGCGTAGTTGTAGATAAAACTACTGCCCGAATTGACAAGGCGAGCAGAAGATATGTTGAAATTATGAGCTCCTCAAATGACGTTAAGTTAAAAAGCGAGAATACAGAAAAAATTAAGCAAATCGTTGCTGACACTGCCGAGGACATCAAGGACAAAGCTAAAGAAACCGGTAAGAAAGCTAAGGATAAGGCAACCAACCTTGGCGATAAAGCCAAGGTAAAAGCACAGGATTTTTCAGCTAAGGCTAAAGAAACTGTCGCTGACCTCAAGGATAAGGCTAAGGATAAAGCTGAAGATTTCAAGTCATTCATTGGTCCTGACGAAACCGACGAAGACATCATAAATGAAATTGAAGAAGCTGACATTGATGAAACCGTAGATACTGAGGTTATTGAAACTAGTATTCCTGCCGATGATTTCGACGACGAAATGGCTGAGGTTGTAACAGCTCCTGATGAAATAACAACAGAAGCTCCTGCTGACGTTAAAAATACTGTAACAGATACAGTTGATGACGAAGAGTCACCAGAGGAGTTTGAATTTTAAAACTAATATAAAATACAGCAAACCGCCTGCATCTAATTTGATGTAGGCGGTCTATTTTTTAAACTCTTCTCCTGTTATTAGGTAGTGTATAGACGTATGGAAATACGCTGACAACTTAACAAGCATTTCCAGATTTGGACACCTTTGTCCATTTTCATAGTACGACAATGCTTCACGAGTTATATTCAAGTCCATAGCAACCTTAAGCTGGCTGAATCCCCTTTTTTTGCGAATTTCTCGCAAACCAATCATTTTCATATAGTTACTCCAAGATTTATCTTGACTATATTGTAACAATCTGTTACTATAATTATGTAACAGATTGTTACATATCCATGAAGGTGGTAAACTATATGAACAAAATTAAAACATTTAGTTGGTCTATACACAACGGCTTGTTTTTGCCCTCAATTATAAGTACTTTTTTCTGGGGACTAATCGCTCATACATATGGCTTCTTAAATCTTTTTCTCACTCACGATGCGGTTTGGAGTTTTTATAGTGGAACATTCTTTGAAAAAATAAACTTGCTGAAAATTCAAACAGGTCGTTGGTTTGTTCCTATATATCATACTATTTTTAGGGGCCCAATAACTCTTCCTTGGTTGATAGGTTTAACTTCTTTACTATGGATAGCAATTGCAGTATATTTTTGTTCAAAAACTTTAGGAATTAAATCAAAAACGCATGTATTTCTGCTTGCGGCCTTTATGACAACTAATGTAACCATCACTTCACAAAGTGCTACATACATATACGAACTGGACTGTAATATGTTCGCCTTACTAATGGCATGCATCGCAGCATATATGTGGAAATCCGGAACGTTATGGTATCATAACTTGGTAGGTATTATAACAACTGCAATAGTTTTGGGAATATATCAAAGTTATCTATCGGTTATTATTGCGTTAATTATTATTGACTGTATATTAGAACTACTTAATAATGAAAAGCCACAAAAAACAATTATCAAAGGATTAAAAGGTTGTGCTATAATCATCGCTGGCTCGTTGATATACCTTTGTATAAACAAACTTTTTACTCTTATTTATAGCACACATTTGGATGATACTTCCTATAATAGCTTAAGCAACATTTTAAAACCTTTTGAGGGCGGATTCATAAAATATATTCTTAAAATGTATCTCACATTCGCATACAGAATATTTGCTCCTGCTTCTTTTTACTCAATTTTCTTAATGATTCTTTCAGTAATACTGCTGTGTGTCATAGGAACATTTGCTTTTATTAAGATATGCAAGCATAATAAGCTCCCTGTTTCTAATATTATCCTAGTATTATTACTCGTTTTACTACTACCATGTGGCATGAACATTTCAGACATCCTCAACAAAAGTATGTCTCACGATCTAATGAGATACTCATTTTGCTTCTTTTATTTTATGCTGTTCATAATAATTCACTTGGCTTTAAAAAACGAAGTAAAGAATACAAAAACAAACGCTATTATTAAGACAACAACGTATACTATTATAGCATTAGTTCTTTTAAATAACATTCAAGTTTCAAATGCTATGTATATTAATAAAGAATTACAGCAAAATGCCACACTATCTCAAATGACTATAGTTCTTTCTGATATGCAAGATTATCCCGATTTTAACGTGGAAACTATGCCAGTTGTTTTTATGGGGCAAAGTTCAAGCTATATTGATGTAGCTCCATTTGATTCAATTTGCAGAATTACAGGATTCTCTCCTGACGTATCCTCTGATAATAAAGCACATCACTACTTTAGATATGTACTTAACTACCCTATTTTATCAGCAGATATAGATATAATTGATAGCATGGCCGATAACCAAGAGGTAATAGCTATGCCATCTTATCCAGAACAGGGATATATTAAAGTTGTAGATAATATACTTGTTGTAAAAATAAGCGACTACATACAAGATGAGATATATAGAGCTAGTTTGCCTATGCATCCAAAAGAAATTTCAAATCTAATACAAAAGTTTAGCGGTTAATCAGTAATGTGAAACCCTGCTACTTTATTGAGGCTTCATTTTTATTTTTTGTATTTTTCCTCATCATGTAAAACTTAAGGGCTGTCTCACCTAAAAATGTGAGACAGCCCTTTTTGTTATTCTATAGTTACTATTTCTTCGTTTTTCTTTTTTGATTTGACTTTTGTGCTAAGGAAGATGATGCCTATAAACAGACCTATTGACACAAATGTAACGGTAACACCAAGTGGGAAACCTACAGGGCAATACTTAAGCTTGATATCGTGCTGTCCTGCTGAAAGCTTGAACGCAACCAAGGCATCACAAATAGGTGTGATTTCAACCTCTTCACCATCAACGTAGGCTTTCCAGCCTTTGTCATAAGAGATAGATGTATAGAACACACCGTCCTCTTTAACATTGATTGTGCCCTCAATAAGAGTATCCGTTGACTTTGTACATTTCAAAGCACTTTCACTTAACTTTTCGTAGCCCTGCTGGAACAGCTCCTCGTTGAACATATTGCAGTAAACGTGACAGCTTCCGACAGTTACATCTGAAAGGTCGGAGTAAACGGAAAGCTTGTCGCCTTCTTTAACATTACCCATCTGCATAATGTACGGACGCTTAACATAATTAGAGATAACTGTATTATCATTTACTCTTAAATCACAGTTGTCACCCTCGCCACACTGGAAATACGCAAAAGCAGTGCCATCGTACGGAGCAGTGTAGTTGAACTTAACGTGAGGTGTCTGTGATGAATCATTAAGCTCGAACGAATAGCTTCCGTAACCATTTTTAGACATTGGGAAAACCTGTGAATCTGTGTGTCCCTGAGAAACAACATCGAGTGCTTCATACAGGTTTCCGTCCAAGCCTGTAGCAAGACGGAAAATCTCGTTCTGGTTATCAAAAGGATTTGAGCTTGCCATTTTAACGTCGTAATTAAGGATATCCTCGTTCACCATAAAGCCCTGTGGGATATAGTACTTATTCCTAAGAAGCTTTACGTTGCCTTCCTGATGAGCAAGCTCGTTGTGAGTCGAGTCAAGGAAGTAACCATAAGGAGAAATGAGATATTTGACGTTAAGCATCATATTAGTAAACGGTGAGCTTTCTTGATATGTGTAACGGTTACTTGCTACCCAACCGCAGATACCAAACTTTTCCATATATGCTGTAACATCAGAGTTCGCTACAGAGCTGAATATCGAAACACCGTTAATTCCAATAAGAGCATTGTCGTTTAATGTGTGATACTTTGTAACCTCGGCACGGAATACATCTTCATTGTTGTACTCCATATTATCAAGGTATTCTACAGTTTCTTCTGTTGCTTTTGTTCCCAAAGGATACGAAGTAGTTGTTGTTGTTCCTACAGTTTTTACACCTATGTACGCAGTACACGCACCTTCAGCAAGACATATTATAAATAACGCTAAAGCAACTGCCTGCTTTGGCACAACCTTTAATGTGCTCAGGAAAAGCCACGCTATTACAAGCACAGCAATACACACAGTGCCGACAACAACCTTTGTATTGTTGTACTTATATGCAAGGTAAACAACACCTGTGAACACTAAAACAGTAATCAGTATGTGCAAAATCTTCACGTTTTCGAGGTTCATAAACACTCTGTACGCTAAAACTATCAGCACAAACGAGAACAAGAACGAGAATCTGTACGGCAACATATTTGGGAAGTGGAAGCCGTGCCATATAAAGTCGAGCTGACGAATAACAAAGCTGAGCATAAAGAACAGCAGTAACGCTCCACCAACAATACGTTCACGAATTTTGATATTCTTACAAGTGAAGAACAAAATACCCAACACAAGTGCCACAACACCGCAGTAAATGTTAGGCAAACCTTCTTTTGCGGTTGGCTCAATAAAAGCAACCGAGTTTGAAATAACCTCTCCCAATGCCTGCATAGTACCTTTGAAATCAGCAGTATCACCGATATTGATAGCATAAGCTTTCGGGAAGGTGTTATCTGACGAATGTGTATTACCAAGAGCTATAGCAGTAGGAACAGTCAAAATCGCTGTCATCGCAAGGGATAAAACTGAGAAACCTGCCATCTTGAAGAAGTTTACAAACAGGTTCTTGATACCCTTGTACTCGATAATGCAGTAAGCAATACTGATAAGTAATACAAAAATGCAGGTAAACAAACCGATATAGTAGTTTGCCAGCACTGACAGTGCAAGAGCAATAACATAAAGCTTGAACTTTCCATCTTTTAAGAGTGCAATAGTTCCCGCAACAACAAGCGGTAAAAGTGCAACAGTATCAAGCCAGATTACATTCCAGTAATAGCCCATAATGAATGAGCACAACGCGTACATAATCGAAAAAGCAGCAACAGATATGTCACGCTTTTTGAATGTGATACGCAAAAACTGAGCAAAAAACAAACCTGCAAAGCCTATTTTAGCACAGGTGATAACTGCCAGAAATTCTCTTAAATAATCTGCAGGAACAAACACTGACAGGAAGTTAAGCGGACTTGCAAGGTAGTAAGCCATCAAAGCTATGTAGTTAGTGCCACCGCCACTTCTCCAGGTCCACAGCAATGAGCCACCATCCTGAAGCTTATCCTGAAAATCCACCATAAACGGATAGTACTGGTGCCATAAGTCAGTAACAAGAATCTGCTCATCGCCAAACGGTGCAACCTTTGCTAAAGCAAAGCAACCGTACATTAATACAAATGGCACTAAAAACGCTACAAAAAACCACAGGTTACGCAAGAAGAAGTTCTTGCTGTCTGACGGGTCAATTATCTGTAGCCAGAGTGCTTTTTTCGGTTCAATTTTTTTGAATTTTTTCGCGGACATATTTAACCTCCACATAATTTTTCAATTTAATTTTACCACAAAATATTATAAGGTAAAGACCCTAAAAGTAAAATTTACAATTTTTAAGCAAAAACTTATGTAAAGCATAGACTTTTGACTTAACAATTGGTATAATAAAAATTAATTATGAGGTGATACTTATGAAAACTATTGATATTGTCGTCCCTTGCTATAACGAGGAGGAAGTCCTCCCGCTTTTTGTCAAGGAAACTAACGAGGTTATCGCAACAATTCCCGACTACAGCTTTAGATATATTTTTGTTGATGACGGAAGTAAGGACAAAACCCTACAGGTGTTAAAAACTCTTGCCTCGCGTTTTTCTAACGTTAAATACATTTCCTTCTCCCGTAATTTCGGCAAAGAGTCTGCTATGTACGCAGGCCTTAAAAATTCAACCGCTGATTACGTTATTGTTATGGATGCTGACCTACAGCATCCGCCAAAAATGTTCCCTCCAATGATACAAGGAATCGAGGAGGGCAACGACTGCTGTGCTCTTTATCGTGCAAAGCAGACCGGTGAGAGTAAATTACGCCAATTTGTATCTAAGATTTTCTTCTCTTTCCAAAACAACATCTCCGATGTAAAAATGCCTGACGGTGCGGTTGACTACCGTATTATGAGCCGAAAAATGGTAAACGCTATCCTTGAGCTTTCTGAGGTTCAGCGTTTTTCAAAAGGCATTTTCTGCTGGGTTGGCTTTAAGACAAAATGGATTGAATACCAGAACGTTGAGCGTACTGTCGGTACAACAAAGTGGAGTATGTGGGGACTTTTCAAGTACGCTTTAGACGGCATCACCGCTTTCTCTGTAACTCCGCTGAGATTTATCGCCGTGATGGGCTTTATCATTTCGCTTCTTTCTTTCATTTACATTCTCATCACACTTGTACAGACTCTCATTTTTGGTATTGATGTAGCAGGTTATGTCACAACCCTTTGTGCTGTCCTGTTTTTAGGCGGTATTATCGAGCTGTCTGTCGGAATTTTAGGCGAATATATCGGCAGAATTTACACAGAAACAAAAAATCGTCCTATCTACATTATGGGCGAAACCAACCTCGACGAAGAGGACACTATCTGATAAGCTCTTTTTGAAAGGCAGACTATTATGATAAAAAAACTATGGGACAAGTTCCATGAAATTATTATGTACCTGATTTTCGGTGTGCTGACAACTGTAGTTTCGTGGGTAACATATGCCGCTTTTACTACCTTTATTCCTACTATATCCTTCTTGGGCATCACAATTGACCTTACCACCACTTCAAACGTACTGTCGTGGGTATGTGCTGTTGTGTTTGCGTACATTACCAACAAATTATGGGTTTTTGAAAGCAAATCGTGGAAACCGAGTGTAGCGTTCAAGGAGTTCTGGCTATTTGTATCTTCCCGCCTTATCACGGGTGTTATCGAGTGGGTGGGACTACCGCTACTTATCGCAATCGGCTTTAACCAAAGTATTTTAGGTATTGAGGGTATGCTCGCTAAAATTTTAGTCAGTATAATCGTTGTTATTCTCAACTATGTTTTCTCAAAGCTCTTTATTTTCAAAAGCAAGAAAGATAAGGGAGCAAAAACCAAGGATGAGTCAAAACCTACTGATGAAATTATCAACGACATTTTAGACGATATCCATAATAAATAAGCTAAATAACAAAGCGATGGGCTGTCTTACTTTGATTAGTAAGACAGCCCGTTTTTGCAGTAAATTGTAGTTTAATGGTGTAAATAAACCAAATGTGTAGAGGAGGATTTCCACGCACTCCCGTAAACACAATCGGAAATCAATATTATATCTGTGTTACAGCACTAATGAATAACCAACTGTAGGGGCAACCAGCGGTCGTCCGCGTGCGAACACCGACAGAATTATAAAATAGATGTGATACAAATTCGTAATCGGTATAAAGCATAAATGTGTAATATTCATAAACGCTCTGCATCGGGTGTCAAGGATGCCGACCCCTACGAACAGCGATACATTTATGTTTTATGCTCAAATATAATGTGTATATCAGGATTGTTTATCGGGAGAGCATAAAAACCCTCCCCTACAAATCATAGTACAAAAAGGGCGGTCAAATGACCGCCCATAATGTTTTTATGTAACTTTTAAATTAAAGCTCTGGGATAATCTTAGCGATTTTAAGCTGAATATGTGTTGCATCCATAATGCTCACATCTCCGTCGTGGTCAATATCGCTAGGATATATAACCCTATCACCAAAGTGATGACCTGCTGGTATCCTGTCCTCACTCTCGCACAAGCCAGCGATTCGTAGCTGAATCTGCGTTGCATCTAAAACGCTTAGCTCGCCGTCGCCATCAGCATCACCGAGAATATCAGCGTAGCCTTTTGGCACTAAATACTGTGAAAACGCGATTTCTTTATCAGCAAAGCCATCTTCCCATATATCCTCTATTGCGTAGAATTTATCCTCCTCATAAATATATACGTGCCAGTTAAAATCTGATGGATATTCAATATGATTGTTAATCAAATAATAATCATCAAAGATACCATAGATTACTGCACAAGCAGCAGCACCCGTGTTTCCTCTGGCTAAGAACCATGACGGCTCGTCTTTGCCTTTTTCGTAATAGTAAAACAGCGGACCACTATAAGAATAATACTCTCCGTCATATTCATCAAGGTTAGCATAATCTCTGAACTGCTCCAGATACAGAGTATTATCAGGAGTCGCTTCTCCGCTCGGATGGCTATGACCAAGGGTCGACTTAACAACAGTCCAATCAGGATAAATCCCCGTGTTCTTTATTACCTCGCTAACATCTGTTATCGTAAGGTCAAGACCTTTTCCGATGTCGTCAATAAGCTGTTGATCTTCTTTTCCTGAATAAGTTCTTGCATTTTCAAGGTCATTAATTAAAAAGTGTTCAAGCATTTTCAGCGGTGTAACTACAATCGGCACGCAAGTTCCTACCACATTACCAATGGAAGTAATACACTTTTCAGGACCAAAAAGTGTTTCGTCCTCATTTTTCCAAAAGGCCGCCTGTGTCAGCTTAGAGCTATCGGCAGGATTTTCATAGAATGTACCATTACAATAGGCTGTGCCACCTATAACGCTGTTGTGAAGTAACAGATTATATGTTTGGTCACCGTTTTCGTTTGAGAAAATTACAACATAAAGTAATTCAGAATCCAAATATACTCCCCTTGCATCCAAATCATATGTCCATACTCCATCTCCGTTTTCATCTTTACACTGCTCACCTTTAGCTTGCCACGCAAAGAAGGACTCCCCGCCGTACTCCCAGATATGGCAGAAAATTTTCTTATAGTTCGTCCAGCCTGCGGATTTTACATCGAAATGCAGTAAATTCCCGTTTTCGGTTTCAATAGCTGATACGCTTACTATCGAAAACAACATCATTATCACAAGAATAACACAGGTTAACTTTTTCATAAAAACGCCTCCTTTAAAAAACCTTTCACTAATAATACCCTGTGACATAAGCATTTGGTTTCACTGATAAAATTTTTCTACAATTTTATTATATGGTCTGTTTTCTGAAAACACAAGGCAAATAAGTGTACAAAACCAAAGGGGGATTTTCGTAGCTTTTCACAAGTATTATCTTTTTACACGCTACAAAAAGGGCGGTCAAATGACCGCCCATAATGTTTTTTATGTAACTTTTAAATTAAAGCTCTGGGATAATCTTAGCGATGTAAAGCTGTATCTGTGTTGCGTCTAAAACACCAATCTCGCCGTCGCCGTTTGTATCAGCACGACCTAATGCTTCAGCACTAAGTGTTGAAAGCTTAGCAAGGTGGAGCTGGATAGCTGTAGCATCTAATACAGTGATTTCGCCGTTTCCATCAACGTCACCGAGTTCAAACTCAGGAAGCTGACCGATTGTTGACTCTTCAGCGTTCCACTCTACTTCTGCACCTGTGTTAGCAATAGCAGCTGCAGCCTCCTCTACTGAGAGACCAAGAGCATTAGCGATATCGTCAACGATAGCCTGATCTGACTTCTGTGAGAATGTTCTTACGTTGTCAAGTTTAGCTGTATCAGCAAGGAATGTTTCGAACATATCCTGAGCTGTTGTGATGTTAGGAATGCATGTACCAACTACGTTACCGATAGATGTGATGCACTTTTCTGGACCGAATACAGCAGCATTCTGACCCTTCCAGAAAGCAGCCTGAGCTACCTGTGAGCTATCCTCTGGGTTCTCGTAGAATGTACCATCACAATAAGCTGTGTCGCCTAAAACTGTTGTATCAAATAAGAGGTTGTATGTCTGACCTGCGTCAGAAGCGAAGATAACAGCGTAAAGCTTACCAACTTCGAGCTCAACACCCTTAGCAGCTAAGTCATATGTCCAAACGCCGTCCTTGTCAGCATCAGCACAAGCCTGCTTCTTTGACTTCCATGGGTAGAAGCTCTCTCCGCCGTACTCCCAGATATGGCAGTAAAGCTTAGATACGTTTTCCCAACCTGTTGTGTTAACGTCAAAGTTAAGAACGCCTGTCTCGAATACTGGCTCTGTTGGCTCTGTTGCCTCTGTTGGCTCTGTTGCCTCAGTTGCTTCTGTAGCCTCTGTTGGCTCTGTAGCCTCAGTTGCTTCTGTAGCCTCTGTTGCCTCTGTAGCTTCAGTTGCTTCTGTAGCCTCAGTTGCCTCTGTAGCCTCTGTTGCTTCTGTAGCCTCAGTTGCTTCTGTTGCTTCTGTTGCCTCTGTAGCCTCTGTTGCTTCTGTGTTTGTTTCTGTTGGTTCCTGCTTGCCAACGTGGTTGCCTTCAGCATCGAAGTGGTCGTCTCTGAGACAGTTTGTCTCGTCGCCGTCCTTTGTGAAGCCGTAGCAGCCGTTGCCATAGTAGTAGTACCACTCACCGCCGCATGTCTGCTTGAGTGAAAGCTCGTTGATTGAAACGAGGTCAGGGTCAACAACGAAAATCATGTTGTCGAAAGACTCTGTACCGTCAGGGTAGTTTGGTGACTCACCTGCATCGTAGTACTCGCAAGGAATGTTGATTGACTGTGCAGCACAGAAGTAGATAGGATCAGACTCGTCCATACCACCGTCAACAGCGTTGTTCCAGATAATTGTTGTAACAGCTGTTGGAACATTTGCATAGTAAATGTCCTCGTCACACTCTTCAACGCCTGAAGGGAGATAACCAATCCAAGCTGCTGGGTCAGCAACCTTTGAATCCCACCAGTAAATACCTGCTGTTGAAGTTGCAGGTGTGCCGTCTGCCATCTCGATATACCAAGATGGAGCGTACTTACCGCATGTTTCAGGGTTAGCCTCGTCATCGCCAATCTCACCGTTTGAGCCGTTTGGCATAAGGAAATAGTACTTGTTTGTCTCAGGCATCTCAGCAGCATTGTCAAATACCCACATGTCGATAGCCTCGTCTACTGTAAGACAGTCTGGATCCTGCCAGCCGTAAGCTGATGTTGTAACAGCAAAGCTGGAGAAAACCATTAAGATTGCAAGAATCATGCTAAGTAGTTTCTTCATAGTTATAATATCCTCCTTATTTTGAAACTGTATACTATTATACTATCAAATTTTTTTAGTTTCAACGGAGAATTAAAAAACAGCGAGTAGAAAATTCCACCCGCTGTTTGTGTATAGTTTACAATCGTATTTGCATTTTTGCTAAAATGGCATCCGATAAATATAGTACATATGCAGATGCTCTTATACCATTTAAACAAAAGTGTTCACACTAATTTGTACAACCCATACAAAATCAGTCTGTATCCAGCTTAAGTACAGCCATAAACGCCTCTTGAGGCACTTCAACCGTACCCAACGAACGCATACGCTTTTTACCCTCTTTCTGCTTTTCGAGCAGCTTTTTCTTACGGGTAATATCACCGCCGTAGCACTTTGCGAGAACGTCCTTACGCATAGCCTTAACGGTTTCTCGAGCTATAATCTTACCGCCGATACACGCCTGAATAGGCACCTCGAAAAGCTGTCTAGGAATGTTCTCCTTGAGCTTTTCAGCCATTTTTCGTGCTCTTGCGTACGCTTTTTCAGCGTGGATAATGAACGAAAGGGCGTCTACTGTCTCGCCGTTTAACATAATATCGAGTTTCACGAGCTTTGATTCTCTGTACTCCTTCATTTCATAGTCAAAAGACGCATAACCGCGAGTTCTTGACTTTAAGGTGTCAAAGAAATCGTAGATAATCTCAGCTAGCGGTAACTCATAGTGAATATCAACTCGGTCAGAATCGATGTAGTTCATACCAATAAAGTTACCTCGTCTGTCTTGACACAGCTCCATAATGTTACCGACATATTCACTCGGTGCGTAAATATGAGCATCGGTTATCGGCTCCTGAGCTGACTGAATCAGTGCAGGGTCAGGGTAGTTTGTCGGGTTAGAAATCATTTCTGTTTCACCCGAGGTGCGTGTGATTTTATAGTTAACCGATGGTGCAGTTGTAATGAGGTCAAGGTTATACTCACGTTCAAGTCGTTCCTGAATAATCTCCATATGAAGCAGTCCCAAGAAACCGCATCTAAAACCAAAGCCTAAAGCCACCGAGGTTTCAGGTTCAAAAGAAAGCGACGCGTCGTTTAATTTCAACTTATCAAGGGCATCACGCAAGTCACCGTATCGTGCACCATCAGCAGGGTAAACACCGCAGAACACCATTGATTGAACTTCTCTATATCCCGGAAGCGGCATATCGGCAGGGTTTTCTGTAAGTGTAACAGTATCACCAACCTGAGCATCCTGTAAGCTCTTGATAGAGGCTGTAATATAGCCAACCTCGCCTGCATACAAGCCCTCTTTTTCCTCAAGTGATGTCGCACGCATATGGCCACACTCAACTACACTGAAAACTGAACCTGTCGCCATAAGCTTAAACTCGTCGCCCTTGTGAATCTGGCCTTCTTTTACCCTGACGTAAATGATAACTCCCTTGTAAGAGTCATAATAAGAGTCAAAAATCATCGCCTTTAAAGGAGCATTGACGTCGCCTACAGGAGACGGGATATCTGTGACTATTTTTTCAAGAACGTCGTGAATATTGAGTCCTGCTTTAGCTGATACACGCGGTGCATCCTGTGCAGGAATACCGATGATATCCTCAATTTCGTTAATAACACGGTCAGGGTCAGCAGACGGCAGGTCAATTTTGTTGACAACAGGGACGATTTCAAGCCCCGAATCGACTGCTAAATATGTGTTAGCAAGGGTCTGGGCTTCGATTCCCTGTGACGCATCGACTACAAGCACAGCACCCTCGCACGCAGCTAGTGAACGTGATACTTCATAGTTAAAGTCAACGTGACCCGGAGTATCAATGAGATTAAACTGGTATGTCTCGCCGTCATCAGCCTTGTATTCTAACGTTACAGCATGTGCCTTAATGGTAATGCCACGTTCACGCTCGAGGTCCATATCGTCCAAAAGCTGGTCCTCCATATCGCGTACTGCAACACTCTGGGTATGCTCAAGTATTCTGTCAGCCAAGGTACTCTTACCGTGGTCGATATGAGCGATTATACTGAAATTTCTGATTTTATCCTGTGGAAATGCCAAGTTTATCACCTGCAAATACAAATTTTTACGCTTATATAATTGTATATGATACCACAAAACAAAGTGGTTGACAAGTAAGATGAGCCGTTTCAGAACATTGTTGTTTCAATTTTTCAGTAGTTATTTAAAATTATCCCTTGAAGACCTAACAGAGCAAAAGCAAACTGGAATATTATATAAAATAACTATGACTATTTTGTGAAAATCTAATACTTGTATATTGAAAAACGGTGTGCTATAATGTATATACCAAATTTTTAGGAGGATTTTCGAAATGAAAAGAATTATTAGCATTTTACTCGCAGTAATGTTAGTTGCTTCTTGTGCTGTTGTAGCTTCAGCTTACGGCTGGCAGGATCCTGACTGTCTTACAGTAGACCAGGCATTAGAGCAGTGGGCATTAGACAATGGTGTTGATATGCCTGAAACTTACAGATACTACTTCCTTATGCCAAACGGCTCTAATGGTGAGCTCGGCGACGACGAGACTTTAGAGTCTTTTGGTAAGTACGCTCCAACTTGGTACATCCCAATGGCTGATGGCACACCTGCAACATCAACAGCAGGTATCTACTGGTGGGATTCAAAGGTTGCTGACCCAGCTGCTTGGATTGGTTACCTCCCTTCAGGTAAAGAAGAGTGCGACGCTGACATTTACTATGCAGACGTTCCTGTAGCTGCTACAACAATTATCTGGAACAACGCTGTTGACGGTGGTATGGACGCAAATGATCCTATCTACTTCTGTGCTGCACAGTCAATCAACATTCCTAGTGAATACTATGATCCAGGTGAATCACCACTCTTACCAGATGGTACAGATAACTTCAACAACATGATCTTCGTTATCGACCCTGACCTCATTTCTATTAATGAGCTTTCACTCAAGCAGACATGCGGCGGTGAGTGGCACTACTACTATGGCAACGGTTGTTACGGTCTTACAAAGGACGGCAACGAGACAAACTGTCTCAGAGACGACCACTTTGACGCTGATGGCAACCACGTTGGTAAGCAGACTCCATCTGAAATCCCAACTACACCTTCAGAGATTCCAACTACACCATCTGAGATCCCTTCAACACCTGACGACGTTGTTCTTGGCGACGTAGACGGTGACGGCGAGATGTCAATCATGGACGCTACAGAGCTCCAATTACTCATCGCTGGTATCAAAGAGTGGACAGACGCTGCTAAGGCAGTTGCTGATGTTGACGGCGACGGCGACATTTCTATCTTAGATGCTACTGAGATTCAGTTACTTATCGCTGGTCTTAAGTAATTAACTTAGAACAATTTCTTTTAAATATAAAGACCGTCTTTATGGCGGTCTTTATGTTTTATACCTACATTTTTATCACGGAAGGTGCAATTATGACAAAAGGCGAAAAGGCTCAGGCTTTGTTTTTAGAAGGCTACAACTGTGCTCAGGCGGTATTTGGTGCATTTTGTGAGGACTTAGGTCTTGAGTTTGAAACCGCGATGAAACTTTCCTCAGGTTTTGGTGGCGGTATGGGCAGACTTAGAGAAGTCTGCGGTGCAGTAAGTGGTATGTTTATGGTATTTGATATGAAGCACGGCTACACTTCACCTACAGACATCACCGCAAAAAAGGAGTTGTACAGTCATATTCAGACTTTGGCAAAGGAGTTTGAAAAGGACAACGGCTCTATTATTTGTAAGGAATTACTCGGATTATCCGAGAAAAAAAGTGAACCTACTCCCGACGTCAGAACAAACGAATACTACCAAAAACGTCCTTGTAAAGAGCTTGTAAAAATTGCTGCGGATATCGTAGATGAATATTTGAGTAAGATGTAAAAACAGCCATCGTGTAAACCACGGTGGCTGTTGCTTTTATGTATTCAATTTATCTCTTGTACACGTCATTTCCCATACTGTCGATTGCCACTATGCACGGAAAATCCTTTACAGTATATTTGTGTACAGATTCTGTACCCAAATCCTCAAAGCACACAGGCTCATCCTTTACGATGCTTTTAGAAATGAGAGCCGCTGCTCCGCCGATTGCGGCAAAATACACTGCACCATTTCTGACAATCGCCTTTATTACTTCGTCGTTTCGCTCGCCTTTACCTATCATTGCCGACAAGCCCATATCAAGAAGCATCGGAGTGTACTTATCCATTCGGTAAGACGAGGTCGGGCCCGCAGGACCGATGACAAAATTCGGTTTTGCAGGGGCAGGACCAACGTAATATATCGTTTCGTTTTCAACATTTATCGGTAAGCTTTCGCCGTTATTTACCATATCGTAAAAACGCTTGTGAGCGGCATCCCTGGCGGTGTAAAGCTCGCCTGATAAAAGCACACTGTCGCCTGCTTTAAGCTTTTTTATATCTTCTTTTTTTAGTGGTAAGGTTAGTTTTATGCTCATAATTACCTCATAATTCTATACTTTTATGACGTGCCGCGTGGCAACAGATATTGACCGCTACGGGAATTGACGCAATATGTGTCGGTGCGTACTCAATATTAACGCAAAGTGCCGAGGTTTTACCACCAAGCCCTGCAGGGCCAATGCCCATTTCGTTGATGCTATTTAGCAACTCTTGCTCAAGGTCAGCATATCTTTTGTCAGCATTTTCGCTGTCAGCTCGACGGAAAGTTGCTTTTTTAGCCATAACAGACGCTTGCTCAAATGTACCGCCGATACCGACTCCGACAACAATCGGAGGGCAAGGGTTAGGCCCTGCCGTTCTGACCGTTTCCAGAACAAAATCTTTAACGCCCTCAACCCCTGCAGATGGAGCAAGCATTTTAGTTTTTGACATATTCTCGCTGCCAAAGCCCTTACAGCCTGCGGTAATTTTAAACGTTTCACCCGATACAATCCTTGTGTGTATAACGGCTGGGGTGTTATCGTTCGTATTCTTTCTGTCAAAAACAGGGTCATCGACAACAGACTTTCTTAAATATCCGTCAATATACGCTTCTCTTACGCCGTCGTTAACAGCCTTGGTGAAATCACCGTCAACAACCACCTTGTCGCCGTATTCAACAAAAAGTATGGCCATACCTGTATCCTGACAAATCGGAATTTGTTCCTCTCTTGCGATTTTGTTATTTGTGAGTAATTGTGTCAACACAGCTTTTGCTGTGTCTGACTCCTCAATCTTCAACGCATTTGTAAGTGCTGTTGTTATATCGTCACCAATCTCGCAATTAAGGCTGATAAACAAAGCCTTGATTGCGTTTTTGATGTCAGTATCTTTTATAATTCTCATATTTTCCACCTCAATCTTATCTAGTATAAAACTTTTTTAAGCATATTTCAATATCACTTTCTTATTACAACCTTGGTCGTATTTTATCTTTATTTGCGTTAAGTCTGTGTATTTTGTCAATGTTCATACTTTTTTAATAATCGTGTGATATAAACGGACGCGTTGCAGATAAAAGACTTGCGGGCTAATAAACAAATAAGGAGCTATATCCATGAAAAACACAAAGAAATCAAGATGCTTCAAAAAATGTATTTCCGTCTTTCTCATCATCACATTAGTTTCAGCTTTTGCTTCCTCTTTTTCTGCGGGTGCAAAAGAAACTGACACATCAAACATCAAATCTATTACGCTGGAATCAAGCAACAATAAATCAACATACCTCGACGAAAACAACAGCAAAGTAGATATCGCAAAAAATATCGCAAAAAGGAAAATGAGAACAGCTCTTCCTGAAAGCTATGACCTGCGTGACTTTGACAGGTCTACAAGCGTAAAGAATCAAGAAAGCAACGGTTTTTGCTGGTCATTTGCTTCTACTGCTTCAATGGAATCAAGTATTCTCACAAAGGGCTTAGAAAACAAAAACAGTGACACACTTGATTTATCCGAAACAGGTAACTCATGGTATCTGCGTACAAACACAAACGACACATCATCCTCAATTTACGGTGATTACTTATACGATCCAAGTATGGGTGCAGAAGGAGGAATTGCCGAATATGTTGCCGACAGCCTTTCAAGCGGTTTTGGTGCATATCCCGAGGAGCTCATCAGTTATAGTGATTTTGACAATGGTTATCCTGAAGCTTACCGTTACTATTCTGACTACAGATTAAAGGAATTCACACAGCTTCCAAATGATGTTTCTTTGATTAAACAGAAAATAATGGAAAACGGTGCTGTATACTACTCCTACAACTGTTTTCCGGAGAACTACTACACATCAAATGGTATGGAAACATACTACGATAACGGTACATCAATATACGGTACAGAGCCATACTCAGGTCACGCTGTTACAGTAATCGGCTGGGACGACAATTTCAGCAAAGATAACTTCCACCCTGAGTGTGATGTCAAAAATGATGGTGCTTGGCTGTGCAAAAACAGTTGGGGTGAAGACTATCAGGACAACGTAAAAGATGAATACAAGGGCTATTTCTGGGTTTCATACGAAAGCTGTGCAAATGACATATCACAGTTTGAAATGCAAGGAGCCGAGAGCTTTGATAACGTATACCAGCATCAAGCAACAGGAAATGTATATTTATACTCCGAGTCCGAGTCGGGATTTTTCTCTGCTGCAAATGTTTTCACAGCAAATGCAGACGAAAAACTCGAGCAGATTTGCTTTTCAAACATTGACCCTACAGATGTAACAACAAAGATTTACAAATTAAACGAAAACTACACTTCACCTGTTGATGGTGAATTACTCGCTGAATTTACTACACACCTTGATTTTTCGGGAACTCACTGCATTGATGTACCAAAAGACATTGTGTTAAGCAAGGGCGACAAGTTCTCTGTGGTAATTGAGGGCAATAATCTTATTGCTAAATTCAAAGAGGCAGATAATACAGAATCAGATATAGCTGGTAAAAGCTACATTAGTATCGAAGAAAACGAGTGGATAGATTCCGCAGACGATACAGGCATAAGCTATGCCGCAATCAAAGCATATACTAGCGACCTATCCACTGACAAATCAGTGCTCTCTACACTTATCAAAGAAGCAGAAGAACTGGAAATCGACGATAAAGCAGACGAAGCTCTAATTACTGAGCTTAACACCGCTATCTCACAGGCAGAAAAAGTTTTATCAGACGAAACTGCAACAAGCAACACGATAAACAACGCATATTGCGTACTCAAAGGTAAATGTGAAACCTTAGATAATTACACTTTCAATATCAACAGTATGGATGACTTTTTGACATTCATAAACGGCAGAGTGAACTGCAAATATGTAGAGCTTAATACAGATTTGAATTTTGCGTCCACTGATGTTATGAATAACTACGAACCTATTAATTTTTACGGCAAAATCTTTGACGGTAATGGTCACACTATCAAAAACTTAACTATAGATGGTGACAATAAAAATAACAAATCGGGTATTTTCGATTTGGTGAAAAATTCTGTTATCAAAGACATTACCTTTGATAACACTTATGTTGAGGGCTTTTTCTCTGCAGGCATAATTGCCAACGAAGCCAAGGACTCCCAGTTTATAAACTGCAATATCAAAAACTCTACAGTAAAGGCTGTCGATGGTATGTATGTAGCCCTTATGACAGGTTCTTCAAATAATTGTACATACACTGACTGCTCAGTAGAAAACTGTACGGCTGTCGGCGGATATATCGCTTCACTACTCACTCTGGACGATTACGGTAACTGTACTTTTGAAAACTTAAGAGCAAACGATTATACTCTTATGGCACATAGCTATGCGTGCGACAATATGGGCTTTGAGTGCAACTATAATTCAAATAACTATGACACCTTTGCGGCTATGACAGTAACAGATGACAATTTTACAATTCAAGAGCTTGTTGGTGAAATCGAGTCATTGAGTTATAACGGAGTTGAGCTGTCACTTGTTGACGGAATATATAACATAGGAAAAACAAACGGTACAGCTTGTCCTGACATTATCTTTAAGGATTGCGAGTTTACAGGACTTTGTTTTACAGTAGATATGCAAACCAGAGAAATTACGGTTAACGGATATGTAGGTACTAACCCTGAAATTGTAATCCCTGATACAATGTTCAACCTTCCTGTAACCGCTCTTTCAGACAAATTTGTTTTATACTCCGGTATGGATAATAGTGAGGTAACATCAATTTCAATTCCTGATTCTATCAAAACTGTTTCTGACAGATACCTTTCTGATTTTTGCAATCTTAAAAGCGTTACTGTAGGAAAAGGCGTTGAATCAATCGGTGAGTTCGCATTTGGCTACTACGAAGGAGAGGACGGAATAACTAAGATAGAAGGCTTCACTATCTATGGTTATGCAGGCACTGCGGCTGAAAATTACGCAATCGAAAACGGCTTTGAGTTTATCGCAATATAATGGAAAAATTACAATATAAAAACGGGGTGCAACTACAGCACCTCGTTTTACTTTGTAATATAATCGCAAAAAAGCTCAAAGTGTTTGCTTTCAAGCTACAAAGATGATAAAATCAAAAATACACAAACTAATCTTATTTTCAACATAAAACCATCACATTGTTAGGCTAGAGTTAAAATGCAGGGAGGCGTGTATAATGAGTAAATTACTTGTTGTCGATGATGAATTCCGAATTAGAGAGCTTATCAAAAAGTATGCGATTTTTGAAGGTCATAAGGTTTTTGAAGCTGAAAACGGCTTGGAAGCTCTTAATATGTGTAAAAACGAGGAGTACGACCTCATTATAATGGATATTATGATGCCTGAGCTTGACGGCTTTGGGGCAGCAGAAAAAATCAGAGCTTTTTCAAACACACCAATTATTATGCTGTCAGCCTTGGGCGAGGAATACGACCGAATCCACGGCTTTGAGCTGGGTGTTGACGACTATGTTGTAAAGCCGTTTTCTCCAAAAGAGCTGATGATGCGTGTTTCTGCTATATTAAAACGCTCAGCAAAAACTGATAGCTCCGGTACTGACCGATTTATATACAAAGGCTTATGTGTAGATTTTTCAGCACGAACCGTTGAAATCGACGGTAATCGCGTGAATATGACCCCGAAAGAATACGACCTGTTTTTCTTTATGGTTAAAAACAAGGGGCTTGCACTCACCCGTGAGACGCTTATAAGCAAGGTGTGGGGCTACGACTTTTTTGGCGATGACCGCACACTTGATACTCACATCAAGCTTTTAAGAAAAAGCCTTGGGGATTACGCATCCCTCATAGTCACACTTCGAGGGGTGGGGTATCGTTTTGAAACTAACTGATAAAAAGCCGTCACTTAGGGTCTATCTATCACTAGCTTTTTTGATATTCTCACTTGTTTTGATTATCATTATGTGGCTGTTTCAGTCGGTATTTTTCGACGCGTTTTATCGAACAGTCAAGACAGTTCAAGTAGAGCGATGTGCCGATTCAATCTCAAAAAATATAGAGGACGAAGATTTGAAGTCCGTTATAAAAGAGACAGAAGAGCAAAACGATATGGATATCTCTGTGTACTCGGTTTCGGAGTTTATGGCAGCTAATATACTCACTCCTGTTTACGCTCCGCACGAATTTATAAGCACTCATTCGCTGATAAATATGAGTTCAGTGCAGAAGTACTATCAAAAAGCTGAAGCAAACGGCGGTAAAATCACAGAAAAATCCGATAGTAAACTTTCACTCTCTCCAAACAAACCTAATAAAATCACACCGCCTCTTGAAAAAGAATCGTCACAGCTTCTCACCTGTGCGATAATCACTGACACAGAGGATGCACAGTACCTGGTGATTGTAGAATCCGATATTGCACCTGTTACAAGTACGGTTGAAACGCTGAGAGTTCAGCTCATAATTATGACAGGCTTCATACTTTTAATCAGCATATTTATCGCGGTGATAACCTCGCATTATGTATCAAAGCCTATCCACGAGACAACGAAAAAAGCAAAGCTTTTGGCTCAGCAAAACTACGACCTGACGTTTTCTGGCGGTAACTACAAGGAGCTTTGTGAGCTCAATGACACGTTGACGTTCTCTGCTCACGAGCTACAAAAGGTTGACGAGCTGCGACGCGAGCTTATCTCGAATATTTCACACGATTTACGCACCCCACTCACTATGATAACGGGCTATTCTGAAGTTATGCGTGACATACCGGGCGAGAATAATCCCGAAAACGTCCAGATTATTATTGACGAAGCTAATCGCTTGGCTCAACTTGTTAACGACCTTCTAGATATCTCAAAGCTTGAATCAGGTGCCACAGCTATGCAAAACACAACATTGTGTCTGACCGACTGCATCAAGGATATTTTTAAGCGTTATACAAAGCTCACTGAGCAAGAGGGTTATAACATCGTATTTAATTATACAGAGGATGCCTACATCTACGCTGACGAGTTGAGAATCTCGCAGGTGCTTTATAACCTTATTAACAATGCGATTAACTATGTAGGAGAAGATAAAACCGTTATAGTAAATCAAACCGTAAGAGACTCTACCGTTTATATTGAGGTTATCGACCACGGTGTAGGCATTGAAGAAGAAAATCTGCCGTACATCTGGGACAGATACTACAAGGTGGACAAGGAGCACAAGCAAGCTGTAGTTGGCACAGGATTGGGACTTTCCATCGTTAAGAACATTTTAAATCACTACGATGCACAGTACGGCGTTAAGTCCTCTGTAGGCGAAGGCTCAACATTTTGGTTTTCAATGAAAACTATTGAAAAACAGAAAAACCCATGATAAACTTAGCAAGCCGATTTTCTTATTTATCGGCTTGCTTTTTTATGTTATATATTGCATTTATTCCGTGTAAATGATAAAATTAAGTATCAACCAAGTGGTACACACTTGAAGGGAGGACATATTATGTTTTGTAAAAATTGCGGCAGTGAAATCGAAAATGGTGCTAAGTTCTGTAACAACTGTGGCTCTCCACAGGAAACCCCTACAGCAGCACCTATCTATGATAATACTGTTCAACCGGCTCCACAGCAGACAGTACCTGTCTACGAAAATCCTACACAGCCTACTGTGACACCTGTTGCTCCACAACAAGACACACCACAGTACAACAGCTCCGTGCCATACAATCCAAACGGCAATTTACAGCCACCTGTACAAGCTAAAAAGAGCAGTAAAGGTTGTATTGTCGCTATTATTGTAGTTGCTGTTGTTTTTGTCTTATCAATTATAGGTATAGTTGCTTTAATTGTTTCCAATGTTTCAACAGATACTGACAATTACACAAGCGACGGAGTAACTCTTTTTGATGACTCTGTTACAGCATCCAACACCCCAAGTGCAGAGTATACAGCTATCTTTGAGGATAACAATATCGCTCAGGCTCCTGCAGTTTTCGTTGGACTTGACTCTCGTGCTTTTGCCTGCATTGACAGCGATGGTATGATTGAGAATATGGAGTTTGGTTATGACGGCGATACAATCAAAGAGCTTGTAGACACTATCTACTATCCTATCAACGATTACTCTGACGATGTGCTTTCAGTACTCGACGAATCCTTCAAGGAAAGTTTTGCTCCGGCTGACGAGCTCGATTGTTGCACAGTTACATATAGTAAAACAGCTGATTACTATATCATCACAGTTCACTCAACTGACCTTGACAACGTATTAAACCTCACAGATTTATCTGACGCAGGTGTAATCACCTACGACGGCTTTGCTCTTTCTCTCTCTATGGACGAAACAGCAACAGGTTTAATCGCAGACGGTTATGTAGAAAGATAAATATTATTTCCAAAAGTCACAGTTTCGGCTGTGACTTTTCTTTTTACGAAAACTCTTGTAATATGTAAAATTTAGTGATAAAATTGTCGTATTACAAAAAGTAGACGCATGGAGGATGCTTATGAATTGTCAAAATTGTGGTTATGAAATCGAAAGCGGTGCTAAGTTCTGCAACAACTGCGGTGTACCTCAACAGGCCGCACCTGTTTATGAGAATACTGTAGAGCCTACTGCTCCACAGTACAGTAGCTCTGTACCATATAATCCATACGGTAATTTACAGCCACCTGTACAGGCTAAGAAAAGCAACAAGGGTTGTATCGTTGCTATCATCATAGCTATTGCTCTTATTGTAATAGCTGTAATCGGCGTTGTGGTTCTCGGTGTTATCGGATATAATGTAGCAAAGGACGTAGTAAGCGACATCGACGTTAATAGTGCCGATAGTGAGGTAGTAGCAAGTGACCTTGAGGACTATGTTGTAACAGGTCTTACATATGAAGAAATTTTTTCTAGCAACAACATCGTCGAAACTCCTACGTTATTTATGACTGAAGAAAGCTGTTCATTTGCTTATGCTGAAACTGACGGCTATGTCGAAAAGTCTGAGTACGGTTTTGAAAACGACGTTATTATGGAAATGGTTGACACTTACTACTTCCCACTCGACGGATATAACGATGAGGAAAAGGACGCTTATATGACACTCACAAAAGCTGATTTTACAGTCGAGGAAAACCTAAGCTTCTGTACCGTTACATACAACACCACAAACTCATATCTCATCGTAACCGTAAAATACACCCACGTTGACAACAAGGATAACCTCAAAGAAATGCAAAATGCGGGTCTTTTAGATGAAGGAGATTTTGACTACCTTTCAATGGAAGAAACCGAGAAAAGCTACATCAGCATCGGATTTGTTAAAAAGTAATGAGTATGATAAAAGGTCACAGTCTCGACTGTGACCTTTTCTTTTACGAAACAAAAATTTTTCTTTTATATGAAACCTTTTTAGCCTTTTATGTGTTTTAATAATAGAGGGGGGATAAAAATGGCACAAAAGCGTTTTGCGGGTCTTACATACGAAGAAACCGTGCTAAAGTACAAAAAAGCCGTCGGCTCTGTGTGCTTGGTGCGACTTAAAAATCACGCTGATGCGGAAGACTGCTTCCAGAATGTTTTCGCCCGACTCTATACAAAATCCCCCGATTTTAATGACGAAACTCACCTGAAAGCATGGCTCATCCGTGTTGCAATAAACGAATGTAAGAACTTTATACGTGATAACACACCCCTACTCCCCCTCAAAGACGTAAAAGTTAACTCAGTAGATTTTCCCGAAGATGAATGTGACATTTCGTGGGCACTTTTAAAACTCGAGCCTAAGTATCGCAACGTCTTGTATCTTCACTACATCGAGCGATACAAAATTGACGAAATCGCTGAAATCTTAGGAAAAAACCAAAACACCATCAAAACCATCCTGCGTCGTGGCAGAGTAAAACTCAAAGCTATTTACGGAGGTGATGACAGATGAGAAAGGTGAATTTTAACAACATCGAAAACCTTGAAATCCCTGATACTTGGGTAGAAAAAGCCTTGAATTTTCCGTCAGAATCAAAACAGAAAAAGAACGTTTTTGCATTTCCCTCTCTTTACAGAAAGCTATCATATGTAGCGTGCTTTGTTTTTCTATGTGCGTTGTCAGTAGCCCTTTTCAGCTTTGCAAAAAACGACGATATATTGCCTGTAAAATATCCTGACACAATCGCAACTCAAAATACAAAAACAGAAACTTTTAATAATAAAGAAACCGAAAACAGCATTTCCGAGAATCCGACAAGCCCACCCACAGAAAATGTCGAAGAAACACAGCAAACTACTGAAGATAACAGTACTCAAGATGCTACTTCGACCGCTCCTACTCAAAACCCCGACCCACCTCAAATTGAAACCACACCTGACGACGGCACTCTTGAGCCTGATAATCAACCCTCTAACCCTAATGGTTTCCCTGATCCTCCTGAACAAGAAGCGGGTGGTGTGAGCGTCGGTTTTGTCCCTGAAAGTGCGTTGTGTGGTAGCACCACGGTTTACTGCTATATCGTTAGCGACAGCGAAAATATCACGAGTGCCGGAGGCGAACCAACAAAATACCCAGCCAAGGTTACTATTATAGGTAATGGATATGCTATTGTAAGCTTTGAGGGGTACAAATCGGTAGATGCGTTGTTTTCAGGTCCCTATAACTTCTATTATTTGAACATAAACGGTGACGTGATTTTTGAAGAAACCATTTATGTAACAGTCAACTAAGGAGGTTGTCCTATGAAAAAGATACTTAGCTATATTCTTATATGTGTACTTGTACTGTCAATATCTGTTTTCCCGACATTTGCACAAAACAGTAAAATTAGCAACCAGCTTCAACAGGTGCTAATGCAAAAAGAGGACGATGACACAGTTGATATCTATGTAACACCTACGGGCTACAGCCCGAATGCAACCGAAATGCCTAGCTGGCCCGATATTGGTGAAGCCAGAAAAGAGCTCAACGAATATTATGATAACTGGTTTATCACAGAATTTGAGCCTGTTGTTTTTGACAACATTGACTACGAAGAGATTGTAATTTTCCAGAATGTTATCATCATAACGGTTAAAGCTCAGGATGTTAAGAGAATTGCTGAAAGCGAGCTTGTGTACAGTGTTGACTACTTCGAAAACGGCGAATTAGAAAATGAAAGCACACACATCTACCTGGACCGCATTTTTGAGCATTACCCTGAAACAGAGTCTGCATACTACATGGGTGAGTTCTGGTATCAAGAAATCGGCGAAATGGATGTTGACTGCGATGATGCGATAGATTTTGCGATAGTTTACTGCCATTTTGCTATGGCTCCTGATGCACTTGACGGCACAATTATTGGTGACAGAATTATTACTCAACCTCAGCTTTACACCCCTTTCCGTTTTGGTTATGCTTTGTATGATTTGGAGGAAAACAAGTTTATTGAGTTTTCTGAAACTATAGTTGATGACTATCCTTTCCTGACTGAATATATGGAAAATTATAACATAGGCTCACCTTTGGGCGATGCTGATAATGACGGCAAGCTCAGCATTTTAGATGCAACATTCATTCAGCTTGTTGCGGCTCAGCTTGCAGAATATCCTAGTGGTGACGACATCTCTTATTACAATGCGACAGCACTCACCTACAAAAGTGATATGAACCGCGACTCTAAGCGTAATATCTTGGACGCTACAGCTATTCAGCTTAAGCTTGCAGGTATCTAAAAAATTACACATATAGAATATCCGTCCGATAGCAAATGCTGTCGGACGGTTCTCTTTTGTGTAACAATTCAAAGACATTTGTATTTAAAATATTACAATACGGTAGTAAAACTTGAGGTGTTTACAAGTTTTGGTATATAATTTATTCGGTTAAAAATCTTTTGCAGAGGTGTTATTATGGAAAAGAAAAAGATATCCGTTTTTGTTGCGGGTCAAAAACTCACTCTCATCACAACCGAGTCTGAAAAATACGTGTCAACTATTGCGTCAAAGGTTGACACCGCGATAAATTCGTTGTTTGCATCCTCAAATATGTCCAGAGAGAAGTGTGCTGTTATGACAGCACTCGATTTCTGCGACGATGAAGCTAAAGCAAGAGCATCATTAAATGAGCTTAAAGAGCAGATTAAAGATTACATAAAGGATTCTGAAAAATTAAGAGAAGAAAACGAAGCATTAAAAGCAGAGGTTGAAAAGCTCAAAGGCGAAAAGCAGGAGCTTCTTAATTCAAAGAAAACCTTAATCGCAACGTCAGTAGAAATCAAAAAAACAACTGAAAAAACTGAAGAAGTAGAAATCGAAATAGACTCAGACGATGATTTATCCTTTGACTTTGACGAGGATGAAGATCTCGTAGAAACGAACGAAGTAGAGATTACCGAAGAAACTAAAGAAGAGGTAAAAGCTGATACTGTGCCTGCTACAGATAATGTTGAAACGGAGAAAAAACCTGACAAAAAGCGTCACAGCCATGAACACAAAAATCCGTTTAAGGAGCGTTTCTTAAAACAGCAGTCAGAACAAAAGGGATACACTCCACTTCGTCAGTACAGTCTATTTGACGACGAAACTGATGAATAAAATTGAAATTTTAGCTCCAAGCGGAGGATTCGACAGCATTTATGCCGCTGTTCGAAGCGGTGCTGATGCTGTGTACGTCGGAGCTAAGGACTTTTCCGCACGAGCATCGGCGAAAAACTTCACTTTGGAAGAACTTTCTGATGCCGTGAAATATTGCCACGCGTATGGGGTCAAAGTATATTTAGCTCTCAACACTCTCATTTTTGATGACGAACTTGATGAAGCGTTAGAGCTTGTTAAAAATGCGGCTAAATGTGATATTGATGCACTGATTACTCAGGATATCGGGTTTGCAATGGCTGTTAAACAGCTCGTACCCTCTCTCAAGCTTCATGCATCCACCCAAATGAGTGTTCACACACTCTCCGGAGCAAAAGCGTTGAAAGAACTGGGCTTTTCGCGTGTTGTTTTAGCACGAGAAATGTCTAAGGACGAGATTAAGTATATCGCCGACAACTGCGACATAGAGCTCGAGGTTTTTGTTCACGGAGCACTTTGTATGTGTGTTTCAGGTCAGTGTTATATGTCTGCGATGCTTGGCACTCGTAGTGCTAACCGAGGTATGTGTGCTCAACCGTGCAGGCTCCCTTTTTCATCAGACAGCTCTAACACCCACGCGTTGAGCTTAAAGGACAACTCGCTTGTAAAATATATTCGTGAGCTACAGGAAATCGGTGTTGTCAGTGCAAAAATAGAGGGCAGAATGAAACGCCCTGAATATGTAGCTTCCGCTGTACAAGCATGCGTACAAATGCGTGACAACGGCTTTGTTGATGATGAAACTGCACACGATTTGCAAGCTGTTTTTTCAAGAACAGGCTTTACTGACGGTTACTACACCTCTAATTTAGGTCACTATATGTTCGGCTACAGAAAACGTGAGGACGTTCTTTCGGCTTCCGAAAAGCTATTGAAAAATATTCGCTCAACCTATAAGGATGAGCTTCAGCATGTTGAAATTACCGCTGATATTTCTGTTACTGTAGGTAAACCTATAATCTTAACCGTCACTGACGGCAAGAATAATGTGACAGTTACAAGCGACTTTCAAGTGCAAGAAGCTCAAAATATGAGCGTTTCTAAAGAGAAACTACACAGCTATCTATCAAAAACAGGTGACACACCGTTCATTCTAAAAACGCTTAATTGCACAATTTTAGGCAACGCATTTATCCCTGCAAAAGAAATAAACGCGTTGCGTAGGAATGCACTTGACCTGCTTTGTAAAAAGCGAGAAAAATGGCATAACTACAAGGTTAATAAAATAGATTTTGAGAGTCTTACTGCTGAAATTAATGACACTCACAAAGCCAGTTTAGCACAACGTGCTTTGGTATCTGACCTTGAAATACCTAAGAGCTTTTCAAAGTTTGCTTACGTTTTTGCTCCGCTTTTTGATGTTGTTAAAAATGAAGAAAAGGTCGCAAAGCTTAAAAACGAGGGCATCAACATAGCTGTTGAGATACCCAGAGGTATGTTCTCGCGTGAAGATAAAATCATAAGTGCTTTACAAAAAGCAAAAGCTATGGGTATAACCCACGCATATTGCCATAATATCGGTGCTGTTTATATTTGTAAACAGCTCGACATCTGCTCTAGCCTGAGTTTTGCTATGAATATCGCAAACTCTCTGTCACTAAAATGGGCTAAAGGCTACGGATGTAGTAACGTTGAGCTGTCTATTGAGCTTGATTACAAGAGAGTTAACGCACTTAAGTCTGAACTTCCTACAGGTGTTGCATCATACGGATATCTTCCGCTGATGATGACTCGCAACTGTCCTGTCAAAAGCGGTGTCCACTCCTGTGCAACTTGCAAAAAAGCATTAAATCTGCAAGACCGTAAGGGCGAACAGTTTCCGCTTAAATGCGACGGTGTGGTAACCGAAATTTTAAACTGCGTACCGCTTATATTGCCGCAGGAGATTTATAAATCAAAGAACGTGAATTTCACAATTCTTCACATGTATGTGGAAAACTCTGTGGAAAACAAGGAAAAAATCCTTAAAAAATTGAGCGAAAACCGTAGTTTCACGCGTTTTACACATGGTTTATACTTAAGAGGTGTGAAAAATTTCACAATCTTTTAAAGAATTATTCTAAAGAAATTTCTTAAATTTTCAAAAGAGAATTATATATTTTTTAATAGTCGTTTCTGCTGTTTAATTATTGATTTTAATTTCAATTTTTGCAAGTCTTCAAACGATTATGCAAGAAAGGTGATAACTATGCAGATTTTAAAAGTTAAAAAGTTAAGAGAAAACGCTAAGATGATTCACCGTGCAACAAAGGGCTCGGCTGGTATGGACCTACACGCATGCATTGACAGTGAAATCACTGTTGAACCCGGCGAAATCAAGGTAATCCCAACAGGACTTGCTATCGCTCTTGAAAACGAAAACTACGTGGCATATATTTACGCACGGTCCGGGCTTGCTATAAAACACGGCATAACACTCGCAAATTGCGTTGGTGTTGTTGATTCCGACTACCGAGGCGAGGTGTGCGTCGGACTTACAAACATTTCGAAAAAAGCATACACAATCACCCCTGATGAAAGAATCGCACAGTTGGTTATCGCTCCTGTGTGCATTTGTGAAGCAATTGAAGTTGATGACCTTGATAGCACCGAGCGTGGAGAAGGCGGTTTCGGTTCAACAGGAAAAAATTGAGCGTCAAAGGCTCGTTGCCCTGCAAAGCTTATGTGACACCTCCCTTTTTTAGTGAGGTATTCCGCCATATGTTATTATAAAATTCACAATTATATCCTGAAAAATTATTGAAATAAACCGTACAATCGGTTATACTAAGAAAGAATAGGGAAATGTTTTCATTTATAATGAGTTGATATTCTCAAAAAGGGGAATTTTATATGTTTTTTTCTAAGGATATTGGTATTGACCTTGGTACCGCTAACACCCTTGTATACGTAAAAGGCAAGGGCATAGTTATGCGTGAGCCGTCCGTTGTCGCTGTTGATGTCAGAAAGGACACTGTTGTAGCTGTAGGACAGGAAGCTAAGGATATGATTGGTAGAACTCCTGGTTCTATCGTTGCTATAAGACCACTTAAAGATGGCGTTATCGCTGACTTTGAAATCACCGCTACTATGCTCAAGTATTTTATTAGACAGGTAGTAAAAGCTAATTTCTTTAACAGACCTCGAATCGTTATTTGTATTCCAAGCGGTGTAACTGAGGTCGAGCGTAACGCTGTTGAAGACGCGGCAAGACAGGCTGGCGGTAAGTACATTGAGCTTATCGAAGAACCTATGGCTGCTGCTATCGGTGCAGGACTTCCTGTTTTTGAACCACAAGGCAGTATGGTTGTTGATATTGGTGGCGGAACAAGTGAAGTCGGCATTGTTTCACTCGGCGACATCGTTGCTTCCTGCTCAGTACGAGTAGCAGGTGATAAGTTTGACGAAGCTATCATCACGTATATCAAGAAAAAGTATAATCTCCTCATCGGTGAACGCACCGCCGAGGACATTAAAATTGCTATCGGTTCAGCGTATCCTTACGAAAACGAAGGCGAAATGACCGTTAAGGGCAGAAACCTTGTAGACGGCTTGCCTAAAAACATCAAAATTACAGCAGCTGAGGTCAGAGATGCTTTAGCTGACCCGCTTTCAACTATTGTTGAGGCAATTCTCACAACGCTTGAGAAGTCCCCGCCTGAGCTTTCAGCCGACATTATCGATAACGGCATTATGCTCACTGGTGGCGGTGCACTGCTGAGAGGTCTTGATTTGCTTATTATGCAACAGACAGGTATGCCTGTTTATGTTGCTGAGCGTCCGCTTGACTGTGTTGTAGACGGCACAGGCAGAAAGCTCGACCCTAACTTTAAGGTTCAGAACGCTCCTAAGTTTATCTAACTACACAATATCTACTCTAAGCGTTTAGAGTGAGCTAAGCACCGCACAAAGATGTGCGGTGCGAAATTATTTTTGACAGGAGGTAAAAATGAAGGATTTTTTCAAATCAAACAGCGTGAGAATTTTTCTTTCCACTGTTTTTATTCTGATTGTGCTCTCAGTTTTTACTAACAGCATTGATAAAAATATTCTTTCCTCCACCGTCAACAGCGTTACATATCCGTTGTCAAAAGTTACGGCGGCGGCAACAAGCGACGAGGATATGTCATACTCTGAGCTTTTGAGTGAATACGAGAGGCTCAAAGACGAAAACACACAGCTTCGCTCTCAGCTTGTAAATTACTACGATACGCTCACTGAAAACACAAGGCTGTGGAAGTTCTACAACCTTAAAAAGGAGCATCCTGAGTATTCTATTGTTCCGTCAGTAGTTTTAAGACGTGATTCAAATGACGAGTTTTACTCATTCACACTTGACAAAGGTTCTTCCTCCGACATCTGTGTCGGCGACCCTGTCGTATCAGACAACGGACTTATCGGCTGGGTGAGTGAAATTGACCTGAATACTTGTAAGGTCGTAACCATACTTTCTCCTCAGACAAGTGTCGGAGCGATTGACAACAAAAGCAGTGATATGGGTATTGTCACAGGCTCAGCACTTTACTGTGACGAAAACCTGACAACATTTACCAAGCTTTCTGCTACTCATAAGGTTAAAGCAGGAGATATCATAACATCAACAGGCGTCAGCGGTCTTTATCCTAAGGGATTGATTATAGGTGAGGTTACCGACGTATGCTACGATACCTATAATTCAACCTACTACGCCGTTGTTAAACCGTATGATGATATAACAACTATCACCGACCTTGCTATCATCACAAACTACACGGGTCAGGGTGAAGTGCTTCTAAACTCAAATACGGAGAAACAATGATGCAGAAATTAAGATTTTTCAGATATTTGGCCTACAGCATCGAGATTTTAGTTTTCTTCGTGCTTGGCTCCACTCCGCTGTTGCTCCCCGAAATTTTCGGTGCAACCCCTTGTTTTCTGATTGCATTAGCTTTAACTATCGCGGTCTTTGAAAACGAGGTTCCCGCGATGATGTTCGGTGTTGCGTGCGGTGTGCTAACTGATTTAGGCTTTTCAAATTCTATCGGTTTGTTCACAATCTCGCTTGCAATTGTGTGTTTTATTTTAGGCTTCTGTGCCAATAATTTCATCGCTGCGAATTTCTACAACGTGATGCTCACAGCAGTTATTGTAATCACCGCCCTTTTAACGCTTCACTTTGTTTTTGCATTTGTAATAAAAGGCTACGATAACGCGGGAGTTTACTACGTTAATCACTATATTTCACGCATTGTTCAAACGATTTTATGCACGGCTGTTTTCTATTTTATGAACAAGTTTGTATACGAAACGCTAAACGATTAAAATAACAACTTAAAATATACGAAAGAAGGGATAACTGTATGAGCAAGGATAATAAGAATTCAAATCTTAGAATTATCATTTGCGGTATTTTAGTTGTCCTTATTTTTTGCGGTTTTACAATGAGGCTATTCAACTGGCAAATAGTAAACGGCGACCAGTATAAGGAAATTTCCGCCAAATCCACCTCATACACTGAGGTATCCGATGCCACCCGTGGCGAGATACTAGATGTAAACGGCAAGGAGCTTGCTGTCAACAAAACCGCATACAACATTGTTATCAACAAGATATATGTTAAAGAAGGCGAGATTAACTCCATTATCATTAGACTCTTACAGCTTTGCCATACTTGCAACGCCAAATGGATAGATGCTCTGCCAATTGATATCGTTAACGGAGAATTAAGCTTTGAAAACGACAGCGAGGGTTCGCTTTCTTACATAAAGGGCGAGAGTATGTTAAATAATGAACAGCTCAGCTCTCCTGATGAGATTCTTACTGCTTTAGCTGAACGTTACGATGCTGATACTATCGAAGATTTAGCTACAAAGAGAAACGTAGTTTCTGTTCGCTACAATATGGAGCGTAGCGGATATTCATATTCTCAGGCATATATTTTTGCTGAAAACGTTTCTTCCGATACCGTAGCTGTTGTGTCAGAGCAGACTCAAACAATCCCCGGTGTTGAAATTCGCGTTACTAACGAACGTGTTATCAAAAACGGCACGCTTATTCCTCATATTCTGGGTGTAGTCGGCTCACTTTCTGCTGAGGAATACGAAGAAAACAAGGATAACGGATATGAAATGAACGATGTTATCGGAAAATTTGGCATCGAGTCCGCACTTGAAGATTATCTTAGAGGACAATCAGGTGAGAAAACCATTGTTAAGGACGAAAATGGCAACATTATTAGTGAAACCGAGTCTGTCAAAGCCGAACCGGGTGACACGGTGTATCTTACAATCGACAGTAATGTTCAGGCTGTTGCAAACTACTCTTTGCAGAAAAACATCAATCGTGCAAGAGCCGAGGGCGAAAGCGAAGTAAGAGCCGCAAAAGCAAATAAAAAAGCTCAACAAGAGCGTTTGGGCGAAGACTGCTACTGTGGCGGTGCGGTTATGATTTCGACAAAGGATAACTCCGTTATCGCGGCTGCCTCCGCTCCTAACTATGATATAAGTAAATACTACGATTCCGAATACAACGCATGGCTTAATACCCACGAGCACTCACCGATGTTTTCAAGAACTTTTGATGGCTCTTTCTCTCCGGGTTCAGCATTCAAGCCGTGTGTGGCACTTGCAGCACTACAAGAAAAGGTTATAACAAAAAATACTGCCATCCGCTGCACAAAACACTATGACTACTACCCTGACGATGTAGTTGACTGTATGGGTACCCATGGTTCAATTTCTTTGAACTCGGCTATGACGGTTTCGTGTAACTACTATTTTGCAGAAACAGGCAGACGACTAGGTGCTACAACGCTTTATTTATACGCGGAAAAGTTCGGTCTTGGTGTAAAAACAGGTCTTGAAATTGATGAATCTGTCGGCGTATTAGCAGGCAGAGATTCCACCACCTGGTATGTAGGAAACACAGTTCAGGCGGCAATCGGACAAAGTGATAACACCTTCACACCTATGCAGCTTGCTACCTATATGTCGGCTGTTGCTAACAATGGTGTAAGATACCAGACACATATGGTTAGAAAAATCGTTAACTATGAGCGTGATGAAGTTGTGCTCTACAATGACCCGAAAGAGCCTGTTGTGCTAGCTGATGCAGGTATTTCAAAAGAAAATATGAAAACCGTCAAAAACTCGATGCGTAGTGTTGTAACATCGGGTACCGCTACCATAGTATCGGCATATCCTAAAGCTGTAGCGGCAAAAACAGGTACAGCAGAAAACGCAGGCAGTGACCACGTTATTTTTGTATGTTACGCACCTTATGACAAACCTGAAGTAGCTGTAGCGGTGGTTCTCGAGCACGGAGCAAAGGGTAAGTACGCGATGTACACCGCGATGGATATGATGGACGCGTACTTCTATGACAAAACCGTTAATCAGGTTCAGGCAAAAGGTTGGGGTTAAGCGTTGAGGTCCGTAGCCCTCAAAAGTCGAGGGCGAGTCTGTATTTTTGTAGTTGACGAATGTCAACGTAAAAAAACAATGCGAGACTGTGGACTTTTGAGGAGTAGCGTAGGACAACGAAACGTGATATTTAAGCGTTGAGGTCCGTAACCTTCAAATCAGCCATTTTGTTAAGCAATTAACAGCTTTTTTATCCAATATGCCCAATTTTCAAACGTATTATTCTACGCAAAGAGCAACTAAAAAAGTTGCTCTTTTTTGTAATTTATGTTAAAATAACAATGAGGTATTATTTATGAGTCAAGTTATTGTTGTCGCCTCAGGCAAGGGCGGTACAGGTAAAACCACAGTTTCCACCTCTCTTGCTCTGGCACTTGTTAGAAAACAGAATAAAGTTCTTGTCATCGACTGCGACAGTGGTATGAGAGGCACCGATATGATGCTTGGCATCACAGACCGACTGGTGTATGATGTGTCTGATGTAATTTCGGGCACTTGTAATTATTCTGATGCCTTATATGAATGTAACGGAGCGAAAGGGCTTTACACTTTATCCGCTCCGATTTCTGCTGAGGACGAAATCAGCCCTCAGGTTATGAAGCAATTTGTTGATGAACACAAGAACGATTATAACTACGTTATCATCGACGCTCCTGCGGGAGTCGGCACCGGATTTGAAGCTGCCGCGATTTCTGCCGACAGAGCACTGATTGTTGTAAACACCGAGCCTACGAGTATTAGAGGCGGTATTAATATTAAAAATAAGCTCCTTGAATTAGGTATTACTGACACAAGGCTTGTTGTCAACCGCTTTGACAAGGAACGATTTTTATCAACGAAGCTTTACAGCGATCTCGACGAGGTTATCGACACAGTAGGTGTACAGCTTATCGCACTTATTCCTGAAGATGTTCGCATTGCGGCTCTTTCACAGAGAGGACTTTTGGCAACCAACTGGGCTAGCTCTTCGGTAGTGTTTGACAGTCTTGTACAGCGTTTACTTGGAGAAAATATTCCATTGACTATCAAAGTTTAGTCTTTTTCATTATATAATTTTAGGATTTTATTTTAGGATTTTTTGTTCAGGAGGGAATATCTATGAATATCGCACTAATTGCACACGACGAGAAAAAAGAACTGATGGTACAGTTTTGTATCGCCTACTGCGGAATTCTGAGCAGACACAACCTTTGTGCCACAGGAACTACAGGCAAGATGGTAAGCGAGGCAACAGGCCTCGAAATTCAGAACTTCCTCGGTGGTTCACAAGGTGGCGATCAGCAAATTGCTGCACGTATCGCTTGCAACGAAATTGATATGTTGCTGTTCTTCCGCGACCCACTCACCCCTAAGCCACACGAGCCAAATGACATCAACCTGCTCCGCCTTTGCGATATGCACAACATTCCGTTTGCTACAAACATTGCGACAGGCGAAGTTCTTATCCACGGCCTTGAGCGTGGTGACCTTGACTGGAGAAATATCGTTAGATAAAAAAATAATTAGTTCCGTAAATTTTTGGTTTTCCCAGCAAGGTGGTATAGCGTCTTTTTAGACGTTCATATTAACACATATACAAAAGCCCGTATCGTTGATACGGGCTTTCTTGTGCTCATTTTTCGTTATTAATTTACAGTGAGTCAATCAGTCTTGCTATAAAGAGCTGGATTTGTGTTGCATCTAAGACAGATACATCGCTGTCTTTATCTGCATCGGCAAGTTCAAGCTGGCCGTAGTTAAGCTGTTTGAACTGTGCCAAATAAAGCTGAATTTCTGTTGCATCCAAAACAGAAATATCTCCGTCAAGGTCAACGTCGCCTACCTTGTAGCCTGTGCCTTTTTCAACTGTGAACACAGCTTCATTGATACTCTTAGTTTCACCCACAACATTCTTGCTGTAAACTATCGCCTTGTATTCTCCGGCAGGCAATTCAAGCTGACAGTAGGTTTCCTTTAAATCAGTAAATGTTTTATACGGCTCTTCGTTGTTTATCTCTGTCGCATAAATTTCGACATCGTACGAATCAGTGTACAGTGTCATATTCCACCAAAGCGAGGTCTGAGTAAACGATGTGCCGGGAGCACATTCAACGTAAGTTCCCTGAGGTGATGACAACTTATTTATACTGAAATATTGGGTTGATGCGTTGTTGTCTGTCCACATTCTGACATTAGTACCGTCGGCATCACCCGAAGCTATATCAAGTGCAAGCTGATTACACATTGGTTTTAGACGATACATACCCTCTTCGCCGTATACATTCCACTGCTGAGCAGGCTTATCATTTGAAAAATACACGCTGACGTTTGTGCCTGCGGTGGTGCCCGCTTTAGTTACATCGAGTGCTAGGTCGTTGAAAACGCTGGATATTTTGTAAGAGCCGTTTTCTCTTTTTTCAAACTTCCAAAGCTGATTTTTCTCGCCTGTTAAAGAGCGAATAGTTACATTACGATTTTCGCAATTCGCGTCCGAATCATTTGTTAACGCCTTACCCGTTGAGTTGTTAACGATAGTAGCGTAAAACGAATCGCCAATATCAATCGGGTCCTCGGCAGGGTAACGCAAAATACCCTCCCAGTTAGACCAGTTGTTGTATTTAACAGGGCAGATTTCCTGACCGGTAGAATCACCCGGGTCGTTGTAGTCGAAAATATCATAAGTACCATCGTGAGCTCCAACCTGCGTATTATCACCGATGTATATCTCGGTATGACTTCTTGTATTAAGCAGAATATCGCCACGCTTTAAGTACTTAGAAGTACTAAGGTCAATTTGAGAGCTCGGTATCCACTCAAAGCCTTCGTCAATAAAAGGCTGTTTCATATTACCACAATGAACTGCATTTTTTAGCTCAAAGCCAGCACTCCTGAATGCCGAAATTACAAAAGACGCACAGTCATAGTCAGGATTACCCCAACGATTAGCCTGAGAATATCCGTGGCTGTCATCATTAGCGGTATCAATAGCCCACTGCACTGCTCTTTCGATTGTCGCGGATGATACCGCCGCATTTGCAGGTATCACAATAATGCTCGCCAAAATAATAACCACGAGCAACGTACTAATGATTTTTCTCATCACACGTCCTCCTTTTGAAGATATTATGCTATATCATTAAGCTGATTTCAAGTTTATAATTGCATTTTAGCATAATAATTTCCAAAATGTATGAACACAGCGTAAATTTAAGTAATATAATACAACGAAAAACAGCTCCCTCAACGGGAGCTGTAGTTTTATAAGTATTGAGTTAAAACTCTGTAATAATCTTTGCAACGTAAAGCTGAATTGCAGTTGCGTCCATAATATTCATATCGCCATCTTGGTCAGTATCAGCAGCGTTAATCTGCACATCTGTTAAGGTAACCTGTCTTGAAATAGCAAGCTGAATTAAGGTTGCATCCATAACCGAGATATCCTTGTCACCATCTACATCACCAAGCATTAATTCGGGAGAAATATCCTCTTTATTTTTCACCTCAAATTTACACTCATTGCTCACAGTGTGACCAAACGCCCAACAGTTATTGAGGGTTCTCTCAGTACCGGTAACAGGATCAATACATATAAAAGAGCTTGTAGAAAGAGAATTGTCGCTTGCACCTATCACAAGTACCCAATGTTGATTACTACCATTTTTTTATTGTAACATAACAGGTAAGCTAGTGCTTGCTCCTGCAATTCCTTAAAAATTATTATCTACCTATTGGAAAACCGGAGAAAATGTGATATATTATATACTAGATAAGTTTGTACTGAAAAGAGGCTGAAAAAAATGGCTATACTCACTAAAAAAGTCAGAGGAACAGAGGACGTTCTCCCAAAGGACAGCTACCGTTGGCAGTTTGTCGAGGATATTATGCGTAAGGAGTCGTCCGCTTTTGGATATAAAGAAATCAGAACACCTGTTTTTGAGCACACAAAGTTATTCTCTCGCGGTGTTGGTGAAACTACCGACGTTGTTCAAAAGGAAATGTACACTTTCGACACAAAGGGTGGAGAGTCAATCACACTTAGACCTGAGGGCACAGCAGGTGCAGCAAGAGCACTCCTTGAGCACGCTATCTATAACGACGGCTTACCTGTAAAAGCGAGCTACTTTGTCTCTTGCTATCGTTACGAAAAGCCACAGGCTGGTCGTTTACGCGAATTTCACCAGTTCGGTCTTGAGTGCTACGGCACTTCTAACCCGACGGCTGATGCAGAGCTTATTTGTGCGGCTAAGTCAATTTTTGACCGCTTACAGATTAAGAATTTACGCCTTGAGCTTAACTCAATCGGCTGCCCAGAGTGTCGCAAAAAGTACCACGAAGCGTTAAAAGAGTATTTTGAAAACTCAAAAGGCGAGCTTTGCGAAACTTGTTTAGGCAGACTCGAGAGGAATCCAATGCGTATTCTCGACTGTAAATCTCCGATTTGTTCTAAGATTGCAGAAGATGCTCCAAAGGTGCTCGACTACCTTTGTGACGAGTGTGCTGACCACTTTGAAAAGGTCAAGGCTCTGCTTACAAAAGCAGGAGTAGAATACATAGTCAACCCGACAATCGTTAGAGGTCTTGACTACTATACAAAAACTGTATTTGAATTCGTATCAACTGACATCGGTGCACAGGCTACTGTTTGCGGTGGCGGAAGATATGACGGTTTGATTGAAGAGTTAGGCGGACAGCATATGCCGTCTTTAGGCTTTGCTTTAGGTATCGAGCGACTTTTAATGCTTATGGATGCACAGGGTATTGAAATTGAAAAGCCAGCTACCTGTGATATTTACTTTGCATCAATGGGAGATGACGCTCAGGCTAAGGCGTTCGAGCTTACACAGATGGTGCGTTCAGCATCACTCTACGCTGAATGTGACGTTGTCGGCAGAGGACTTAGAGCACAGATGAAGTATGCTGACAAAATCGGTGCAAAATTCTCGATTGTAATCGGCGACAACGAAATACAGGAAAACAAAGCTAAGCTTAAAAATATGCAGTCGGGCGAGCAGAGAGAAATCTCGCTTGATGAAAATTTCCTAACACAGTTTTATGATGCACTTTTTGATGCACAAAACGAGAAGTTATAATAAGGAGTGACTAAAAATGGCAGAATTTATGACAGGACTTAAAAGGTCACATTACTGCGGTGACCTTCGAATCACCGACGTTGACAAAGAAGTTACCGTTTGCGGTTGGGTACAGCGTCAGCGTGATTTAGGTCAGCTTATTTTTATTGATTTACGAGACCGCACAGGTATTGTACAGCTTGCGTTCAATGACTCTACAGCTAAAGAAATTTTTGAAAAGGCTTTTTCGGCAAGAAGCGAATATGTCCTTTGTGCTAAAGGATACGTTCGTGAGCGTAGTTCAAAAACAGACAAGGTTGCTACAGGCGACATCGAAATCGAAGTTACTGATTTAAGAGTGCTTTCAAAAGCTCAGACACCTCCTTTCGAAATTGTAGATGACTGTAAAACAAGCGAAGATATCAGACTTAAATACAGATACCTCGATTTAAGAAGAAAACCGCTTTTTGACAACCTTTATCTGCGTTCAAAAATTGCAAAAGTTGCAAGAGACTATTTCTATGAGAACGGTTTCATCGAGATTGAAACTCCAATGCTTATCAAGTCTACTCCTGAGGGTGCAAGAGATTACCTTGTTCCTTCACGTATTCACAACGGCAAATTCTACGCACTTCCTCAGTCACCACAGATTTACAAACAGCTTTTGATGTTATCAGGATTTGACCGTTATATCCAGCTCGCTAAGTGCTTTAGAGATGAAGACTTGCGTGCTGACCGTCAGCCTGAGTTTACTCAGATTGATATGGAGCTTTCTTTCGTAGACGTTGAAGACATCTTAGAAATCAACGAGGGTTTGTTTAAACGTTTATTTAAAGAAGTGCTTAACCAGGATTTAGAAACACCGTTTGAGCGTATGACATACAAAGACGCTATGAACAAATACGGTTCGGACAAGCCTGACGTGCGTTTTGATATGCAGATTCAGGATTTATCTGACCTCGTTAAGGACTGCGACTTTAAGGTGTTCACTGACGCTGTTAATAACGGCGGTTCGGTTAGAGCTATCGTTGCAAAGGGTGCGGCTTCTGTTCTCACTCGTAAAGAAATTGACAAATTAACAGAGTTCGTTCGTGGTATCGGTGCTAAGGGTCTTGCGTTTGTAAGATGGGTTGAGGATACACCTGCTTGCTCTTTCGCTAAATTTATGAAAGAGGGCGAGCTCGAAAATATTCTTTCAACATTAAATGCAGAAAAAGGCGACGTTGTTTTAATCGTTGCTGATAAAGATAACGTTACACTCCCAACACTCGGAGCTCTAAGACTTAACGTTGCTAAAAAGCTCGACATCATCCCTGACGTATTCAAATTCGTATGGATTGTTGACTTCCCGTTCTTCGAGTACGACGAAGAAAGCGGCGAGTGGGTTGCTATGCACCATCCTTTCACTATGCCTAAGGAAGAGTGCTTAGAGTACCTTGACACCGACAAGGGCAAGGTTATTGCTAAGGCTTATGACCTTACATTAAACGGCACAGAGCTTAGCTCCGGTTCAATCCGTATCACTGACTACGAGCTCCAGCAGAAGATGTTCAGAGCACTTAAACTTACTGACGAAGAAATCGAGGCAAAGTTCGGCTTCTTAGTAGAAGCGTACAAGTACGGTGCACCACCACACGGCGGTATGGGCATCGGCTTAGACAGAATTGCTATGATTTTGTGCAAGTGCGATTCGCTTAGAGATGTTACAGCCTTCCCTAAGGTTCAAAATGCGAGTGAGCTTATGAGCGAATGTCCTGCAAGCGTTGACAAAGAAAGTCTTGATGTTTTAGGAATTGAGCTTAAAGCAGATTTAGAAACTGAATAATTAACTTGTAATACAAAAACAGGACTGTTCACAAAATGTGCAGTCCTGTTTTCTTATGATTTATATTATTTATTATTAAAGGAACTTACCTGAAGCATTAGAAATGTTCCAAGGTGAACCTGAGTTGTACTCCTGATTAATGTCTAAAATAATTCTGCATGAGTTGAAGTCAATCACGCCTGTACCGGAAGAACCAAAAGAATCTGTGTATTCAAAAGAGCTTGTGCCGTATGGAATGCCGTACTCATCTACATTGTCGAATGTAACACTCACGTTAGCTGTAGCGATTTTTGAATAATTTTCATTTGATGAAGTGATAGTAAAATCTAATGTGTTGCCGTACTGGTTGTTTATTTCGATAGAGCAGTGGTCAGGATTGCTCATATTACGATAACAAGTATTTACTACTGAAATATCGTAATCATCTTCTACTTTTGTCTGCACAACCGGTGTATCCTCTTCAACGTATGTGTTTTCAACCTTTGTTTCTGTCTGAGTCTGAGCTACTGTAGGCTTACTTGTTTCAGTAACCTTTTGAGTAATTGTAGGTCTTGTTTCAAGCTGTGCTGAAGTGTTACTTGATAAATACTTTGAAACACCTGCTGCTACGCCTACTGCACTTGATACTGCTAATGTTGCGATAAGAATGATTGATACTGTTTTTTTCATTTTAAATTACCCCTTTTAAATAAATGTTTTTTGTACCCCGAATTTGTTTTATTCGGTGAAGTTTTATGTGTTTTTAACTTACAAGTGAGATTATAGCTGAAAAATCTTAAAATAACCGAAAACAAACATCATTAGGGAATTAATGTGCACAAAACGGAAAAAAAGGTAGTTTATGTGCTAATAAGAAAAATATATAATTAGTAATCAACGTTTATTTAACCACCACAGGGACAATATGAGCTTGTACGTCGTATTATCTTTTAGACATACAAAAAGGGCTATCCGATTATGGATAGCCCTTGAATGTTATGAAAATTAAAGTGAATCGATAAGTTTGGCTACGAAAAGCTGAATCTGAGTTGCATCCAAAACAGAAACGTCACCGTCTCTGTCAGCATCTCCTGCAGGTAATTTATCCTCATCAATTGGCTGTAATGATGCAACATGAAGCTGGATAGCTGTTGCGTCCATAACAGAAACATCTTTGTCGCCGTCAACGTCGCCTAAGATAAACGGCTCTTGTGTAGGTGCCTGGGTGTCAAGTTCGGTAGGAGCTTGAGTCACATTATCTGTTGTTTCTGACGGAATATCTGTAGGTACCTCTGTTGGTACATCAGTAGGAGCTTGGGTCACAGGCTCAGTCGGTATATATGTTGGTCTTACAGGAACCTCACCCAGAGACTCAAACGTTCTCTCGTATTTTTCAGCATAAGCTTGAGCTGTTGAATTATCATAGCCGTAGATTGTGGCTGTAGGAGAGACAGTGTATTCGCTATCAAAAATCACACAATCTTCATTTAAGAAAGTTACAGAGTCGAGCTCGGTTTCAAGGAAAGCGTACTCACCAACATTTGAGATTGTTAACGGTAAAGTCACACTTTTTAGGGTTGTGTTCTGCATAAATGCAAAATCGTCGATGCCTACTATAATATAACCGTCAAGCGTTTCAGGAACAGAAAGCTCTGTATCCGCTCCACTGTAACCGACAATTTTCGCATCAGTAGAGTTAACAAGAACGTAAGTGTAGTCACCGCTTACATAATAAACAGGCTCAGCATCGGTAGCAGTTGAACTTAACGCAACTCCTGCTAAAATGCTTATGACTACAACTACGCTTAGTAATAACGGCAATAACTTTTTCATAATCTTCCACCTTAATTTTTTATATGTAAATTTTTGACTTAAATTTATGTACATTATAACACTGATAGTATGGCACAACAAGTAGAAAATCAAAATTTTTACATTTATTTTTACAACAAAAAAGCCACAGCATAAGCTATGACTCTTTCGTCGGATATTTATTTCAGGTTAGGAGCACCCATTCTTATAAACTAACGGTAAATTCTACTTTCTTGAGCAACAAGCTCATAATTCTCGTTGTAAAAATAGAAGTAATAAACACCCTGTGTTGCTATAACTCCCTTTTTAAACGGATAGTATTTTACGTGTAACAATGACGAACTGATAAATGTTATTTCAGTCTCATTCTGACTTGAAAATAAGTCTGAGCTTGAACATAGCTCGCCGTTAAAATAGGTCAGACAGTAAACCTTACAATTTTGTGTGAGCTTACTCTTTGGCACAACAATTGCAACATACTCGTCATCCCTGTTTTCTGTAGGTGGTATACCCGGAACTTCAGGGTTAGTCGGGTCAACAGGCCAATATCCTTCACTAGGTTCAACCATACCATCAGTAGGCATTGGAGCCAGAGGGAGATCATCACCCGACTCAGTTGGTAAACTTGAGCCTTCACTCGGTTCAATTATCGGTTTTTCTGTTGGCTCGACAGGCAAAGTCGGCATTTGTGTGTCTGTATCTGATGTAGGTTTTGTTAATGCAGAAGATGCATCTTTTATATTTTCTGTTTTTGAAGTGCCTTGTGTTGAAGAATTGTTTTCACTGTTATGTTGTGTGTGTTCATCAGTTTCAAAAACACCTGACGTGCCCTTTGTTTCAATAACTAAAACAGACGGGACAGCGTTATTGTTGTTCATAAAGAAAACTACAAGACTGATACAACATACAAGCACTAACGACGCAACTGCTACCAAGGTCTTAGAAAAATTGACAAAGATTACAGGTGGTTTTTTCTTCGCCGTTTTCGGGATATTTACTGCGTTATCAATCCAATTTTGAGGAACTGAGAAATTTTGAATAGAATTGAAGTTTTTCTTATTCATCATCATCACCTCCGTAAATCTTCTTGAGTTTTTCTTTACCGCGTTTTATGAGGGTCCTGACGGTGTTATCGGATTTTCCCAGAATTTCTGCTATTTCGTGCGATTTATACTGTTCACAATACTTTAAATACAGCACATCACGATATTTAGGCTCAAGCTGTACAAGTGCCCATGAAATATCGTCAGAATCATTATCGGGGAAACTTATGGCATCATCACTGTCAACATATGTAAGCGAAACCGTGAAACGGTTTTTGCGACGCAAATTTGCACACTCATTCATAGCAACGCGTATAAGCCACGCTTTCAGATGCGATTCACTATTAAAATCGGGGGATTTTTGATATAGTTTTAAAAATGTGTTTTGAAAGCAGTCTTCAGCATCGTGCCTACTTTTAATGTGCATAACACAAACGGACGCAACCGTTTGGTAATACTTCTGCACCACCTGCTCATAGCTTAACCCTGCAAAAAGTTCTTCTGCCATAAAATCCCCCCTCTATATATAAAACGCTTTTAGTACCCTAAAATGTTTCATTTATTATTAAAATTTTATAATCTTTTTGTGAGAAAGTAAAGTAACTGCAAAAAGCCACAGTTTTTCTGTGGCTTTTTAGCGTTTCATAATCATCAAAAAATCAGTTATCTAAATATATTCCCATTTCGGCAATATTCACTCCGTCTTCATTACAAAAAGAGAATACATAAAGATTATATCCACTGGTTTTCACTACCCCCTGTCGATAAGGATAGTATCTGACTGTTGTTGTTGACTTTGTATGTTCAACAATTTCGACTTCGTGCTCTTTTGAATTGAGCTCACTACCTGATGTATTTACTCCGTTACAGGTGGTTATGCAATAAATATTACCATCACCCGTAAGCTTATCATTATTCAAAGTAATTGTTATATAGTAATCGTGATTATTCTTTTCGGGTTCTTTTGTTTCATCTTCGGTAGGCACGGCTGGTAAAGTCGGCTTAGGTGAGCGAGTCGGTTTTTCCTGAGTTTCTATTACTTTCTCTGTTTCTTTTACCTCAACATCGTTATCGAAATTGCTGCTTTCTTCTTCGACACGGCTTTCTGTTTCTTCAGTCTTACTAAAAGGCAGGCTTTCGCTTTTTTCATCAATTTCTGTCGGTTTATATACTATGCCTGACTTATTCTTAGTTTCATCACTATAGCTTTCTTTTACAACATCAATTCCGACATTACTCTGAGGCAGTGAAAAAGTAAGCATCATGACAATAAAAACGATTAATAAACTAAGATAAATTGCGGTTCTCAACGGGCGTACTGATTTATTTTTAGTCGGTCTTTTCAGTTCGTTTACAGTTTTTATGGTGTTTTCTGCCCATTCGTCGGGAATATTGAGATTACGCATTTTATCAAAATTGAACTCGCTCATTTGTCATCACCTCCATATATCGCTTTTAGTTTTTCTCTGCCACGACTAAGCAGAGTTTTTACGGTATTTGGGGATTTGCCTAAAATTTCTGCGATTTCTTTGACCTTATAATCCTCGCAGTAGTAAAGATAAATGACATCGCGGTATTTGCTGTCAAGCTTAAGAAGTGCCCATGACATATCACACTTTTCCTGTGGAAAGTATGAAACCGCGTTATTCACCTTGTCAAGGGACAAAAATGAGCGATTTTTCCTAATAAACCTGTTGCACTCGTTAATAGCAACACGAATTAACCACGCTTTCAGATGCTCCTGAGTTTTAAAATCGGGGGATTTTTTATACAGACGCAAAAATGTGTTTTGAAAGCAATCATCAGCATCGCTGTTGTTATTAAGTCGCATTACGCAAACTGAGCCAACAGTATTTTTATACTTGCGGACAACTTGTTCAAAGCTGAGCCCCGCAAAAAGTGCATCGCCCATTTTTAATCCCCCTTTACATATAATACCCTGCGAGTAATGCATTTGGTTTCATTTATTTTAGAATTTTATCAAATTTTGTACAAAAATAAAAGCCACAGCATAAACTGCGGCTTTGTAAGTTTTTTGAAAATACAAGAAACTACTTTACAAAAGGTAACAAACCAATTTTACTTAATCTTTCTGTATGGTGTAATCTTCTGCTTAAATAGCTTCTCAAAATATGGCAAAATACCAAGTCTGTCAGGAGTAAGCTCAGGGAGCTGCCAGAAATAGTAGTCAGGGTAGTCGTTAGCCTCGATAATACCAGGGCCGTCTTCACCAATGTAGCAATCCCAACCTACGAATTTTACGTCAGGAGTATCAAGAGCTGCTTTAAAGCAAAGCTCAACAGCTTCTTTAAACATCGGAATTTCAAAGTCTTCAAAAACTACGCCTGTGCGTGGGTGCTTTGTGTAAAGCTGGCGGTGCTCGGTACGACCTGTTTTAATGAGCTTACCTGTTTCCTTATCAACAGGAATATTGATACCATCAAAACCGAGGTTGTCAACAAAGTGACCGCCGTTACCTGCTTTACAAGCAGCATAAACAAGGTGTGGCTTGCCATCAACAACAATAGTCTGCATTCTTACACAGTTAACTGACTCAGGATGCAATGACGCCATTTTTGGATGCTGTTTAGCAACCTCTTCTACAACGCCAAAATTTTTCTCCTTGCAGTACTCATAGATAGCTTTGATTGAGTCAAAATCAGCAATTTTCAGCTTTTCGATACCACGACCTGAATCAAGTCCATCAGGCTTACAGAATAAGTATTCCTTGTCGCTACAGAACTTTTCAAACTCCTCGAATGTACCTCTCTCCATATCGTACCAGCCACGTCCTAAGTACTTAGAATACTTGCGGTTGAAACGGCTCTTGTAGTGAAGCTCGTCTGATACACTCTGGTCGTTACATTTCATAATAATTTTCTTGTTCAAAACTCGTGTTACATATGTCTTACGCTTTTTTGCGTCGATGTTATAGAACTGGAAAATATCATAATCGTTGTAGCCCGCACCATAGCGGAGAGTACAGTTGATAATATCAAAAAAAGTTTTGATTTTGCTCTGTCCTGATTTTTCTTTTACAGTTGTGAGTACCTTGTCAATTTTTGAAAATCTGACACCTGAAAGTACTCTAAGGATATAAATTTCTCCCATTTTTTCTAGCTCCTTTGCAATAGATATCTATAAAAAACTCTTTAAGAGTGAGTGACTATTCGCTTTTATATGTACCGTTGTAGTCACTATAATCAGTTAACTCCCATTCTTTTTCTATCTCATCCTTACACGGTGATGTCATAAACAGCAAAGCAGAGCCTTCTTCGCCCTCAGTTTTACTAATATTCATCATATAAATATTGTTGTGATAGATAAACTGCTCGTTGAATTTTGCAGAGTCAAAGAAAATGCAGTATATAAACTCGATGTCGTTTTCAGTATATCCGCCAGCCACCATCGCAATTATAGCAGATGTGAGCATAACTGTATACTGATAATCGGCATCAGCATTTGCGAATTCATCATAAGATGTGCCACAACCTAAGTTCATAACCTTTCCTGACTCATTTTCAACAGCGGCAGTGATAGTCAAAGTATCGGTGGAATAGTAATACGAAGAATACTTAATACCGTTGTTGTCGGTCAAGTTGTCAGACATAACCTGCCAGTTAGAAAAATCAAAAGATTTTTCTGCTGTACCTAGGCTTTCACACGCTGAATTTAACATTGTGTTGAACTCTTCAAGTGTGAAAACATAACGAGCACCGAGATTGTTCTCGCTTTCTTCGTATGTAAGAGTTGTTGGAGCAGGGTACTTGACCGTTAGCATAGCCTGATCATTCGAGCTGTCGGTCATAATACCCTTTTGAGCTGTCTCTTTGTTACAAGCACAAAGAGACAACACAAAAATAATTGTAAGTAAAATACTGATAATTCTTTTCATAAGTACAAATTCCTGAAATTATTCTTCAGCGGTTGCATCAGTTGTTTGTGTAGTGTCTGACATTTCATCATTTTCACCATCAGCTACTACTTCGTCAGTTTCTTCATCCTCGTGAGGAACAGCCGCAACTGTGACAACCTCGTTATCATCCTTAATCTTCATAACTGTTACACCCTTTGAAGGACGTGCACACTGACGGATAGTATCAGCTTTAATACGGATAATAACACCGTTTGCCGAAATAATGATAACATCATCATCCTTAGAAACAACGCTTAAAGCGGCTACTTCGCCATATTTTTCAATATGATAGTTAGTAAGACCCTTACCGCCTCTACTTTGAGTACGATAGTCAGTTGGTGAGCTTAAGCGTCCGTAACCTGTAGAAGAAACTGTTAAAACATAGCCATCTTCATCAATTACGCTCATACCGATTACATAGTCGTTTTCTTTTAGTTTGAGTGCCTTAACACCACGAGCCTGACGTCCCATTGGTCTGACATCGTTTTCATTAAAGCGAATAGCCATACCAAGTCTTGTAGCAATAATGATTTCATCATCACCATCGGTCATTTTAACCCAAGCAAGCTCGTCACCCTCGTTCAAGTCGAGAGCAATAAGACCGCCCTTTCGAGCTGTGTTATAAGCGTTTAATTCAATACGCTTGATAATACCCTGCTTTGTAACCATAATGAGGTACTTGTTTTCATCAAATTCAGGTACTCTAATCATAGAAGTGACCTTTTCGTCAGTGCCAATAGGAAGCAGATTTGCTATATTCATACCCTTTGACTGACGAGAAGATTCAGGAACTTCGTAACATTTGAGTCTGTAAACTCTGCCCTTATCGGTAAAGAACAATATGTAATCATGAGAGTTAGAAATAAACATCTCGGTTACGGTATCTTCTTCTTTTCTTGTCATACCCGATACACCGCGACCACCGCGACGCTGGAGCTTGTACGTATCCTCAGCAAGACGCTTGATGTAACCAAACTTTGTCATAGTTACAACACAGTCTTCCTTAGGAATAAGGTCTTCAATATCAACCTCGCCACTGATAGCACAGATTTCTGTTCTACGCGGGTCAGCATACTTATTTCTAACTGCAACAGCTTCTTCTTTAACAAGGGAAAGCTTTCTTTCTTCGCTTGCTAAAATTTCATTATACTCTGCAATCTTAGCAGCTAAAGCTTTGAGTTCGTCCTCAATCTTGGTACGCTCCATATTTGTAAGCTGTCCAAGACGCATAGAAACGATAGCCTGAGCCTGAGCATCATCAAGAGAGAAACGCTCCATAAGACCAATCTTAGCAGTAGCCTGATCCTTAGATTTACGGATAATGGCGATAACCTCGTCGATATTGTCGATAGCAATTTTCAAGCCCTCTAAAATATGAGCACGCTCTTTAGCTTTTCTCAAATCGTAAATAGTACGACGTGTGATAACATCAACCTGATGGTCAATGTAGTGCTGGAGCATCTCTTTGAGTGTTAAAATTTTAGGCTCACCGTTAACGATAGCAAGCATAATGCAACCGAAAGTTGACTGTAGCTGTGTCAGCATAAAGAGCTGATTTAATACTACCTGCGGAGAAGCCTCTCGCTTGATGTCAATCTCAATGTGCATACCATTTCTGTCAGAATGGTCTTCAATATTTGAGATACCCTCAATTCGCTTATCTTTAACTAAATCAGCGATATTCTCAATAAGACGAGCTTTATTAACTACATAAGGAAGCTCTGTAACGATAATTTTAAATCTGCCGTTTTTAGCTTCAACAATTTCAGTTTTAGCTCTAACTATGATTTTGCCACGGCCTGTTGCGTAAGCAGCACGAATACCACTACGACCCATAATGATACCGCCTGTTGGAAAGTCAGGACCCGGCATACATTCCATAAGTTCGGCAACCTCAGCGTCAGGATTGTCGATAAGCAGACACATAGCGTCAACAGCTTCGCCTAAATTATGAGGCGGAATATTTGTAGCCATACCAACAGCGATACCCGAACTACCATTTACAAGTAAGTTAGGAAAACGGCTAGGTAAAACTGTAGGTTCTTTTAAACGGTCATCGAAGTTAGGCATAAAATCGACAGTTTCTTTGTCGATATCAGTAACCATCTCAAGAGAAATCTTAGAAAGCTTTGACTCTGTGTAACGGTAAGCAGCAGGAGGGTCGCCATCGACAGAACCAAAGTTACCATGACCGTCAACGAGCATATATCTCATTGAAAAATCCTGAGCTAAACGTACCATCGCATCATAAACGGAAGAGTCACCGTGTGGGTGATATTTACCGAGCACGTTACCGACAGTATCGGCACACTTACGGTAAGGCTTGTGTGGCTCAAGTCCGTTTTCAAACATTGTGTAAAGAATACGGCGATGTACAGGTTTTAAACCATCTCTTACATCAGGCAGAGCACGCGACACAATAACGCTCATAGAATAGTCGAGGAATGACTTTCTCATTTCGCGATTGATATCAACGTCTATAACTTTACCTGTAGTGCCTTTGTTTTCGGTATTTTCATTTGTATTAGTTAAGTTCTTTTCGTTATCCAAATTTTGCACCTTCAATCAGTTATCAATACTTTTTCTGATTATATATCAAGATTTTGAACATATTTAGCGTTAGTTTCAATAAACTCTCTACGTGGCTCAACCTTGTCACCCATAAGGATAGAGAAAGTTTCGTCAGCTTCTTGAGCATCAGAAAGCTCAACTCTCAGCATTGTACGTGTTTCAGGATTCATAGTTGTTTCCCAAAGCTGTTCAGAGTCCATCTCACCAAGACCCTTATAACGCTGGATATCAGTTTTACCCTCTAAACTTGCTAAAATTTCATCACGCTCAATATCAGAGTAAGCATAATGATGTTCCTTACCTTTAGTGATTCTGTAAAGTGGTGGCTGAGCAATATATACGTGACCTGCTTCAACTAAAGGTCTCATAAATCTAAAGAAGAATGTAAGAAGCAGTGTTCTAATATGAGAGCCGTCAACGTCTGCATCGGCCATAATAATAACCTTGTCGTATCTAAGCTTTTCTAAGTCGAATTCTTCGCCGATACCTGCACCGAGTGCTGTAATAACAGGAGTTAATTTATCGTTACCGTAAACTCGGTCAAGTCGAGCTTTCTCAACGTTTAACATTTTACCCCAAAGTGGCAAAATAGCCTGAAAACGTCTGTCTCTGCCCTGTTTAGCAGAGCCACCCGCAGAGTCACCCTCTACGATGTAAATTTCAGTTTCAGAGCTGTCTTTTGACTGACAGTCAGCAAGCTTACCAGGTAAAGATGCTGAATCAAGCGGAGATTTACGTCGAGCTGACTCTCTTGCTTTTCTTGCAGCTTCTCTTGCTTTTGCGGCAGCTAAGGCTTTATCTAAAATTGCAGTAGCAGAAGCAGGATTTTCCTCTAAGAATTCAGAGAGTTTTTCGCTTACTAATTTACTTACTAAAGAACGAACCTCGGTATTACCTAGCTTTGCCTTAGTCTGACCCTCAAACTGAGCCTCGGTTATTTTCACGGAAATAATGGCTGTAAGACCTTCTTTGTAGTCTTCAAATTCCAGCTTTATATCCTTGTCCTTATCTTTAATTTTATTAAACTTTGCGGCATATGTATTCATAACACGAGGGAGTGCTCGTCTAAAACCTTCTTCATGTGTACCACCGTCAGTTGTATGAATATTATTTGCAAAAGAACGGATATCATTGTTATAGCTGTCGTTATACTGGAGAGCAATATCAACCTCACAGGTATTTTCAGCGTTAGCGGCATGAAGGAAAATTATCTCCTCGTGGATAGGAGTGTATCCTTTCTTGTTGTGAATGTACTCAACGAACTCCTTAATACCACCTTTGTAGTAGAAAGTTTTGCTGATAATATTATCCGCATCACGTTCATCCTTGAGCTCAATATTTACACCTGCATTAAGGAAAGCCTGCTCTCTTAAACGCTTTGCAAGAATGTTATAGTCATAAACGTCGGTATCTTGGAAAATAAGCGGGTCAGCTTTGAAAAGTACTTCTGTACCCTTGATATCAGATTTACCGACCTTTTCGAGGTCATTCATAATTGCACCGCGTTCATAACGCTGGAAGTAAATATCTTCGCCGTCACATACTCTTACTTCAAGCCATTCTGACAGAGCATTTACAACAGACGCACCAACACCGTGCAAACCGCCTGATACCTTGTATCCGCCACCGCCAAATTTACCACCTGCGTGTAACACGGTAAATACAACAGTTACGGCAGGTAAGCCCATTTTTTGGTTGATACCAACAGGAATACCACGACCGTTATCTTTAACTCTGATTATATTACCTGGTAGGATAGAAACTTCAATTTTTGAACAATATCCTGCCAAAGCTTCGTCGATAGAGTTATCAACAATTTCATATACAAGGTGATGTAAACCACGCTCACCGGTAGAACCAATGTACATACCGGGACGCTTTCTTACAGCCTCCAAGCCTTCCAATACCTGAATTTCATCAGCACCATATTCATTTTCGACTTTGGTTATATCAGTCTGTTCTAAATTCTTTTCCAAATTATCCAAAGCATTTACCTCCAAATTTTCTTGTCATTCACTTTTATATATAAAAATCCGGATGGGGTTTCATCAGATTTATTTTTTATATTAAAGATTTTTTAAATTATCGACAGGCATTGTTGCGTCAATATTTTTATTACTTGAAATATTCTCAAATTTTGAAAAGCTCTTTGTATCTCCGCTTGATTCTTGTTCTACTACTTTGCGTTCTTCTTTAATAGCATTGAACACGTCAGCGTTAATAACAGGCTTATCGTGGTCAGTAAGCACCACGTCATCAACAAATGTCGGAATAACACGCGAGGTTTTTGCCATAGTTGGGTCAGGCTCAACAATAGGACTATCAATCATTCCAGTATCATAAAGCACATCCATATGCTTTTTACGTGGTTTAAGCTCAACATAAAATGGAGTTAATAAGTAAAAACCGAAAAATGGCAACGCAACTAAAAACATAAACCAAAGGTTAGTTTTTTCAGTCGCAAATAAAAACAAAGCTAAAAATATTAACGATAGCACAACTGCTCCGACAAAAGGAACTAAAAGTGCTTTTTTAATTAGGATATTTGATTCCTTTTTACATTTGTTGCAGAAAAATTCGCCTCTGTTACGCACTAAAAAAGCCTGCATAAAAGTAAGCTGTTTTCCGCAATACGGACATTTTGTTAATTTCATAAATTTGCGTCCTTTCGTGATAACAATCTTTTTTGCACAGTTTTTGATGATAACTGACAAATATAAATTTTCTGTTTTTTACCATCACTACACAGTATAAATGATTTAGGAAGCTCAAAAGATACAGTAAAAGCTTCCTTATTTTTTTCACATTTAGAGAGATATTCACGCGTGTGCTTTGACACAGTTGAAGTATCAAGGTCAAATATGCCGATAATATGCTCTGTTTTTATAACCGTTTCATTACCCAAGTGTAAATACATCAGCACACCTCACCATTATTTATATAAAAAATTTTACCTTGTTTTAACTGCTCTTTATTTGACTCTTCACAGCAGGTCACGAAAACCTGATATGAATCAACTTTATTAAGCAGAAAATCCTGACGCTTTGAATCAAGCTCGGACAAAACATCATCAAGTAATATAACAGGCTTTTCATTATTTTTGATATAAAGCATCTGTGCCTGAGCTAATTTTAAAGATAAGACAGCACTACGTTGCTGCCCTTGAGAACCAAAGGTTTTAGCAGAGATTCCATTTATTTTTATATCCATATCATCTCTGTGAGGTCCGATATTGGTATAACCTGTGTGATAATCATCTTTGCGTGATTTTTCATAGGAAACTCTTAATTTTTCTGTGATTTCTTCAATCGTATCTATTTGAGTAACACCTGAATTCGAAACATATTCTATGTCCAACTTTTCACTGCCACTTGAAATATCATCATGGAACTTTTCTGCGTATACTTTTAGTTCTTTAATATATTCCAAACGTTCTTTTAAAATAATCGCTCCTGTTAAAGCTAAAGAATCATCCCAAATAGGCAGGGTATCTTTTAATTCCTGATGCTTATAAATATCTTTTAAAAGAGCATTACGCTGATTTATAATTTGATTATACTTTGCTAAAGCCGCGGCATAGCGAATTCTTTGTTGACTTATAGCTCCATCTAAAAATCTGCGTCTTAAAGACGGACCTCTTTTTACAAGTGTCATATTTTCGGGAGAAAATACAACGCACGAGAAAATCTCCGTTAAATAAGACGAAGAATTTTTTTCAACGCCGTTAATTTTAATCTTCTTTTTATTTTGTGAAAAAGTAATCTCTGCATTTTGTTCACGCTCATATGAATAAAAATCCATATTAAGCTTAAAGAAACTGTCCTCAAAATGTATAAGCTCGTTTTCTTTAGCTCCTCTAAAGGAATGACCTCCGCAAAATAGCCAGATAGCTTCCAGCAGATTAGTTTTTCCCTGAGCATTATCACCGTATATTACATTAACTTTTTCACAAGGGATTATCTCACCATTTGAAAGATTACGAAAATTTTCAAACCTGAGCTTTTTAATAATCACTCTGCTTTTACCTCAATGATAAATTCTTCAAATTGTGCAGTATCACCATCACGCATTTTTTTGCCACGCATAGTGCATACTTCACCATTTACTTTAATCTCACCATTCTGGATAAGATATTTTGCTTGTCCGCCTGTAGGAACAACACCTGCAAATTTAAGTAAGTCCTGTAAACGAATAAACTCTTCATTAATATTAATAACTTCCTTATTCATATCAGCCCTCATTTGATAATCTCATAGGAACTACAAGGAAAGTAAAAGCATCAGAATTAACAGGCTTTACAATCATCGGAGCAAGCGGACCGTTAAGCACAAGCTTAATCTCATCTGTATCACTATTTTTAAGAGCATCGAGTAAATATTTATTATTAAAGCCAATCTCAACATCGTTGCCGATTGTAGAAACATCGAGCACATCGTTAGCTTTACCTACTGCTGTTGAACAGGAAAGCTTAATCTGGTCGGAAGTTATAGACATTCTTACAGGTGACTGAATTTTTTCGCTTGTTAAAAGTGACATTCTGTCTACTGAATTTGATAGCTTTCTTGTATTGATTACAAGCTCTGTTTGAGCAGTTTTAGGAACTGTTGTTTTATAGTCAAGGAAATTACCCTCGATAAGACGAGAAATGATGCAATAATTTTCAATCTTAAAGCTGATATGACGCTGACCTATAACAATTTCAACATCTTTTTTGTCATCTGTTATAAGTTTTAAAATTTCGCTTTGAGTTTTGCCCGGAACAACAAATTTATTTGTGCTGTTTGAGTCAACATTTTCTTCTCTGATAGCCATTCTGTAACCGTCAACAGAAACAATTCTCAAAACATTGTTTTCAATATCAAACAGTGAACCTGTATAAATAGGCTTAGCTAAATTGTCAGAAACTGCAAAAATAGTCTGTCTTATCATATTTTTTAAGATTTCTGCATTAACAACAATATTATCAGTCTGTTCAAACTGTGGTAAATCAGGATATTCATTTGAAGAAATACCAACAATCTGATAATCAGCCTGACCGCTTGTTATATATGTGATGAGTCTGTCGTCAGTTTCAATACAAACGATTTCTTCAGGAAGCTTTCTAACAATATCTGAAAAAAGCTTTGCTGATACAACGATTTCGCCTTCTTCGTTTACTGTTGCATCCATTGTTGTTGTGATTCCTATCTCAAGGTCATAGCCTGATAAAACAAGATTAGAGCCGTATGCTCTGATTAATATACCTTCGAGTGCAGGTATAGAAGCTTTTGCAGAAACTGCACGCTGTACATTTGATACTGCACTGGCAAGCTCTGAACGTAAGCAAGTAAATTTCATTTTTAACTCTCCTTTAGTCTCAAATAATCAATCTAATCAAATGTAATTATATAAATAAAAAGTAGTTGTAGTAGAGGGTGTTAATATGTTGAAACTAAAAAATGTCCAGATTTTATCGGAAAAACTGACATTTAATTCTTAATAAAAATTAAGGAAAAAATTAGAGTGTTTTAACTCTGCGGACAAGTTTTCAACATCATGTTAATTTATGTGGAGTTAATGTTGAAGAAAATGTATGAAAACTCTGACAAAATTTTACACACATAATCAGGAATAAAATAACAGTTTTCTATCTATCACGAATATTTTTGATAATATCCTCAACTGTTGCTTTTAAATTCATATCGGTCTTCATATTTTTTTCAACTTGCTGAATTGTATAAACAATAGTTGAATAATGTCTGCCTCCGAATTCTTTACCTACTGCTTCCATTGAAAGAGATGTAAGCTCTCTCACAATAAAAATAGCAATTTGTCGAGGCTTGTTAATATTAGCCTTACGTGATTTTTGAGAACGGATATCATCAGTGTTTACACCAAAGGTGCGAGCTACTTCATCAATAATTTTTTCAACTGTTAATTCAGGTGGAGCTTCATTATTTAAAATATCAGAGATTGCTTCACTTACGGTCTGGATTGATGCTGTTTCTCCTGTTAAATAAAAACGAGCTTTAAGCTTTTTAACAACACCTTCAAGCTGACGAATATTTGTTTTAAGCTTTTGAGCGATACATTCGCAAATCTCATCCTCAAGATTAAGACCTAAAATTTCAGATTTACGCTTAATAATAGCAATTCTTGTTTCTAAATCAGGTGGCTGTATGTCAGCTAAAAGTCCGGATTCAAAGCGAGAACGAAGTCTGTCTTCTAAGGTTTTAATTTCCTTTGGTGGACGGTCTGATGTAAGTACTATCTGCTTTTTAGCTTCAAATAAGGTATTAAATGTGTGGAAAAATTCTTCCTGAGTTCTTTCCTTACCTCCGATAAACTGAACGTCGTCAACTAAAAGAACATCAGCTTGTCTGTATTTTTGTCTGAACTCAGACATTGTTGCAAGTCTGATTGACTCGATAAGCTCATTTGTAAAATCATCACCCTTGACGTAAACAATCTTCATTTCAGGATGAGAATTTTTGATATCGTTGCCAATAGCATAAAGCAAATGAGTTTTACCAAGTCCGGAGTTACCGTATAAAAACAGAGGGTTATAAGCTCCGGCAGGATTTTGTGAAACAGCTAAGCACGCAGCGTGAGCAAATTTGTTACTCTGACCTACGATAAAGGTGTCAAAAGTAAATTCATATCCTGCATCTGCTGATTGCTCATTTGATAAAAACTTAGTTTGTACTTTTTTGTCAATTTCATCAGGAACAATGAAAACCGTTTGAAAGGTTGTACCAAATACTGCTGTATATGCATCTTCAAGCATAGGTATGTAACAACGCATCAGCGTCTGTCGATGAAAATCATTAGGAACAAGAAGTGTTATCTCGCCTTTTTCAAAGTCGATGTTCTTTGGTTCAATACGACTTATCCATGTTTTGTAAGCAACATCTGTAATTTTCTTTTCGTTTTGAAAGTAGTCACAAATAACTTGCCAAGCTTCTTCAAAAGAACCCATTTTTTATCCTCCATTTTCCATATTCTGTAGGTCATATATTCACTGACCCAACACTTATCCATTATTTGTTTAACATTGTATCAAAAATATGTTGAAAAATCAATATTATTTTCCTATATTTAAGTAAATATTTATCATATAATTATATACCATTTTTTCAGATTTTTTTATGTCTGTAAATTGTGTTTAAAAAACGCTGTTTATACCACATCTTGTGGATAATTTTTTTCACTTTTTTCAGACAAAATAATATACAATATAAAAGCAAAAATTTTTGTTGACAAAACCGCTATTATTAAGCTATAATGCTAGATTGTAAGGTTATGTACCCGAAAGGAGGGTTTTAAATGCTGAGAACATATCAGCCAAAAAAGCTTCACAGAAAAAAGGAGCACGGCTTCAGAAAAAGAATGTCTACTAAAAACGGCCGCAAGGTTCTTGCAAGAAGAAGAGCTAAGGGCAGAAAGCACTTATCATACTAAGAATACTAAGAAATAGGCCACTGTCGGCAGTGGTCTTTCTTTTTATCTTTTATTTTTAACAGCTATACAGTCACACTACTACTCATTCCTCAGACTGTTTGCCTAAGGGTGGTTAAGATGAGAGCTTATCTCACAATTAAAGAAAATTGGCAATTTCAAAGAGCGTATAAAAGGGGCAAGTCCTTTGTATCTCCTGTTGTTGTCACTTATGTCGTAAAAAATAACACTAATAACCTTCAAATCGGAATAACTACCTCTAAAAAAATCGGCAAGGCTGTTCAGCGTAACAGGTGCAGACGAATAATAAGGGCGGCTTTTTATGAGCTTTTACCTGATATTAAAAACGGCTACGACATTGTTTTTGTAGCCAGAGCAAAAACTCCTTTTGTCAAAAGCACTGATATATTAAACGCTATAAAAATTCATTTGCAACAGGCAAATGTCATTAACAACTGAAATGAAAAAGATTTTTATCTCAATTATTAGATTTTATCAACGCAACATTTCTCCGCTTATGGGACAAGGCAAGTGTAAATATTATCCTACTTGTTCACAATATACCAGAGAAGCTATTGAGGTTCACGGAGCTTTTAAGGGTCTTTTTATGGGAATATGGAGAATTTTAAGGTGCAATCCTTTTTCAAAAGGCGGATATGATCCGGTGCCACCTAAAAAGCATTGATGTAAAAATTAAGAAGGTTAAATTATGCAATTTTTTAACATTTTCGGTAGTTTATTCGGCTATGTGCTCTGGGCAGCTTACTCATTTGTAAATAACTTTGGTATCGCAATTATTATTTTCACATTATTATTCAAGGTTATTTTATTCCCATCTTCTGTAAAACAACAGAAGTCAATGGCTGCTAACTCTAAAATCCAAGCCAGACAAAGAGCACTTCAGGAAAAGTATGGTAACGATAAGCAGAGATATAATGAAGAGCTTCAAAAGCTCTATGAAAAAGAAAACATCAGTCCTTTTTCGGGCTGTTTGAGTTCTTTTTTACCATTTATCGTTATGCTCGGAATTTACTATTCAGTTGTAAGACCGCTTTCAAATGTGCTTCATATTGCAAGCGATAAGGTTGCTCAGCTTACTGAATATGTAAATACAATTCCAGGCTTATCACTCAACACCAGCTCAATTTATTCTGAAATTGAGTTGCTCAGAATTTTTGACAGTATCTCCACACAAAGTGGTGTTACAAATATTCTAACAGGTGACGAAATCGAGAAAATTTCACTGCTTTCAGGCGGTTTTAAGTTCTTCGGACTCGACCTTTTATCTACTCCTAAATTTGCAGGTGGTTGGGTATTACTCATCCCTATCCTGTGCTTAGTTACATCAGTAGGTTCACAGGTATTTATGATGTTTATGAAGGGCAACCCAATGAGTCAACAGCAGGGATGTATGAAATATATGTTCATTGCACTTCCTGTATTTACTGCGTGGATTGCTTACACCGTTCCTGCGGCTGTAGGTTTTTACTGGATTTGCTCAACAGTGTTCGGTTTTATCCAGACACTTATTATGAACAAGTTTTATTCACCTGATATATTAAATGCTAAAGCTGAAGCGGCTCATATAGCAAGACTTGAGCTTGACGAAAAAAACGCTGAGTACAACAGATAAACTACTAACTAAATTAGAAATTTCACATTACACTAAAAGAAGGTGCAAACTTGAATAGAGAAGCTATTGCAACAGGTGCTACTGTTGAAGAAGCTAGAGAAAAAGCCTGCGAAATGCTCGGTGTAGAAACCTACGATGATAACGTGGATTTTGAAATTATCGAGATGCAGTCTAAGAAAATTCTCGGTCTGTTCGGTGGTCATCCTGCTAAGGTAAGAGTTTTCGTTAAGACTACTCCTGCACAGGCAGCTGCTGACTATCTTGACTCAATTATTAAGGCTATGGGCTTAAATGATATTCAGATGAGCGTTGAAGAAAAAGAAAAAAACGTCATCAATATTGATATCACAGGCGAAGACGTAGGTTCAGTTATTGGCAGACGAGGCGAAACACTCGACGCTTTACAGTATCTTACCTGCCTTGTAGCTAACCACGTTGATAACTCATATTGCAGAGTTACAATCAACACAGGCGATTACAGAGAAAAGAGAGAAAAAACTCTTGAGATTTTGGGCAGAAAGCTCGGTATCAAAGCCGCTAAAACAGGCAAAAAATCTTCTCTTGAGCCAATGAATCCTTACGAGAGACGCATTATCCACACAGCTGTTCAGAAGGTTAACGGTGCTATCTCTTGGAGTGAGGGTGAAAATATCAACCGTCACGTTGTTATCGGTCCTGACCCTAAAAATAAGGGTAATTATAAAAATAATAGACAGGGCGGTAACAGAAGACCATACAGAGGTGGCAAGCCAAGTGGTAAATCAACTAAACCTCAGGCTAACCCTGACCGCAAGCCTTTAAATGAGGGCGGCGAGTACGGTCTCTACGGCAGAATTGATAAATAATACGTAGGGGCGGATATCCGCCCCTTTTTGCTTTTTATATTATATTAAATTCATTTTACAGGTGTTATTATGATGAATTCAACAATTGCTGCTATTAGTACTGCTCAGGGTCTGGGTGGTATAGGTGTAATCAGAATATCAGGCGATGATGCTTTTTTTATTGCTGACAAGGTTTTTAAAGCTAAAAGCGGGAAAAAACTTGTTGACAGTAAAGGCTACACAGCACATTTTGGTGCTGTTTATTTTGAAAATGAGAAGATTGATGAGTGTATTGCAACTGTATTTAAAGCCCCACACAGCTACACTGGCGAGAATGTTGTTGAATTATCCTGTCATGGTGGTATTTATTCCACAAAATCAGTTTTAAGAGCTGTGCTTGATAGTGGAGCCGTTTCAGCTACTGCCGGTGAATTTACAAAAAGAGCTTTTTTAAATGGTAAGCTTGATTTAACTGAAGCTGAAGCAGTTATGGATATTATTGGTGCAAAATCCAAAGCGGCTGCTCGCACCGCACTTTCTGTTCACGAAGGTGCGTTAAGTAAAAGTATAAATGAAGTAAAAGATGAATTAGTAAATCGTGCCGCACATTTGTGTGCTTGGTCTGATTATCCTGAAGAGGATATCCCTGAAATTGAATTTTCTGTGCTGAAAGATGCACTTAATATATGTTCGCAAAAGCTTGAAACACTACTTAATAATTATGATAGAGGCAAGGCAATTAGAGAGGGTATTGACACCGTAATTGTCGGCAGGCCAAATGTCGGAAAATCAACTCTGATGAACCTTATTACAGGTTATGATAAGAGTATTGTAACTGATATTGCCGGTACAACACGCGACATAGTGGAAGAAACTGCTATAGTAAAAGATATTACCTTGCATTTGTCGGACACAGCAGGTATTCGTAATGCTGATAACGCTATTGAAAAAATTGGTGTAGATAAAGCTAAAAAGCGTTTGTTAACTGCTGAACTAATTATTGCTGTTTTTGATGCTTCAAATCCTTTGTCCGAAGATGATATTTCTATTTTGAATGAGATTAAAGGCTCTACCTGTATTGCAGTTATAAATAAAGAGGATTTAGAGCAAAAACTTGATTTAGATAAAATTAAGCAAGTTACTGAAAATATCGTTTTTATGTCTGCTAAGACTAAAACAGGTGTTACTGAATTTGAAAACTTGATTGAAAAAGTTGCGGGAACTGCTGACTTTGACAGTTCTTCCGCAGTTTTATGTAATGAGCGTCAACGTAGCCTTGCTAAAAATGCACATACTGCTTTAGTTGATGCTATTTCAGCTCTTGAAATGGGTTTAACCTATGACGCTGTGACTGTATCTTTAGAGGATGCGATTTCTTATCTTTGTGAGTTAACAGGTGAAAGAGTCACAGAAACTGTTGTTGATAATGTTTTCCACCAGTTCTGTGTAGGAAAGTAATTTTGATAATGTATCCGTGAGGTTTTATTATGAGTACATATTTTGCAGGAAATTATGATGTTGCTGTTATTGGTGCTGGTCACGCTGGTATTGAAGCTGCGTTGGCTTCAGCAAGACTCGGCTGTAAAACTGCTATTTTTACTATAAATATGGATGCTGTCGGAAACTGTCCTTGTAATCCGTCTATCGGCGGAACTGCTAAAGGTCATTTGGTGCGTGAAATTGACGCACTCGGTGGCGAAATGGGCAAAACTGCGGATGAATGTTTTCTGCAGATGCGAATGCTCAATTTAGGTAAAGGCCCTGCTGTACACTCTCTGCGTGCACAGATTGACAGACGTAAGTATCAGGATGTTATGAAGCACAAGCTTGAACTTTGTGATAATCTTGATTTAAGACAAGCCGAAATTACTGATATTGAAAGAAATGATGACGGCACATGGACTCTGACAACCCGTATGTTTGCCCAATTTGTGGCAAAAACAGTAATTATTGCTACGGGAACATATTTAGGTGGCAAGATATTCATTGGTGAAGTGTCTTATGAATCCGGTCCTGATGGAGTATTTCCTGCAACATTTTTGGGTGATAGTCTTAGAAAGCTCGGTATCCCTACCCGTAGATTTAAAACTGGTACACCTGCCAGAGTTAAACGTAGCTCTATTGCACTTGATAAACTTGAAGTTCAAAAGGGTGATACTCCGCCTGTGCCATTTTCTTATGATACAGAGAGCTTAGGTGATAACAAAGTTGTCTGCCATATCAGTTACACAAATGAAGAAACAAAGAAGATTATCTTAGATAATATCCATCGTTCTCCGCTTTACGGCGGAAAGATTGAGGGTGTCGGTCCCAGATATTGTCCAAGTTTGGAAGACAAAATCGTCCGTTTTGAACACAAGGAAAGACACCAGCTATTTATCGAACCTTGCGGCCTTGATACAGAAGAAATGTACTTGCAGGGTATGTCATCTTCCCTACCGGAGGAAGTGCAGCTTCAGTTTTATCATACAATTCCAGGACTTGAAAATGCTCTCATTATGCGTCCTGCTTATGCTATTGAATATGACTGTATTGACCCTACATCAATGGACGCAACGTTGGAATTCAGAGATTTTGATGGCTTATATGGTGCAGGGCAGTTTAATGGAAGTTCTGGCTACGAAGAAGCCGCGGCTCAAGGTCTTATCGCAGGTATTAATGCGGCACTGAAAGTACAGGGTAAAGAACCGTTTGTTTTAGACAGGGCAAGCTCATATATTGGTACACTCATTGATGACCTTATTACTAAGGGAGCAAATGAGCCATACAGAATGATGACATCAAGAAGTGAGTATCGCCTTATTTTAAGGCAGGATAACGCTGACACCCGCTTAACACCTCTTGGTTACGAGCTTGGACTAATCAGCGAGGAGCGTTGGAACCGTTTTATTGAAAAACAAAGACTCATTGAGGAGGAAATGTATCGAGTAAAGCATACAACCATTCCTGCCTCTGAAAAGTTGAACGAAATTCTTGTTTCACGTGAAACATCACCTGTTGATGGTGGAATCAGACTGTTTGAATTATTAAAACGCCCACAACTAAATTACAAAGTGTTGCAAGAGATTGACATAGTTCGACCGAATTTACCTGATGCAATTTTTGAGCAGGTTGAGATAGCTATTAAATATGATGGTTATATTAAGAAACAACTTGCTCAGGTTGAGCAGATGAGAAAGCTCGAGGTTAAAAAACTCCCACCAGACATTGACTATAAAACTTTGACTGGATTAAGACTTGAAGCACAAGAAAAGCTCAACAAAATTCGCCCTGCTAATATTGGACAGGCTTCGCGTATCAGCGGTGTTTCCCCTGCGGATATCAGCGTGCTTTTAATTTGGCTTGCTAAAAGCTCACATAACTCTTCTGATGAGGTATTAACAGATGTTTAAAGATATATTATTAGAACAAGCTAAGCTTTCAGGTATTGAGCTGAATGACGAACAGGTTGTGAAATTGACAAGATACTACGAGTTGCTTATTGAGTGGAATGAAAAAATGAACCTCACAGCACTTACAGAGCCTGTGGACGTTGCACTTAAACACTTTTGTGACAGTATTCTACTACTTAGCTATGCTGATATACCGAAACACAGCTCTTTGATAGATGTCGGCACAGGAGCAGGCTTCCCGTCAGTCCCAATTAAAATAGTAAGACCTGATATAAAGCTGTGTTTGCTTGATAGTCTTAACAAACGACTTACTTTTCTTAATGAAGTAGTTAGTGAACTGGGACTTAGTGATGTAAAAATAGTCCACGCTCGTGCTGAAGATGGAGCAAAAAAGGCTGAATTACGTGAAAAGTTTGATTTTGCAACCTCACGTGCTGTAGCTCAGCTTAATGTGCTATCTGAATATTGCTTGCCTTATGTTAGGGTTGGCGGAGCTTTTTTGGCTATGAAAGGCAAGTACAGTGAGGAAGAAATATCTAACGCTAAGTCAGCAATTAAAACTCTTGGCGGTAAAACTGTAAAGGTTGATACATATAATCTTGCTGATACCTCTGAACGCACAATAATAAATATTAAGAAAATATCCCCTACCGACAAGCGTTATCCGCGTACTTCGGCTAAAATTAAATCTAAATCTCTTTAATTTAAACGACACATTCGACAGAGTGTGTCGTTTTTCGTTGTTATAATTCAAAACAAAATTATATTTGCGGTGCTAATTCTACAAATAAATTGCTAACAGGATGTTATTATAATCTCGCGGGGACAACCTGTGAGGGAGATTAAAATGAGTTTTTTGAGCAGAGATGATAATAAAGTTTATCATATACCCACAATTGCAATAAGACCGAATAAAACCCAACCCAGAAAAAACTTCGACGAGGCTGAGTTGAGGTCGCTTTCTCAATCTATAGTGCAAAACGGTATTCTTCAGCCGTTATCAGTTAGAAGAATTAACTCAACTGAATTTGAGCTTGTTGCAGGAGAACGTAGACTACGTGCCGCAATTATGGCTGGTATTACACGCGTTCCGTGCGTAATTCTTAAGTGCTCGGACAAGGAGTCGGCAGTTTTTGCTTTGATTGAAAATATTCAGCGTCAAGATTTAGGAATGTTTGAGCAAGCCAGAGGTATTGCTAGATTAATACGAAAGTATGGCTTAACTCAGGAACAAGCGGCAATAAGCATAGGAAAAAAACAATCGACTATCGCTAATAAGTTAAGGCTCTTGCGATTAACATTTGAAGAACAAGAATGGATAGTTAGTGCATCTTTATCTGAGCGACACGCAAGGGCGTTACTTCGAATAGACGATGAATCACTCAGAAGAGAGGCATTAAGCAGAATTATTTCTGAAAATCTTAATGTCACACAAAGTGAAGCTTTGGTTACTGAAATACTGTTACGCAGAACGGTGCCACAACTCCCTGAAAAAACAAAGAAACCTGAAAAAAAGATAGTAGTCAAAGATGTTCGCATCTTTGTAAACACAATAAATAAGGCGGTTGATACTATGCGTCTGTCAGGTATCAACGCAACAAGCAGTAAAAACGAGACAGACGAGTACATAGAGTACACCGTGAAAATTCCAAAAGCGGCTAATAAGTCGCAAATGGTAGTTTAGCTTTCCCCTTAGATGCGAAAGCATCTATCCACTCATACCCATTTCCTTATCTGAACCCCTTGCCAAAGGTCACACAGTTTTTCTGTGTGGCCTTTTGGCATATAAAGTGAATGTTAATGTAAATTTAGAAATACTTTATTGACTTTATGAGAGCTACGGACCTCGGACGCTTAAATATCTCGCCTTCGTCGTCCTCCGCTTCTCCTCAAAAGTCTACGCACTCTCTCGCCCTGTATTGTTTACGCAGGTAAACTTCACAGGTCGGCATCGTGTTTGACTTTATGAGGGCTACGGACCTCAGACGCTTAATGTTTCACGTGAAACATTGTGTAGTACAACGAAGGTGTAATATCCTTTTTACGATATTTTTTTATAAATCTATGTAAAAAGTCTTTAATTTCATACCGATATGTGCTAAAATTACATCTATAGCGTGCTGTTTTGCACAAATTTGAATTTTGGTGTGATTTTTTTGGCAAAAGTTATTGCTGTTGCAAACCAAAAGGGCGGTGTCGGTAAGACTACATCTGCGGTTAATATTGCCGCATCCCTCGGTTTCAACAAGAAAAAAACGCTTTTGATTGACGTTGACCCTCAGGGCAATGCCACCAGCGGTGTCGGTATCGACAAACGCTCGTGTAAATTCACGACCTATGATTTGCTGGTGAGTGGTACAAAAGCACAGGAAATTATTGTACAGACTCCGTTTGAAAACCTGTTTGTTATGCCGTCTGGCATAGACTTGGCGGCGGCGGAGCTTGAAATCGCGGATATGGAAAACCGCACTTACAGAATGAAACAGGCTATAGCCTCAGTTAAGACAGACTTCGATTACATTATTATTGACTGTCCGCCGTCTTTAGGCTTGATTACTACAAATGCACTTACTGCGGCTGACACAATATTAGTACCTATTCAGTGTGAGTATTATGCACTCGAGGGACTTTCACAGCTTATGAACACTGTTCGTAGAGTGAAGCGTCAAACTAATCCGCATATTGATATTGAGGGTGTATTGCTCACAATGTACGACGGCAGACTTAACCTTACTCAACAGGTTGTTAATGAAGTTAAGCGTTTCTTCCCTAAAAAGGTGTTTTCTACCGTAATTCCGCGAGGTGTAAGGCTCTCGGAAGCTCCGAGCTTCGGTATGCCTGTAATTTACTTTGACAAATCCTGCAAAGGTACACACGCGTACCTTGAACTTACTCAGGAAATACTAAAGAAGGAGCGTCAGTATGGCTAAAAAAGTTGGTGGCCTCGGCAAGGGTCTGAGTGCCATATTCATCGAAAATGATGCTGAAAACAGCAACGAAGCGGTTACTCTGCGAATAGCTGACATTGAGCCTAACCGTGACCAACCTAGAAAAGAATTTGATGAGCAGGCTTTGGCTGAACTTTCCCAGAGTATTATGCAACACGGCGTGTTACAGCCTATCTTGGTTCGACCTCTCCCCCTGGGTGGTTACCAGATAGTAGCCGGTGAAAGACGTTTCAGAGCTTCTCGTATGGCAGGTTTAACGGAGATACCTGCGGTTATAAGGGAGCTTTCCGATAATGAAACCATGGAGCTTGCCCTTATAGAAAACTTACAACGTGAAGACCTTTCCCCTATTGAAGAGGCTAAGGGTTACAAAGCACTGATTGACACATACTCAATGAGTCAGGAACAGGTTGCACAGACAGTTGGCAAATCTCGTCCTGCTGTAGCTAACACAATGCGTTTGCTTTTATTACCTGACGATGTCATTGAGCTTTTGGAAAACAACGATATCAGCTCAGGCCACGCAAGAGCTTTGCTGTCTCTTGAGAATAAGGCATTGATGAGTAGCGTTGCTGAAGAGATAGTTAAGAAAAATCTAACTGTTCGTCAGGTTGAAAAGATGGTTAAGGATTTACTCAAAAAGCCGGTTGAGAAAACCCGAACAGTAAAGCAAAAGCCTTCTTACTTCTCAGAGGTTGAGCTTGCACTTTCTGAGTATCTTGGCAACAAGGTAGTAGTTACTCCGTCAAAGGATGGCAAAGGTGGTACGTTAGCTATTGATTTTTATTCTATTGAAGAATTAAAAGATTTAGCTAATAAACTTGAAGAAAATAAATAATAAGCTACTGAAAAAACATAAGGAGCAGAACAATGATTGATATTAAATTTTTAAGAGAAAACCCTGATGTGGTTAAAGAAAATATAAGAAAGAAGTTTCAAGACTCAAAACTCCCACTTGTTGATGAAGTTATTGAGCTTGATGCACAGTCACGTAAAATCAAAGGTATGGCTGACGATTTAAGAGCACAGCGTAACAAGTACTCAAAAGAAATCGGTAAATTATTCGGTCAGGGAAAGCGTGAAGAAGCTGAAGAGATGAAAAAGCTCGTAACTGAAAAAGGCGAAGAGCTTGCAGCTTTAGAGGCTAAGGAAGCAGAGCTTTCACAGAAGGTTACTGACATTATGATGATTATTCCTAACATTATTGACGAGTCAGTTCCAATAGGCAAGGACGATTCTGAAAATGTAGAAATTCAGCGTTACGGCGAGCCACTCACCCCTGATTTTGAAATTCCATATCACACAGAGATTATGGAGAAGTTAAACGGAATTGATTTAGACAGTGCAAGAAAGGTAGCTGGCAACGGTTTTTACTACCTTATGGGCGATATCGCAAGACTTCATTCTGCAGTTATTTCTTACGCAAGAGATTTTATGATTGACCGCGGCTTTACTTACGTTGTTCCACCATTTATGATTCGTTCAAACGTAGTAACAGGCGTTATGAGCTTTGCCGAGATGGAAGCTATGATGTACAAAATTGAGGGCGAAGACCTCTACCTCATCGGTACATCCGAGCACTCAATGATTGGCAAGTTTATTGATACAATCAACAAGGAAAAGGAACTTCCATATACTCTCACGAGCTACTCACCATGTTTTAGAAAAGAAAAAGGTGCTCACGGCATTGAGGAGCGTGGAGTTTATCGTATCCACCAGTTTGAAAAGCAGGAAATGGTTGTAGTTTGTAAGCCAGACGAGTCAAAAATGTGGTTTGATAAGCTGTGGCAGAACACAGTTGATTTGTTCCGTTCACTCGATATCCCTGTTCGTACACTCGAGTGCTGTTCAGGTGACTTGGCTGACCTCAAGGTTAAGTCAATCGACGTTGAAGCTTGGTCACCACGTCAGCAGAAATATTTTGAGGTTGGCTCTTGTTCAAACCTTTCTGACGCTCAGGCTCGTAGACTTAAAATCAGAGTACACGGCGAGGATGGCTCAAAGTACTTTGCTCATACATTAAACAACACAGTTGTTGCTCCACCAAGAATGTTAATCGCTTTCTTAGAGAACAACTTAAACGAGGACGGTTCAATCAACATCCCAGAAGCTTTAAGACCATATATGGGTGGTAAGGATAAGATTACTCCATAGATAAAAAAAAGAAAAACCGCTCGTTTATACGGGCGGTTTATTTGCGTCCAATTCTCATCTAAATTATAATTTACCGCAAAATAAGGGAATGTCTTACTACATTACTTAGTGAGACATTCCCTCTTGTTGGCTTATATTAAGTATGAAATGAGGCTCTGGTTGATTTTTCGCAATCAATTGCTAACACAAGCATTAAAACGAGCAGTGCATCGTCGTTATTGCAAACAGTCATAGCGTATGTACTGGTTAAACCCATTGCTTTTGATAAATACGCAATTGGTTTTTTGTCACGTGTTCTTATCTCATATTCCCATTCGAATATATCGCCATTTAATTGCCAACCTTTCAAATCAACGATAAATCTTGGTTTGAAAAAAGAAACATCTTTGGTCACACTTCCGACCCAGTTTTCTTTTACGTACAAACTGAACTCAGGAGTAAGCGAGAAAGCATCGCCTTTTACGGTTCCGAGTTCATTGTTGTCTTTATCATAGATTTTAAGCAGATGACCAAAAGAAAACTTGCGTTTTACAATGTACACAATTTCTTTATCTTGGTTATATATTTTGTAGCCGAAAAAAGGTGAAAGAAGGTTATGCTTAAATAATAATCTCATAATTATTATCCTGTAACGTTTTCGTACTTGATATCGTCCATAATTAGCTTGCCGTGTTCGTCAAAGCTGTACTTAGCTTCACGGCTACCGTCTTTTGTTTCGCTTGACATATAATAAAAAGTTACGACTCCTTTATCACAGGAGAATTTGCAGTCTACGGTTGCGTAGCTATACAAGTCGGTTATAACCGCTGTGCCGTCTTGATTGAAGCGATAGCACTCGTATGAATCAGCACTTTGCCAGTCGCCAATAATTTTATCATCGACGGAAAGGTTATCCGGAGCTTTAATTGTGATTTCAGGCATAGTAGCTTTTTCAAATTCATAGGAGCTCTCGTCGCTTGTTAATGTCATTTTGTCGCCGTCAAATTGTGCTGTGTACTCGTTATACAAAAAGTTCGGCACGTCAATATCATAGATGTTTTCCTCATCATAATAATCAAAGTAACCGTAAATGGTTGATGTTCCCCATTTTGCGTAGGCATCTCCGTTTTCATCAAAAACGAAGTAGAAATCCTTGCTGATATCGTCACAAATCCAGGTGCCGATAATTTTGTCATCGCTGTAGTTAATTACTTCATCAGAAGTTGAGTTGCTTTCAGTAGGAGAATTTATAGTTGCGTTATTGTTATCGCACGCACACAGTATTAATAAAAGTAAAGTGCAAACAATAAGAATTGTTGTTTTTTTCATATTAACCTCACATAATTTGACTATAATTTTACTTATCAATTGTAATTTTAAGTACACAAGCACCAAATGTCAATAAAATTTTAAAAAAGCGTGTTTTTGCCTTGCAAACAAGGAAAACGTTTGATATAATTAAGGTTAAAAAAATCAGGGAGTGGTATCAATGATTAACCGTAGTTTTGAGGAAAAATTTGTTAAAGAAGCATTGACATTTGACGACGTTTTGCTTATCCCTGGTGAAAGCGACGTCGAGCCTAAGCATGTCAACGTTGAGACTTATCTCACTAAGAAAATCAAGCTTAATACACCGCTTATGACAGCTGCTATGGACACAGTTACTGAGTCTGATATGGCTATCGCAATTGCAAGAGAAGGCGGCATCGGTATTATCCACAAGAATATGTCTATCGAACAGCAGGCTGATATGGTAGACAGAGTAAAGAGAAGCGAAAACGGTGTTATCACAAATCCGTTCTACCTCGCACCTCACAACACAATCCGCGAGGCTGACGACCTTATGCGTAAGTTCAAGATTTCAGGTGTGCCTATTTGTGAAGGTACTAAGCTCGTCGGCATTATCACAAACCGTGACTTAAAATTTATGGACGACATTGATTTTGATCAGGAAATCTCTGGTGTTATGACAAAGGAAAATCTCGTTACTGCTCCTGTAGGCACTGACCTTGAGCAGGCTCAGAAGATTTTAAGAGCTCATAAAATCGAGAAGCTCCCTATCGTTGACAGTGAGGGCAACTTAAAGGGTCTTATCACAATCAAGGATATCGAGAAAACTGTTCAGTATCCAAATTCTGCAAGAGATGAAAAGGGCAGACTTCTTTGCGGTGCTGCTATCGGAGCAACTCCTGACGTTTTAGAAAGAGTTAAGGCTTTAGTTGATGCTCAGGTTGACGTTCTCGTTTTAGACTCTGCACACGGCCATAACTCAAATGTTATCAACTCTGTTGCTAAAGTTAAACAAGCTTTCCCTGATGTACAGCTTATCGCAGGTAATATCGCAACTGCTGAAGGTGCTCGTGCACTTATCGAGGCTGGTGCTGACTGCGTAAAGGTTGGTATTGGTCCTGGTTCTATCTGTACAACTCGTGTTGTTGCAGGTATCGGTGTTCCACAGATTACAGCTATCTTTGATGCCGCTAAGGCTGCTGCTGAGTACGGCGTTCCTGTTATTGCTGATGGTGGTATCAAGTATTCCGGTGATATCGTCAAGGCATTGGCTGCAGGTGCATCGGTATGTATGGTTGGTTCACTTGTTGCTGGTTGTAAAGAGTCACCTGGTGACACAGAAATCTATCAGGGCAGACAGTTCAAGGTTTACCGTGGTATGGGTTCACTCGGTGCTATGAATAAGGGTAGCTCCGACAGATACTTCCAGGCTAAGAACCAGAAGTACGTTCCTGAGGGCGTTGAGGGTCGTGTACCATTCAAGGGTCCTCTTTCTGACACAGTTTACCAGATGATTGGTGGTCTTAAGTCAGGTATGGGTTACACAGGCTGTGCTACTATCGAAGAGCTTCACAACAAAGCTCAGTTCGTTAAGATTACTGGTGCAGGTCTTCGTGAGAGCCATCCACACGATATCCAGATTACTAAGGAAGCTCCTAACTACAGTACAAACGGTTAATTTAAGCGTCTGAGTGTTCGAGCCTTAAAAATTTGATAAAATAAAGCAGGGGTTGTCTTACCGAAAGTGGTGTGACAACCCCTTTTTTATGCGGTGATATTATACAAGCAGTAGTATAGAACTTTATGCTATTTGCTAATTGAGCAAATTACCAATTTTTGTTATAATAATGCTGTGACACATTGTATTTATTATGTAGGCTTAGTATCTTTACTTGCATTTGGAGTATAAATGTGCAAATTATACCAGAAAACGTACATATTATATCAGATGCGTTATTTAGAAGAGGATTATGCTATACTACAGACGAGGTATATCCTCGCACCAACACTAAAGGAGGAATATTTATGAAAAGAATGAAAAAGCTAATTGCTTTAATGGTTGCGATGATGGTTTTGTGCCTTTCTGTATTGTCTGTGTTTGCTCAGGATACAGTAAGCGAAGAGGTGAATGTATATAAGTTATTAGAGAATCTAAGAGCTTATTATGCTGAATATTACTATACTTTCCGTATAGAGCTGGAACAAGATCCAGGTGCCCTGCCCTTAGATTGTTATTTAGACAGTGCTAGTGAGTTTATTGAAGTTGGTAAGGAATTTAATGACTTTTATATGGCAGTAACCGAAGAACGAGTTCCAACAGTAGAAGAAATCAACAGTTTTTACCCAAGACTTGATGCGGCGGCAGAAAAAATTATTTTATACCGCAGGGAGCTTAAATACCTAATTGACTATTGTAGTTTTGAAACAAATGATGATTCATACTATCCACAAGACTTGTGGAAAGATTTTCAAGATTGTTTAGAAAAAGCTGTTAATGTTTATGCAGAAGAGACTGAAGAAATTGAAGTGTCATATGCTTATTGGGATTTAAAGTTTGCATACAATGAATTGTGTGTAGTTAATACTGTGTCAGGTGACGTAGATAATAGTGGTGAGTTTTCCATTTTTGATGTTACCCTTGTGCAGAACAACATAGCACAAATGTGTAGTTTTAATTCATCACAGTTAACAGTACTTGATGAATTAGCGGAAGAAAACATAACAATAATGGATGTAACAAAACTACAACGAGCTCTCGCAAAGCTAGAGAAATTCAGCTCATACAATTTGGAGGTACTAAGAGCTGATACACATAGAATGAGTTTGAATAACAATAGAGCATTTAAAGTTTATAGATATAATAATTATCAAGGTGGTATTATCATATGAGAAAAGCAAAATCTGTATTAATTTTGATAATAACTGCAGTGTTTATGTTTTATACACAATAACCTCAAATGATAGATTAAAGTATATAAGATGTGCTGTGACTGTAAATAGTTCTGTGGATAATGTTTTTCCTGAAACTAAGTATTCATCGCCAACTGCTACAAAAGTTGTTTTGTATGGTGATGCTGATATGAATGGGGTTGTGAATACATTTGATACAACAGAAATACAATATTATCTGTCAGATTTAGTTGAGTTTTCAAGTGAGCAAATAGTCGCATCTGATGTAACAGGCGACGGAAAAATTAATACATTTGATGTTTCAACAATTCAGTTTTATTTAGCAGGAAGTATAACCTCCTTCCCTGTTGAAGATTAAGTAAACATAGATTAAAAAGGGACAACCACACGGTTGTCCTTTTTTTATGCAGTGATATTATACAAACAGTAGCATAGAACTTTATGCTATTTGCTAATTGAGTAAATTACCAAATTTTGTTATAATAATGTGGTGACACATTGTATTTATTATGTAGGCTTAGTATCTTTACTTGCATTTGGAGTAAAAATGTGCAAATTATACCAGAAAACGTACATATTATACCAGATGCGTTATTTAGAGAAGGATTATGCTATACTACAAACGAGGTATGTCCTCGCACCAACACTAAAGGAGGACTAATTATGAAAACAATAAAACATATAATTTCTATTGGGTTGGTTATTTGTGGTGTTATGATGAGTTTGTTGCCGGCGTGTGCTGAAACTTCTCATGTAGAATTGGCATTAGGTGGAGTAATTGATACTATGGAACCTATATTAGACAGTGGCAACGAAGATTTTCCGTGTAGTACTGTGGGAACGCTTCCCTCTTCTGTTGATTTGAGTGCTAGCAATAGTTTTCCGCAAGTTAGAAGTCAAGGTGAAATTAACTCTTGTGCATCCTGGGCTGCGACATACTATCAATTTGGCTATCAAGTAGCTACTTTGAATGGTTGGGATGCTAAATTTGATTCTACTATGCAGTTTTCACCGAAGTGGGCTTATAACTTGGTGAATCAAGGTGAAAATGTCGGAGTTTCATTTACAAGTATATATGATGTTTTAAAACGGCATGGTGCTGTGCGATATTCAGAATTTACTCCAAGTGTATACGCTACAGTTCCAGAATATAGAGAGTGGTACACGGATGCGAATGGTATGAGAACCGCACTTGAATATAGGATTTCTGATTATAACAAATATTTGTTTTCTGAACCATCAGTAAATACCCCCATAAATTCTTATAACTCATCTAAGCTAGTGCCAATGAAGAGTTTATTAAATTCTGGTTTTGTATTGACCTTTATAACCGACTTTGATACTTGGGATTATCAAATACTAACTACCGCTGATGGTTCATCTCATGTGGGAGAACAGGTTTGCATTAAACAATACGATGATAATGACGATGGTGATTATCATGCGTTAGCTATAGTTGGCTACGATGATAGTATTCAATATGATTTGAATAAAGACGGAGTTATTCAAGATTTTGAAAAGGGTGCTTTCAAAATTGTTAACTCACACGGGGTTGATTACGGTAATCAAGGATTTATGTGGGTTATGTATGATGCTTTGAATTTAGTATCAAATGCTAGCATTCAAAATGTTGATGGTCGCCAAGCAATTTTGTATAGTTATTTATATTATGTTGCTGTTGTAGAAGAGTATAATTTGGATCTAGTTTCGGAAGTTACTATTACCATTCCTAAAAGAAATCAGGTATTGGTTGAATTGGGATTGTCTTCGCTTAACAGTTTAGCTCCTCAGCAAAAAGTTGCAACCTTTCTTACATATAGTGGAAGTAATTATAACTATTCAGGAATTGCCGATACTGTGCAGAGTGCGACATTTTTATTTGATTTTGGTACGTTGATCTCGCATCCTGCACCATGGAAAAAATATTATATAAAAATAGCGGATACTAGTTCTTCTTCAGATCCAGTTGTAATTGATAAGATATGTATTGTTGATAGTAGTAATAAATATGTAATAGATGATACAGAAGAAAAAACAATTAATGCTTATACCAGATATTTTGGTTATAAAATAGGAATGGTTGGCGATGTAGACAATAGTGGCTCAGTTACATCAGTTGATGTTACTACTATACAAAGCCATTTGGCTCAAATATCTACATTGTCGAATGAGGCTCTAGTATTGGCAGATGTAGACGGAGATGGGAGCGTTTCTACAACGGATTGTGTGTATATACAACGAGTATTAGCCAAGGTTGATGACAGATTCGCTAATGGCGTTTATGCTTGTATCGATTAGTGCAAAATTTATTATTAAGAGTTGAGGTTTATATTATGAAAAAAATAATTTCTGTTTTTATATGTTTAGCATTATTAGTGTGTGCGTGTGTAATAAGCACTAGAGCGGTACCAGCTCCTCACCTATTCGGGGATGTAAACTGTGATGGTAAGATTGAAATTACAGATGCTGTTGAGATTCAAAGAGCTCTAGTTGGACTTACAGAATTTTCGAGTTTAAGTGAAGAATTAGCTGATGTCGATGCTGATAGTAGGTTAACCATAATGGATTCTACAATGATTCAGATGAAACTTGCAAAGATTATACCAGCTTTCAATCATGATGATTATGGATTATATACCTATGTTACTATTAACAACATAACCGCTGACTTTGACACTGGAAAAGCTATGGTTGGTGTTCCTGTTACATTTAATGTAAGTGCTGTGAGTTCCGATGGTAATCCGCTTAGATATGTAATGAGAATTGACGGAATTAATGTAGCAGAATCTGAAGAGTCTACATTTACCTATGAATTCGAGCGAACAGGAGAGTATTGTATTGAGATAGGAATATATAATAAATACAATGAAGAGTATGTATATGATTTCGAATATAGAGTTGTCGAAAGCACTGATGATTACAGCTTGATTATTGGAGCTGTGAATAAAAATTTGTTTTACTTTAATGAAAGTGATGATATTGTCATAACAGCCAACTCATATGGTGGAACAGCTCCTTATGAATATCGTTTTGAAATGAATGAGCAAAATTTAAAGCAAGATTATTCTGAGGATAATTCATTCAGTATTGGGAAGTTACCAATCGGAAGATATGAAGTCAATGTATATGTAAAAGATGCTGATGAAAATATTGCTAATGAAGTCTATATTTTTGAGGTTGAAGATATAAGAGTAGGGTGAATCTGTATTATATGATTAAAAAGGGACAACCGTGTGGTTGTCCCTTTTTTTGTTATAAAAGCTTTTTAAGTCCGGGGATGAATTTCAGCACTGCTGTGATTACACCGCAAAGTGCGAAGATTAGTATTTCCCAGATGATTGTTGCAACCATAATAGAGCAATCCTGCTGTAAATTTGCGTAAAGCTCGCGGGTTAAGGATATCATCATATCCGAAATCAGGTAGATACCGAAGGTCAGCGAGCCTAGATAGCATAGCACCTTTGCGGTAGCTTCCTTTGTTTTGTAAACTGTCGAAATGTACTTGAAGATAACGTAAAAGCAAGTAGCACTCAGGGTTATTGTCAGGTACTGCCAGTTGTCAAGCTGAAGATATGACGCTGAATTTTTATCATAGAAAACAGAGGTAACGACAACCTGAAAAGCGATTAAAAATACAAAGGAGAAAACCGAGAGTAAAAACGCTTTTTTGTCGATTTTCATATACTTTTCGATGTAGTATCCCATAAACACGATGCCTAAGTGTACCGGAAAGAACATATCTGTAACATAGTGGTGCGGGGTGATTTTAAAGAAAATGTTCATCAGCGGGATGAAGCCCATAACTCCCATAGACAACACAACAAAGTACATTGTGGCTCTTTTTGAAAAAGCGTTAGCCATTCGTTGCATAAGTGGCAAGAGTATTAACAAGCCGATGTACGCGTAAATATACCAGTAAGCGTTGGCACTGCGAAAGGTGAATATTTGCTTCACAAATTCAAACACACTCATACTTGACGGATTGTGCCAGTGGGCTTTTATGTAATACGCAAGTGAGAACAAAACGGTGACAACGACCATTCGTACAACTCGCTCGACAGATTTTTTCGGTTTGTCAATTTTTTGGAGCAATAGTCCGCCCATAATCATAAAGAAAACAGGCACAGCGATTTTGCTTATGTAAAAGTACGTGAGCGAAAAGTACCACGTTAACGACTGAGGTTCGCACATCTTGAGAAAGACATCGCTGTTTGTGTGATTAACGATAACCAGAAACGATGCAACAATTCGCATAACCTCGATGTAGGTTTTTCGGGCAATGGATTTTGGCTTTTTTTCGGGCAAGGCTTTTTTTGCCTTTATTTGCTTATCATATTTTACGGCCGTTGCCGACATTGTGAGCACCTCAGACTTTGTAATAATATGAAGAAAGTGTAACATAGATACATAATTTTTGCAATAAAAATAACCCTTAGCTGTTGTCACTTGACTTCAACTAAGGGTTATTTCTGGTGATTCTTGATATCTAGCTTCATATTATCCTCTCTTTCTGCGGTATGGTCGCTTTTGACTACTGTTCACTACTTGGTGTTGTTTAGCCATCGCTTCATTCTCTTTTTAGAGAAACACCGTCTGTAAAGTTTGTCATTGGCTTTTGTTTTTGACTTTTTACCATTCAAAATCCAGATGTTGTAATATTATTGAAAAGGAGTGTTTGGTCTTATGTTTTACGGAAATTGCTTATCTATAATACATTAAAGTTTTATATATTAGCATCTGAACTTTGCCGTAAGTGGTGTTAAAGTCTTTTGTGTTACTTGTACATTGGACTCGCCCTCCTCTTTTCATCTATAATATAACATATGGTACAAGGTTTTGCAATATGTAATTTTGTACAAAGTATACATAAAATACTAGTGCAACAAGTAGAAACTATTAAAAATGTATACTAATAATTCAAAAGCTGTTGACACTGTCAAACTTTTTGTGCTATTATTATAGTGTTGGGGCGGTCTGTGAACCGCCTGTTTTTATTATTTAAATGTAATTAATAGGGTTGATTTTTAAATAATTGGGTATTATAATAGTGCAAGAAAAACTGCCACCGGGTAGAGAAATGCAGATAAAGCATTCGGAAAGTATCGTTAGGTCTTTGAAGATACTTTGCGGATGCTTATTTTTTTGGAGGTATGTGTATGAAATTCAAAAATCCGTTTAAGTCACTAACCTTGTTTGAATGGATATTGTGGGGATTGTCGGTTGTGATGATTGTTGTATCGTCACTGCTATCCGGCAAAAGCTCCGCACTTGAAACAATAGCATCACTTGTAGGAGTTACAGCTTTGATATTTGTTGCGAAAGGACTTATTATAGGTCAGGCTATGACAGTTGTGTTTTCTTTTCTTTATGGCATAGTGTCGCTGCAGTTCCACTATTGGGGCGAGATGATAACATACCTGTTTATGTCAATGCCTATAGCATTGCTTTCGACAATCGAGTGGATTCGTCATCCGTACAAAAACACAGATGTGGTCGAGGTAAGTCGTGTTTCAAAAAAGCAGATTTTCACAATGTGCGTGCTCGGTGCAGTAACTACTGTTGTGTTCTATTTCATTTTAAAAGTGTTTGATACTCCTAACCTCTTTTTCTCAACTGTGTCGATAACTACGAGCTTTATGGCTGCGTATCTTACCTTTTTGCGTTCGCCGTATTACGGCATCGGCTACGGTTTAAATGACATTGTGCTGATTATACTGTGGTCGCTTGCAAGCGTTGAGGATATTTCGTATCTGCCAATGGTAATGTGCTTTGTGATGTTTTTGCTTAATGACATATATGGCTTTTACAACTGGCGAAGACTTTCTAAACAGCAAAAAGTTAATAACGTATAGAAAAACAGCCGAGTGTTACTCGGCTGTTTTTAGTCAGTATGAATTAGAAAGAAACATCCATTCCCGCAAGCTTTCGCTGAATTAAAGTAGCGTCCATAATTGATATAACATAGTTACCCGAAACAGCAGCGGCTTCGCAGTCTATCTGTGAACTCTTGATGTTTTTTGCTAAGTATTGTTGGATAACAGTAGCATCCATAATGGTGACTCTGTTGTCACTATCAGCGTCACCCATTTTAGATTCTACAGAAAATTCGCCAATAAAGTTAGGTTCTGCTATTGTGACCTTGTCACAAGCTTTGAGTATAGAAAGGACTTCAACGACAATTTCCTTGGTTTTTTCTGCAAATGTTACACAATAAACATTCTGTGTACTTGAAGCAGGAGTTAGCAATCTGACGTTTTCAATCTCATAGTTTTTCAACGCATCTGTGATGACTGACTGGTCTGCTCCTAATTCTAAAGATACAATCACATCACCAGGGTTATATCTTGCGTAAACTGTATAAAATGGTTCTGCGACTACAACATCAGGCTTAGTTTTTAAAAGCTCAATAGCATCAAAGGTTGCTTGTTTTGATTTTTCAGTCAGAGTGATTTTGACAAATATGAAGTTTGATGTGTTGATATATGGTACATAGTCATTGTCCATTTTTGCCAGCTCTACTCGTTCAATATCGAGCTCAGGTGCAATATATCGTACATTTTCGACACTTCGATGAAAGCCGACAAGCACAGCCCCCTCTTCGAAATTGTCGCTTGTGTTATGAGCAAATGCAGTAGGAATACAGCATAAAATCATAATTGCCGAAAGAATAAAAGCTACTATTCTTTTTGCAAAATTTTTCATAAAAATCTCCTTTCATTATTTTGAATTGAATAAAAAGAAGCTTCTTTATAAAACGCCGTGTGGCGTGTTTAACACATTTAAGATACGTATTGCGTACCGCTACAAATTACAGAGCCGTTTCGTCTATAAAACACATAGGTATAGTATCCTTCAACAAAAGTCAGACCTTTTTCGCTTGCACAATAATGGTAATACTCAACATTGTTTATTTCTTCTAAAAATTCAGCCTCGTGTTGTTCGTCGTAAAGGTCGTTGCTACCCAAGAGATTTCCGTTTGAGTCAAATACTTTACAATACGCATCGACACTGCTGACCCACATTCCTCCGACTTTAACAGAGCCGCTAAAAACAACATTTTCCGTTATATGGTTAATGGTAGGTTTTTGTGTAGGGTGTTCAGTAGGTTTTGCGGTTTCGATTATGGTTGGTTTGGTGGTGGGGTGACTTGTGGAAGAAGTTGGAATTACAGTGGCTTGTGTTTGAAGTGTGATAGTTTCATATGTCTTGGTTGGTTCCTTTATGTTTTCAGTTGGTTCTATGTGGGGATTATCGGTTGAAGTTAGCACTTGATTTTGAGTGTTAGTCGGACTTTTAGATATTTGTGATTCAAAATCGGTGTTTTCAAAGTGACTAGAATTTTCGGTGATGTTATTGTTAGGTTGCAAAACATCGTTAATAGGAATAAGCAAGAATACCGAAATCAGGCAGATGATAGTAATACAAAAGGACGACACCAATCTGTAAAAGTTGTTGGGTTTAGTGTCATTTTCCCTTAATTGAGTGCAGGGAATATTTAGAGCCTTTGCTTTCCACTCGTCAGGAGTTTTGATTTTATCAATACTATTAAAATTATGTTTATTCATAAAATCTCACCTCCGTAAATTTGTTTAAGTTTTTCTTTGCCTCGTTTTAAAAGTGATTTTACTGTATTAAGTTTTATTTGAAGTATATCAGCTATTTCCTCGAGCTTATAGTCGTCGTAGTAATGAAGGTAAAGTATATCGCGATACTTAGGCTTAAGCTGACACAAGGCAAAGGATAAATCGCTTTTATCCTCGTCTATTGAGAAAACTAAATGTTTAGCTTGCTCTAATTGGACAGTGATTTTTCGGGAGCGTATGTAGTCGTTACATTTATTAATTGTTACCCGAACAAGCCAGGCTTCGAGGTGCTTTTCGTCGCTGAAGTCAGGGGCTTTTTGGTATAAGGCAATGAAAGTGTTTTGGTAGCAATCCTGTGCATCTGCCCAATTTTGCAGTCGGACAAGACACAGCTTGGTTACTGCGTCGGTATATTTTTCAATGACTTCTTCAAAAGTTAACCCAGCAAAACGCACCATTATCACCCCCATCTATTATATAAACGTATTTAACGTATAAAAAGGTTGCAATAGAATTAAAATTTTGAAAAAACAGCTTTAAAAATAAAAAAATTCTATTTTTTACGGAAAAGTATCTATAAAAAACTTGACAAAAGGGAAAAGTTATAATATAATCATTCTTGCTAATTTCAATAATTTAGCTTTATGGCGGAATAGCTCAGTTGGCTAGAGCATTCGGTTCATACCCGAAGTGTCGTAGGTTCAAGTCCTATTTCCGCTACCAGATGGCCCGGTGGTCAAGCGGTCAAGACACCGCCCTTTCACGGCGGTAACACGAGTTCGATTCTCGTCCGGGTCACCACTACGGCCCCTGCAACAGCAGGGGCCGCTAACTTTTAAACCGCCGGTGTGGTGGAATAGGCAGACACAAGGGACTTAAAATCCCTCGATTATTGCAATCGTACCGGTTCAAGTCCGGTCACCGGCACCATAAAAGAGAAATACCAGTTTTGGTGTTTCTCTTTTATTTTTTACCTTATCATAAGGTGGACGGACTTGAAGGCGAGCGTTAATAAAACGCCATAGTATGGCGTTTTTAGCGAGAGCGAAGATGAACTAGTATAAACCACAATGGGGGCAAGACGAGGTATATGTTTTCTGTTTATATAACGAGGTCACCGGCACCATAAAAGAGAAATGCCAGTTTTGGTGTTTCTCTTTTATTTTTTTACATTATCATAATTAGCACTGATAATATGCATAATTTGACCAATATTGCAGTTTGTAACTTCCTGTGATATAATACGCGGGAATGGGAGGAATGACAATGAATTGTCCTAATTGCGGTGGGTTGCTTAACCTTGAGAAAAGATACTGCGAATATTGTAACACAACTTTCACTGAGGCTGAGCTTGGGCTTACAAACGCTGACAAAATCAGTAATACCGACAAGCCCGTTGAGCCTGAGCGTGTAAAAAGCCGTACTGAGCAAATGCAGGAACAGCTTGAAAAAGATAGAAAAAATGACAAAAATACTGCTGATACAAGTGCGAGAGATATCGCAACTGGTGCGGCGATTATGGGAATATTCGGAATGTTCTCGGGAGTGCGTATGTTTTTTCGTAATCTTAAACGCACTGTCTGCTTGATTATTCTTGTTTTACTTGAGGTGGGCTTTGCCTTCTTAATGATAAGCGGTGAGGTTACAAAGCTTATGGAGGGCGAGCTTCAGGGCTTGGTGGCTGTTAATGTGCTTATTCTTGTCAACGCTCTTTTGGCGGGAATTATTAGTCGAATTGGTTATATCAGAGCGGGCACTGCTATAACTGCAGTTGTAAACTTTTTGGCTGTGGTATGGGTGTTTGTTTATCCGATGATTACCAGCGATTTTGCCGGACAGACGCCACAGAGTGTGGCAATTATCGCGGTAGTTGAGATGGCAGTCTTAGCGTTAAGCGTGTTGCTTTCTCAACTTATTTATAGAAGATGATTTTACGCAGATATAATGATATAACATTAAACAAAGCCGTTGCGGAAAAACGCAACGGCTTTTGTTATATCATATGTTATTTGCTTTTTGGATATCTGTCCTTACAATCGGTCTCGCCGAGTAAGTAGTCGATACTAGTATTATACATTCGAGCAAGCTTAATTAACACCGCTGTAGGTATATCATTTTCGCCTGTCTCGTACTTTGAGTATCCTGTTTGCGACATTCCAAGTTTTTGGGCAACTTTTGTTTGATTAAGGTCGTGGTCTTCTCTCAAGTCGCGTATTCGTTTATACACCGTTTCATCCTCCGATTAAACTAGTATAACCAATTGTAGTTTAATCTAAATAAGGTTATTGCGTTTTCCCACAACGACCTTTGTTATACAGATTAAGTTTTAATAATGTGCCTATCAGATTTTTGCCGCACCGATGATTCCAGCATCGTTACCTAAAGTTGCGGCACAGATGTATGTCTGCTTTTCATTGTGCTTTGTGATACGCTCAGCTTCAACGATAGCACGAACAGGGTTTAAGAGATTGTCGCCCTGACGGCTAACACCGCCACCGATACAAAGTACGTCTGGCTGGAAAATATTAATAACATTAACAATACCGCAAGCAAGATAGCTGATGTACTCATTGACAACCGCTGTACCTGTAGGGTCGCCTGCCATCATAGCATCGAATGGTGTTTTACCGTTTACGTTATTGATGTCGCCCTCGCATAAGTTGAGCATATATGAGAATTCAGGCTTTTCGTTACGGATAGCGTCCTTTGTCATATTGATGAGAGCTGTAGCAGATGCGTATGCTTCCCAACAGCCCTTTCTGCCACAACCGCACTCTTTGCCGTCTTTAACGATAACCATATGACCAAGCTCAGCACCTGCGTAGTTAGAGCCGGAGTAGATTTTACCGTCAACGATAATACCACCGCCGACGCCAGTGCCTAAGGTGATAGCAACTGCGTTTCTGCAACCCTTTGCTGAGCCAGCTAAGAACTCGCCAAGAGCGGCTGCGTTAGCGTCGTTCTCGATTTTGATATATTTGCCTGTTCTGTCGTTCATCATCTTTCTGATGTCCCAGTTTTTAAAGAGCAGGTTAGGGCAGGTTTCAACGATACCTGTGTCAGGATTAACAGCACCAGGTACACCGATTCCGATGTAATCAATATCGTCCATCTTGAGCTTTGCTTTTCTTACTGCTTCTTTAACTATAGCTGCCATTGAGTCGCAAACGTCGGACTCAGGACGTGGGATAGCAGTTTTACACTCGGCTCTTGCGATAATGTTGTACTCACCGTCTACAACGCCTGCTACTATGTTTGTACCGCCTAAATCAATACCTACTGTATACATATATATACACCTCTCAAAATTGTATAAATTTCCTTTGAGTAGAGTATAACACAAACATTTGGGATAATAAAGAGGTTTTGAAAAATTTCGATACATATTTATACATAGAAAAACAAAAAGTCCCGCAAAAATGAGCAGGACTTTTTTGTGCAAACTTTATATTGATTATATGTTTATATGATGCAACAGTAAGTTGCAACACTGTTTTAGTTGTTTCTCTTAAGCAGGTACCTTGAGAGTACAATCGCTGTTGTACAAAAGGCACTCGCTTTGCTTTGTTACCATAGTTATCGGGATTTTTCGCACAAGCTCACCCAAGGTCTCGACAAAACCGAAAGGTCTGTTGTCAGGTATTCCTGTGATTATGAGCTTTGCGTTAATCTTTTTCGCGAAGTCGGCTGCGGTTTGTGGAGCATTTTCGTTGAAAGCAATCGTCATATCCGCACAAAGGCGTTTTGCTGTTTGATAAAGGTATTCGATTTCGTCGCTTAGCAACGACGCGTTGCTCACGGGTGTATGTACACACAATACGTGGAGTTCGTAGCCAAACTCGACAGCCTTTTCAAAACCAACGTTTATAAGGCGGTCACAATCGTACTGCCCTGTTACACAAACAAGCACAGACGGCTTCTTGCTTAGAGTCATATTTATCACCTCCCTTTAATTTGTACTCATCATACCACGCGATTATGAAGAAATTTGTAAATTCGGGTTAACAAAGTATGAATTGAATGTAAATAATATCTGATGTGTTTTAAATGTACAACTGCAAGAAGGCTTATATTAATGTATCGTTATTATTCGATTACAAAGTCCTTACAAAGAGCGGTTTGCCAAAAATGGGATATAATCAGGGTTTTTTCGTATATATATAAATTAATATCTAAAAATGGCAAATTAGAAAACAAGAGCATTTTAAAGAAAAACGGAGCATTTTAAAGCAAGTGATATTGTAAATTAAAAAAGTTATAAAAAAGTGTTGACTTTAGTTTTTAATAATGGTATTATCACTAGGCACAAAAGAAATCTATAAATATGGAGGAAATCGCTATGTCAACTTTTATGGCTAAAAAAGGCGAGGTTGAACGCAAGTGGTACATCATTGATGCTGCAGGCAAGCCACTCGGTAGAGTTGCTGCTCAGGCTGCTGTTCTCTTAAGAGGCAAGCACAAGGCAACATTCACACCACATGTTGATTGCGGCGACCACGTTATCATCATAAACTGTAAGGATGCTGTCCTCACAGGTAAGAAACTCGAGCAGAAAAAATGGTACCGTCATACAGGTTATGTCGGCCATATGAAGGAAACAGTTTACTCAACACTTATGGCTACACGTCCTGAGAAGGCTATGGAGCTCGCAGTTAAGGGTATGGTTCCATCTAACACAATCGGCAGAGCAGCTATGCTCAGATTAAGACTTTTCGCAGGTTCAGAGCACGTTCACGAGGCTCAGAAGCCTGAGATGTTTGAAATTTAAGAAGGGAGGCAGTTTAAATGTACGATAAGGCACCATATTTTTACGGTACAGGCAGAAGAAAGTCTTCTGTTGCTAGAGTAAGACTCTATCAGGGTACTGGTAAAATCACAATCAACGACAGAGATATCGACGATTATTTTGGTCTTGAAACACTCAAGCTCATCGTTAGACAGCCTCTCGCTTTAACAGAAACAGGCGAGAAGTTCGACGTAGTTTGCCGTGTTTCCGGCGGTGGCGTTACAGGTCAGGCTGGTGCAATCCGTCACGGTATTTCAAGAGCACTTCTTCAGTACGATTCAGACGCTTTAAGAGCTACCCTCAAGAAGGCTGGCTTCTTAACACGTGACCCACGTATGAAGGAGCGTAAGAAATACGGTCTCAAGGCAGCTAGACGTGCTCCACAGTTTAGTAAGAGATAATTTCATATTGTCTATCAATTTCCCCGAACGTTTTGTTCGGGGATTTTTGTTTGTGTAAAGTTTAAGATGTATTAGCAAAACTTTTCTGTGTTTCCAAAATATCCCGCACGCTGTATTTCTAAAGTTATCACAAAGGCTTTCCCTTACTCTTCCTTTTCTGCCAAAGCTTATGTTGATTTGCACATCATAAGGCATATCCACTTGTGTAATGTGCATAAATTAGTGTGGGAAAGGCGTTTTGACCGCTTAGCCCACGCTTTGTATAATGTGGCACATAGATGGCGGGTTAGATTCGCTGTCTGGAAAGGAGGCAGTTATGCCAAAACTGAAACGTAAATTGAAGTTAAATCGTGTGACAGCTTTTGTGCTGTCTTTAGCTGTAGTATTTACTGCATCGCTTTTTACTGTGAATTTTATTAAAGATGTTTATCTCACAGACGGAGAGCGTGAACTAAGATTAAGAACATACTCAACCTCGACGGAAAGTATTCTGTCGAAAGCACAGGTGTCTTTACAGCACGCTGATGAGGTTCAAAGAAAGGACAGCTCAAATGCGATATACATTGATGTGCTTAGAGCGTTTCCTGTGCAGATTGATTATCACGAAGAGTCGAACGTTGTGCTTTTAACAGGCGGTACGGTAAAGGATGCTTTGGATAAGGCTGAAATTGTACTAAACAAAAACGATGTTTGCTCTGTGCCGATTACAAACGAAGTGTATGAGGGTATGAGTGTTGATATTGATGAGGTGACTTACTCAAAAAAGAGCGTATACAATGAGATTGAATTTGACACAAGCTTTGAGTATAGCGAGGATTACCCGAAGGGTTTTGAAGAGATTAAGTCAGAGGGTAAGAACGGCACGAAAAAAATCACCACTACATATAAATATGTAAATGGTGAGTATTGTGGTGTATCGGGAAAAATTGAAACTATTGTTTTTGAGCCTGAAACACAGATAGTGTTAAAGGGCACAGCGGAGGTTGAGGATGTTTTTGGCATCGGTAGCCAGACGCAGTCGGACGGTACGGATTCAGGTGGTGTGATTGAGGGCTTGTCTTATTCACGGGTTCTCACAGGCTCAGCGACAGCGTATACGGCTTCAGCAGGTGCGTTAACGGCAACAGGTGTTCCTGCTTATGTTGGCGGAGTAGCGGTCAACCCAAATGTGATTCCATACGGCTCTAAGCTCTATATTGTGGCTGATGGCTACACCTACGGCTATGCTACTGCGGTTGATACAGGTGGTGCGTTGATGTCAGGCTCGGCTTTAGTCGATTTATATATGTCAACGTATGACGAGTGTATCAATTTCGGCAGACGAAATGTAACAGTTTACGTTCTTGATTAAACGCGTTGATTAAAAAAGCTCCCTATTTGAGAGGGAGCTTGAACATTTATGATTCGTTTACCAGTTGCTAATATTGTCTTTTTTCATAGCGTGGATGATTTTGTTTTTGAGTGCAGGGTAGTCACGCTCGAGTGTTTTAATCAGTGTTTTTGTTTCCTCTCTTACTGTTGTTTTGTCAACAGGACAGTTGCTTTTACACAGTGGCAGAGCGTTTCTTGTACACGCGTTTTCAACCTCATTTTCATCGAGTGTAATCATCGGTCTTATCATTGTTATGTCTTTGTTTGAAAGGTATGTTACAGGCGAAAAACATCCTATTACACCGCCTTGGAGCAAATTCATCAGAAAAGTTTCGACTGCATCATCCTTGTGGTGGCCTAAAGCTATTTTGTTACAATTATAGGCTTTTGCCATATCGTGGAGTATTCCTCTACGCATTCTGGCACAGAGTGAGCAGGGATTTTTTTCCTCTCTGTCTACAAAAACTACATTGTACAGCTCGGTGCGTTTGATGTGGTATTCTATACCATTTTTATTACAAAACTCTTCTATAACCGAGAAGTCCGAGTCCTTGTTTTCAAAGCACGGGTCAGCGGTAACGGCAACAACGCTGAAGCTTTTGGGATAGTATTTTGACAGAAGGTGCAAGCCGTAAAGCAGTACCATACTATCCTTACCGCCTGATACACCGACTGCTATCCTGTCGTTTTCTTCTATCATATTGTATGTGTCTATTGCATTACGCATCACAGAGCAGATGTGTTTCATAATATACCTCTGGATATATGTTTTTGACGCGAGAGCTCAGTCACATTAAGATTTGAAAGGCTGTGAGCCTCGGACGCTTAGATATCACGCCTCGTTTGTTCTCGCATCTCTTTCAAATCTCTGCTGTTCCTTGCTCTCTTGCTAAAATCAAAGAATATATGAACTCTTTAATTTTTTAACGCGAGAGCACGATCACATTAAGATTTAAAAGGCTCGAACACTCGGACGCTTAAATATTATACAATACTTGAAATAAAAAGTAAAATAGCGTATAATAGCCGTATTACATTTTACGGAGGAAAATAATGAAAAGATTAGTTGCTATATTACTTTCGATTTTACTTATTGTATCGCTTGCTGGTTGCTCTATCGGTACTGATGGCACAAAGCTCAATGGTGATACCGTTTCAACCGAGGCTACACAGGCTCCTGATGTTGACATCAACAAGTACAAAAAAGATTTCAACGGTATGCAGGATTATTTAAAAGAGCTTGAGCTCATCAGCAAAAAGGATGGCGATAAAACCGAGATGCAGGCTGAGCTCATCGGTGCGAAGCAGGGTGTTAGATATAAGATTGATACAACCAATTTTGTTGAATTCTACGAGTTCGATGTTACCGCAACTCCTGACGAGGCAGAGAAGATTCTCACCGCTTTTTCAAATGACGAGACATACAAGGTGCTCGGCATCGAAGATGTAAAGGGTGTTGTATCAAGTAGCGGTAAGTATGCTATGCTTTACGTCGCAACAAGCACATATGACTATTCTGATATTATTGAAGAGTTTTCAAAGTTTTAAATCAATATAAATGTAAAGCCACAGCTTTTTGCTGTGGCTTTTGTTGTGTTATAACGTATCTTGATTTATTAACGCGAGAGCTCGGTCACATTAGGATTTAAAAGGCTGCGAGCCTCGGACGCTTAAAGTTTTGTGCCGCAAGCGTTGCAGAATACATCTCCCTCTTTTGCAGGAGTTCCGCAACGTGGACAGTAGGTGTTCTGTTTGATTGGTGAGTTATCGTTGAATACAACAGGCTCAAACTTTGATTCGTTTATCTGTGGGGCGGATTGATGTGTCGGATGTGACTCTTGAACAGGGGGCGTATCCATTACAAAATCGCCGACAAATCCTGCATTTTGCTCGCTTGTTGTGTAATCGGAAAAGCCTTCTGTGTAGCTTTTGATGTGTTTTTTATATCCGAGTGCGATGATACCACTGATAACAGTGATTGCCGCTGTAAAGATTGAAGTGACCGCAGAGAACATAAATACGGGTGTTAATGTGCCAAACATATCGACCACAAATACGATTTCAGGCTCAAGCTCTGTCATAGCGTTTAGTATAGGAGTTATCGAGAAAGATGACAGTGAGCTCATCGCAGTGATTACACCGTATATTATGCTGAACACACCGAAGATACCTGCACCTTTGTATGACAGGTTAACAGTTGTAAGGCTGTTGAGTACAGATTTATAGAATCTTACCTGATTTATGAAGTATAACAGGAAGATTGCTATCATACCGCCAAAAATAAATGTGTAGATGATAGTTAGAACCCAAAGAAGAGCGGCTTCGTCAGCACCGCTTGAGCTTGTAATAATGCTCTCAACTATCAAAAGTAGAATTGCAAGTAGCAGGATTGCACTTGCGATGATAATCGGTATGAGCTGAACTATTGATAACACAAAGAGAATTGTAACACCTGTTTTAGGAGTAGAGGCTGGGTCATCGTTTTTACTTTTCTTATATATAATAAGGAAAGCGGCTGCTGTTAAGCCTATCATAATAATGCTTGGAATTAAAGAAGCAAATACTATTATATTAGTATACACAGACATAAATGAGTTGAAGAACCGTGCCTCAGAAGCTGTCATATCCTGTGCAATTTCAGGAATACTCAGGAACATATTGAAGTAGTTATTCATCGCAGGCATCATTACAAAGGTGGAAACGACAGATAAAATAGCCGATACTATGTACAGTATGCCTTGCGTCAGAATAACAGGCTTTTTGAAATAGCTTTTGATTATCGCCACGTTCTGATAAAAAGGGTTGAAGTTAGTCTGAAAATTTTGCATATATTGTCCTCCTTGATTAGTCACCGTAAATGGTGAGGAATTCATCTATTGTCATAACCATAGCACTGTTGCTTGCGTTATCAGGTATGGAAAACAATTCGTAGTAAGCATCGTACTGAGTGTTGTACTCGGTTTCACTGACGGTTTTGCCATCTATTTTATATGTAGCCTTGCTGTTTGGGGCATAACTACCGCTTGAAGTGAATTCATTAGCTTCGGTTTTTATGTTACCGAGCTTATTAAGCGGTGTGAAAACGGAAGAATCGTTAAAGCCCGAACCGTCAGGTCTGCCTTTTTCGACTCCGACAAAAATTTCTCCTGCGTTAGCATAAACACCGAGTGTACCTGTATTACCGCCTATCTCCGTGTAAAGAGTTTCTGTCAGCAAAAGCTGTTTGTTGTCAGGCTGTAAGGTCCAAACTTCAGCTTTAGCGTGAATAACGCTGTCGATTTTTTGATTATAAACTACGTAAAGCTCGTAAATATCGTCAGCGTTAGAATCAGTGAGTACAGCACAGGACTCTTGCAATCCGTATGCGACATAGTTTTTGTCCTCTGTGATTTCTTCGACAATATCTCCGGCATAATCGCACATCACGCTGAGTGGGTCAGCGGAGTTGTCATCATCGTCGATATCAAACTCCTCGGCATTATTCTCAGAATATTGCAAGTACTCATATTTGTTGTCATAGTACGCATCTACAATCGCCCAAATAACAACACCGATTATAATCATAAGTATAACGGCTATGGTGACAATAATTGCAATTAATCCGCCGGTGCTAAGCGGACGCCGCTGCTTTTTAGATTTAACTGCAGAGCTTTGAATATTAGGGGTAGTGTCTTTCTTGGTTCCACACTCAGGGCAGAAGTTAGCGTTATCGGGAAATTCTTTACCGCATTTCATACAAAAAGCCATAATCATACCACCTTATATAACAGTATAGGAACATTATAACAGCAAGTATTTACGCGTGTCAATAATGAGGTCTATATATAGTGGCTAAAAAGAAAAAGTGGTCAACATTTGGTGGCTCAAAAAAAGATAAAAAATAATTGAATTTTTTTGCGAAAAAGGGTTGACTTTTGCGTTTTATTATTATATAATACCAAATGTTCCGCGAAAAACGGACGCACGAAAAACCTCGAAAACACTGTGAAATATTACAGAAATTCGGGTGTGAGTTTTGTTGATTGCGAACAAAAGGACCTTGAAAATTAAACAACGAAATAGTAAGTGAGAACCCGTAATTACTTTGAGTAAAAGAACTCAAGAATTACAAGTGAGATGACACTAAAAAACATCAGTAAGCAATCGAGAGATTGCGGACAACACGCAAGTGTTTAATTTTGAGCAGAACAAGCTCTAAAAATGATTTTAAGACTACGGTCTTAACATACAATTTTTAGAGAGTTTGATCCTGGCTCAGGACGAACGCT